>JANMJI010000318.1:0-6756 GCA_031371275.1 Betaproteobacteria bacterium
GAATCTAGCCCAGGCGCGCCACGATCTCAAGCCAGGCCGGTGTGGCGCAACAAAGCGTCCAGGCTGGGGTCGCGGCCGCGAAAGGCGCGAAAGCTTTCCAGCGCCGTGCGGCTGCCGCCCACCTCGAGAATTTGCGCGCAAAAACGCCGGCCGGTGGCGGCATCAAACACGCCGGCTTCTTCAAAAGCACCGTAAGCGTCGGCAGACAGCACCTCGGCCCAGGCGTAGCCGTAGTAACCGGCTGCATAACCGCCATCAAATATATGGCCGAAGCTGCACGGGTAGCGCACGAAATCGGGTGCGCGCCAGGGCTGGATCTCGGCGTTGACCTCGTCGCACAAGGCCTGCACGCGCGTGGCGGCTTGGGCTTGCGCATGCAGGCGCATGTCGAACAGCGAGAACTCGCACTGGCGCAGCAAGTGCAGCCCGGCCTCGAAGTGGCGCGCCGCCACCATGCGGTCGAACAGCGCGCGCGGCAGCGGCTGGCCGGTCTGCGCATGGCAGCTCAGGCGTTGCAGCACGTCCCATTCCCAGCAGAAGTTTTCCATGAACTGGCTGGGCAGTTCCACCGCATCGCCTTCCACGCCAGAAATGCCAGACACGCCCAGGTCGTCGACCTGGGTCAGCATGTGGTGCAGGCCATGGCCGAATTCGTGGAACAGGGTGATGAGATCCTCGTGGGTCAGCAGCGCGGGCTGCCCCCCCACGGGTGGCGCGAAGTTGCACACCAGATGCGCCACCGGCAGCTGCAGCGTGCCGCCGGGCAGGCGCCAGCGGGCGCGGCTGTCGTCCATCCACGCGCCCGACTGCTTGCCGGTGCGGGCATAGGGGTCGAGATAAAACGACGCCACCGGATGGCTGCCACGCCAGACGCGGAAGAAGCGCACGCTGTCGTGCCAAACCGGCGCCGCTTCGGCGCGTATCGCCACGTTGAACAGGCTTTCGATGAGGCCGAACAAACCCTTCAACACCGTGGCTTCGGTGAAGTAGGGCTTCACCTCCTGGCTGCTGAAGGCGAACAGCTTTTCCTTGAGCTTTTCGCTGGCGTACGCGCGGTCCCAGGCTTGCAGGTCGGGCAGGCCCAACTCAGTCGCGGCAAAGTTGCGCAGTGTGGCCAGTTCACGCTCGGCAAAGGGGCGGGCGCGTTGGGCCAGGTCGCGCACAAAGGCCAGCACTTCTTCGGGCGTGCGCGCCATCTTGCCCACCAAGGCCAGGTGGGCGTAACTGGGGTAGCCCAACAGCGCGGCTTCTTCGGCGCGCAGGGCCAGGGCTTCCTGCATGCCCGCCGTGTTGTCCAGCGCAGCCGGCCCCAGTTCGCTGGCGCGGGTGCTGTTGGCGCGGAAGAGTTGCTCACGCAATGGCCGGTGGCTGGCGAACTGCATCACCGGGCCGTAGCAGGGCGCTTGCAGCGTCAGCTTGTAGGCGGGCTGGCCTGCAAACTGAGTGGTGTCGAAAGCGGACTGGCGCACGTCGTCTGGCACACCGGCGAGATCGGCTTCATGCACATGAACCGTGAAGGCGTCGGTGGCGTCCAGCAGGTGGTCGCCAAACTGTTGTGACAGCGCGCCGCTGCGGTGCTGGATCGCCGCGTAGCGCTCCCGCGCTGCGCCGCGCAGTTCGGCACCGCCGAGCACAAAGTCGCGCAGCGTGTCGGCCAGCGCCTTGCGTTGCGCCGGGCCCAGGTGTTCAGCCGCAGCGCTGACCGCCACGGCCTTGTACTTGGCATACAGGCGTTCGTCGGCACCCAGCCGGGTGGTGAAGGCAATCACCCGCGGCAGGCATTCGGCATGCGCGGCGCGCAGGGCCGGTGTGTCGGCCACGGACTGCAAGTGGTTGACATGCCCCCAGGCGCGGCGCAGGCGTTCCACCGGCACGTCCAGCGCCAGACTGAGCGCGTCATAGTCGGCCACGAAGCCAGGGCCCACAGCCAATTCGAGTGCGGCTTCGGCTTCGGCCAGCAACTGGTCTAACGCCGGCTTCACATGCTCGGCGCGGATGTCGGCAAAGCGCGGCAGTTCGGTGGCTTGCAGCAAGGGGTTTGATGGGCTGCTCATGGGATGCCTTCAGTGGCTTGCGCGGCTTCTGCGGCTTGCACGGCCTCTGCGGCTTGCACGGTGTTGACGAGCAGCATGGTGATGGTCATCGGCCCGACACCACCGGGCACGGGCGTGATGAAGCCGCGGCCACCCAGGGCTTCGCGCACGGCAGTGAAATCGACATCGCCGCAGAGCTTGCCTTCGTCGTTGCGGTTCATGCCGACATCAATGACCACCGCGCCGGGTTTCACCATCGCGGCGGTGAGCGTGTTGCGCCGACCCACGGCCACCACCACCACATCGGCCTGGCTTGTGTGCAGGCCCAGCTCGGGCGTGGCGCTGTGGCACACGGTGACGGTGGCATGGGCCGCCAGCAGCAGCAATGCCATCGGCTTGCCGACGGTGTTGCTGCGGCCTACAACTACGGCGTGTTTGCCGCGCAGGTTCAGGCCGGTGCTTTCGATCAGCTTCATGCAGCCCAACGGCGTGGCCGGGCGCAGGCCGGGCAGTCCGGTCAACAGCGCGCCGGCCGAATGCACCGAGAAGCCATCAACATCCTTGGCGGTGTGGATCGCCGCAATGACCTTGTGCGGGTCGATGTGCTTGGGCAGCGGCATCTGCACCAGGATGCCGTGAATGGCGGGGTCTGCATTCAGCGCCGCCACGCGGGCCAGCAAATCCATTTCCGACAGGCTCGCGTCGTACTGCTCCAACACCGAGTGCAGGCCATGTTCGGCGCAGGCCTTGACCTTGTGGCGCACGTACACGGCGCTGGCCGGGTCGTTGCCCACCAGGATGACAGCCAGGCCGGGGCGGTGACCGCGGGCGGTGAGTGCCGCGGCGCGCGCGCCGACATCGGCGCGTATCAAGCGAGACAGCGCGATACCGTCAATCAATTGCGCCGTCATCGGGCGATCAACCGCGTTGTGCCCCTAACGCGATCTTCAAAAGGTCGGCCACCGTGTTCGCGTTCAGCTTTTCCATGATGTTGGCGCGGTGCGCTTCCACCGTCTTGATGCTGATGCCCAGGTCGTCGGCAATCTGCTTGTTCAGCCGGCCGGCGACGATGCGTTCCAGCACCTGGGCTTCACGCGTGGTCAGGCGGCTCAGCAAGGCATCGCGGCTGGCCTGTTCCTGGTGCTGGCTGAAGGCGCTGCGCGCCTGTTCCAGCATGCGTTCCACCAGGCCCAGCAGTTCTTCTTCCTTGAACGGCTTTTCGATGAAATCCATCGCGCCTTTTTTCATCGTCGTCACCGCCATCGGCACGTCGCCGTGGCCGGTGATGAAGACGATGGGGAGGGGACTTTTTCTCTCCATCAAACGGTCTTGCAATTCCAGCCCGCTCATGCCGTCCATGCGGATGTCGGCGATCAGGCAAGCCACTTCGCGCGGGTCGAAGCGGGACAGGAACGATTCTGAAGAATCGAAGCATTTGACCCGGTAGTCCTTGCCTTCCAGCAACCACTGCAGCGAATCACGCACGGCTTCGTCATCGTCAACGACGTAGACGGTGCCTTTTTTGGGGATCAGGCTCATTCAGGAACGGCGGCCGGCGGGCGCGCTTCAAAGTTCGTGGAGGTGTCGCCCTCAAGCAGGGCGGTTGCAGCGTCGGTGCGGGCGGTGATGTCCACCGGCAAAGTGAAAGAAAACCGGCATCCAACGGCCTGGCTGCCATTGTAGAGGTTCTGTGCACGTATCCGGCCGCGGTGCGACTCGATGATGGAGCGGCACAAACTCAAGCCTATGCCCATGCCTTCGGCTTTGGTGGAAAAGAAGGCTTCGTAGAGCCGGCCTATGACCTCGTCCTTGATGCCCGGGCCCATGTCGGTGACGCTGAACTCGATCACACCGCCTTCCTCGGGCGTATGCCGCGGCACCACGCGCAATTCGATGTGGCGGCGCTGCGTGGGCAGTTGCGCGCCTTCGATCGCGTCAGCGGCATTTTTCAGCAGGTTCAGCAGCACCTGTTCGATCAGGATGGGGTCGGCCATGATGATGGGCAGCCGCTGCGCCACATAAGTGTGTATGGCGACGTTGCGGCGGCGCAGTTCGATGCTTGCCAATTCGACGGCGTCTTCAACGATCTGCCGCGCCTCAGCGGGCTGGCGCTGTGGTTCACTGCGCCTGACGAAGTTGCGTATGCGGTGGATGATCTGCCCCGCGCGTTCGGCCTGGCGCGCGGTCTTTTGCAGCGCGGCTATCAAATCGTCGGGCTTGATCGAATCGGCCTTCACGCGCGACACCATGCCGTTGCAGTAGTTGGTAATCGCCGTCAGCGGCTGGTTCAACTCATGCGCCACCGAAGACGCCATCTCGCCCATCGTCACCAGCCGGCTCGTGACGCGCGCTTTCTCAGCCTGCGCAGCGGCCTGTTCCTCGGCGCGCAGGCGGCTGGTGATGTCGGTGGCAATCAGCATCTGGGCCAGCCGGCCGTCGGTCCACTGCAGGTAGCGCGCGCGCACGTCAAACCACTTTTGCAGCGATTCCACAAACACCTCGCGCGGGTTGGCGCCGGTCTCTGTCAGCGCTTGCGTGGGCAGGCCAGAAAGCGCGTCGACTTCATCATCGGTGTCGGCGCTGTAGGAAGCCACACCCACCACGCCGCCGGCCATCTGCTGGTGGCCTTTGGCGTCAGCACCAAACCACAGCCGGTAACTGCGGTTGACGAACAGCAACTCGCTCTGCTGCACCGACAGCACGCTGACACTGGCGTCCAGCCCTTCCAGCACGGTGGTGAAGCGTTCGTGGCTGGCGCTGAGCTGGTCGCGTATGCGCTTGGCTTCGGTGATGTTGGTGATGCTCGTCATCCAGCCGGTCTGCTGGCCCTTGGGGTCGATCAGCGGGCTGATGTACATGCGCGCGTCGAAGACCACGCCTTCCTTGCGCATGACCTTGACTTCAATGCCGCCGCTGGGGCTGCGGCCCTGAAGCTCTTGCTGCAACAAGCGGCCGTTTTCTTCAATGCGGTCGGGTGGCCAATAGGGGTAGGGCGGCAGGCGGCCCACCAGTTCGCTGTTGGCAAAGCCCGTCATCTGGCAGAAGGCGGCGTTGACATAGGTCACGCGGCCTTCCAGGTCCATCGCGCGCATGCCGGTGGGCATGCTGTTTTCCATGGCGCGGCGGAAGTTGGTTTCCTGCACCAGCGCGCCCTGTATCTGGCTGCGCCGGCGCATGTGGCGCCAGGTGCCCAGCAGCATCCACACCGTCAGCACTGAAAGCGCTACCACCATCCAGAACAGCGTGTTGCTGATGAGGCCGATGCTGGTGCGCCAGCCCTGGCCGCGCAGCACCAGGCCGTTCAACGTGGGCGTCAGCGGGGCGTCGCTGACGATGGGTGCGCGCCGGCCCGACTGGCCCGGCATCGGCGTGACGGTGGCGGCCAGCAGCTTCTGCTTTTCATCCACCACCGAGATCATGTGGCGTTGCGCCACATCGGCGGGCACAAAGTGGCGCAGCAGCGTGTCAACGGAGTATTCGACGATCAGCACGCCGGTGAAGGTGTTGCGTTCGATGAGCGGGATGTGGAGCTGGAATACCGAAGCGCCGGTGTTGTCTGCAAAGCCGCGTGAATACGAAGGCGAGCGGCTGTCGCGCGCGGCCCGGAAGGTGGCCTCGGGCTCGCTGGCCACACCCTGCTGCGGCAGCGCGGCTTCTGGCGGCGCGCCCGAGGCATTGACGTGGTACAGCATGGCCCAGTGGCTGGCGCGCGGTGTGCGGCGCGCGTCCAGCCAGGTGATGTGCGTGAGTTCGGGCCTTTCGCGCGCAAAGGCCACCGCCTGGCCTATGAATTCATCGGCGTCGGTGTCGCGCGCCACCAGTTCGCGCGCCATGCGAATCAGCGCTTCCTGGTTTTGAATCAGACGCAGGCCAATCTGCTGCTGCGTGATCTCGGTATCACGTTTGACGGATTCTGTCTCGCGCTCGATTTCCTCGTTGCGCAGGTACCAGAAGGCGGAAATGATGGCCGCCAGAAACAGCAGCACCGACAGCAAAGGCGCCAGCGTGGCGAAGCGGTCTTGCCGCGCGGGCGACTGGCGGCGCCACCAGCGGCCGAACAGCCGTTTGGCGGCCGGCAGCGGCGCCGGCAAAGGCGGGCCGGGCGGCGGAACGGGCGCTGAAGGCAGGGGCATGGGGCGATTATCCCGGTGAGCGCTGGCGCAGTGCCGAGACAGTCTTTGTATTCCACATAATGAAATGCAAAAGCACTATTTGAAATCTTGAAGACTTGTGCGACACTTTCGCCGCTTTCAAAAACACACCATAAGGAGACAAGCATGTCTGCACAGCCGGAGTCCTTTCATGGCGCCTCTGCCCAAGGTCCCGCCACCGACACAGACGCCCAGGAAACCCGCGAGTGGCTGGACGCACTGAGTGCAGTCATCAGCGCCGAAGGTGCAGAGCGCGCGCACTTTCTGTTGGAGCAATTGCTCGAACACGCGCGCCAGAACAGCATCGACATGCCGTTCTCGGCCAACACCGGCTACACCAACACCATCGAGCCCGGGGCCGAAGCACACAGCCCCGGCAACCTCGAGCTTGAAGGCCGGCTGCGCGCCTACATGCGCTGGAACGCGATGGCGCTGGTCGTCAAGGCCAACCGCCTGCACCCGGCCGACGGTGGCGACCTGGGCGGCCACATCAGCAGCTTTGCCAGCCTGGCGCACATGTTCGCGGCCGGCTTCAACCACTTCTGGCATGCCGAGAGTGAAGACGGTGGCAA
>JANMJI010000332.1:0-7073 GCA_031371275.1 Betaproteobacteria bacterium
GCACGATACCGATGGCGGTGATAGCGCGCATGACGCGCAGCGCGATGCTCGAAGTGCTGCGTGAAGACTACATGCGCACCGCCCGCGCCAAGGGCCTGAGCCCGGCGCGTGTGGTCGTTCACCACGGCCTGCGCAACGCGCTGATCCCGGTCGTCACCGTGCTGGGTCTGCAAGTCGGCAGCCTGCTGGGCGGCGCGGTGCTGACGGAAACCATCTTCTCGTGGCCAGGCATAGGCAAGTGGTTGATAGAGGCCATCGCGCGGCGCGACTACCCGGTGGTGCAAGCCGGCATACTGGTGTCTGCGCTGCTGTTCATCGGGGTCAATCTGGTGGTGGACTTGTTGTACGGCGTGGTCAACCCGCGGCTGCGGGGCGGCGGGAAGTGAACACTGCGGTGATGCGCGCGCCGCCCTCGCCTTCGCGCGAGTTCGTCAACGCGTTCACGGCCAACCGCGGCGCCACGGTGGCCTTCTTTGTATTTGCCGCCGTGCTGCTGGCCACGCTGTTTGCGCCGCTGCTGGCCCCGCACGACCCGGTGCAGCAGTTCCGTGACCACATGCTGACGCCGCCGCTGTGGCAGGCCGGTGGCTTGGCGATGTTTCCGCTGGGCACGGACGAGCTGGGCCGCTGCTTGCTCAGCCGCCTGCTGTTTGGCGGCCGAATCTCGTTGTCGATAGGCGCCGCGGCGGTCTTGCTGGCGCTGCTGCCTGGTGTGGTGCTGGGGCTGGTGGCGGCATTCGGCCGGCCGTGGTTGCAGGCCACCGTGATGCGGTTGATGGACATCCTGTTGGCGCTGCCCGGGCTGTTGCTGGCGATTGCCGTCATCAGCATCCTGGGGCCGGGCTTGGTCAACACCGTGATCGCCATCGCAGTCGGCGCGCTGCCGGGCTATGTGCGTTTGACGCGCGCCGCGGCGCTGTCAGAGCTGGGCAAAGACTACGTCACCGCCAGCCGCATGGCCGGCGCCGGCACGCTGCGTTTGATGGTCAGCACCGTGCTGCCCAACTGCCTGGGGCCCCTCATCATCAACGCCAGCCTGGGCTTCAGCTCGGCGATTCTGGAAACCGCGGCCTTGGGTTTTCTGGGCCTGGGCGTGCAGCCGCCCTGGCCCGAATGGGGCAGCATGCTCAGCGCCGCGCGCGACTACATCGAGCGTGCGCCCTGGGTCGTCACACTGCCCGGCCTGAGCGTGCTGGGCACGGTGCTGGCCATCAACCTGATGGGCGACGGGCTGCGCGACGCGCTCGACCCGAAGCTGCGGCAAGCGACATGACGGCGCTGCTTGAAGTCAAGAATCTGCGCGTGAATTTCGACGGCTTCACCGCGGTGGACGGTGTGGATTTGCGCGTGGCCGAAGGCGAATTGCTGGGCATCGTCGGTGAATCGGGCAGCGGCAAGAGCGTGGCCATGCTGGCGTTGATGGGGCTGATAGATGCGCCCGGCACCGTCAGCGCCGATGCCGTGCTGTTTGCCGGTCATGACCTGCTGGCGATGAACGCGGCGCAGCGCCGGCGCGTCATCGGCAAAGACATCGCGATGGTCTTTCAAGACGCGCTGAACAGCCTGAACCCCAGCCACACCGTGGGCGCCCAGGTGCGCGAAGTGTTGAAGGTGCATCTGGGCCTGCGCGGCGCGGCGCTGCAGGCGCGGGTGCTGGAGCTGTTTGATCTGGTCGAAATCCCCGGCGCCAGACAGCGCCTGAACCACTATCCGCACCAGATGAGCGGCGGCATGAACCAGCGCGTGATGATTGCCATGGCGATTGCGTGCCAGCCGCGCTTGCTGATTGCCGACGAGCCCACCACCGCGCTGGATGTCACCATCCAGGCCCAGGTGATGGACCTGCTGGGGCGGCTGCAGCGTGAACGGCGCATGGGCCTGGTGCTCATCACGCACGACCTGGCGCTGGTGTCGCAAATGGCCCGCCCGTCAGAGAACAATGTCGCCGTGATGTATGCCGGCCAGGTGGTGGAAACAGCCGCCGCGGCCACGCTGTTCAGGCAGCCGCGCCACCCCTACACCGCGGCGCTGCTGGCGGCCTTGCCCGAACACAAGCACGGTGCGCGACGGCTCGCCGCTTTGCCCGGCATCGTGCCCGGGCGGCACGACAGGCCGGCGGGTTGTTTGCTCGCGCCGCGCTGCAGCCGGGTGCAGCCGCGCTGCCAAGCCGAAAGGCCGGCGCTGGTGCAAGGCGTGCGCTGCTTTTTTCCATTGACGACGACCGGGGCGCCACATGGCGGGTGATGCCGTGATGCAGGCCCAGGCCCTGACCCGCCACTACCGCAGCAGCCAGGGCTTCTTGCGTGGCCACGCGGTCGTCAAGGCGCTGAACGGCGTCAGCTTCACGCTGGCGGCCGGCCGCACGCTGGCCGTGGTGGGTGAATCGGGCTGCGGCAAAAGCACGCTGGCGCGCCAGCTGACACTCATCGAGCCGCCCACTTCAGGCGCCTTGTTTCTGGACGGCAACGATGCCGCCACGGCCAGCAAGGCGACGCTGAAACAACTGCGCCAGCGCGTGCAGATGGTGTTCCAGAACCCCTATGCCAGCCTGAACCCGCGCCAGACCATCGCCGCGGCGCTGGCCGAACCGCTGGCCATCAACACCACGCTGTCAAAAGCCGAACGCCATGAACGCGTGTTGCAGATGCTGGCGCGTGTCGGCCTGCGCGCCGAACATGCGCAGCGCTTTCCACACATGTTCAGCGTTGGCCAGCGCCAGCGTGTGGCGGTTTCTCGCGCCATGATGCTGGCGCCTGCGGTGGTGGTGGCCGACGAGCCCACTTCGGCGCTGGACGTGTCGATACAGGCGCAAATCCTCAACCTCTTCATGGACCTGCAAGAGGCTGGTGACACCGCCTACGTCTTCATCACCCACAACCTGGCGGTGGCCGAACATGTGGCCCACGACGTGATGGTGATGTACCTGGGCAGCGCGGTGGAACAGGGCCCGAAAGCCCAGGTGCTGGGCGCGCCGCTGCACCCGTATACGCAGGCGCTGCTGTCGGCCGTGCCGGCGCTGCACGCGCAAGACCGCCGCGCCCGTGTGCCGCTGCAAGGCGAAGTGCCCAGCCCGCTGGCGCCGCCCAGCGGCTGCACCTTTCACCCCCGCTGCCCGCTGGCGGTGGCCCGGTGCAAAGCCGAGGTGCCGGTGCTGCGTGAAGTGGGTGGGCGACGGGTGGCTTGCCATGTGGTGGTGGCCTGACACCATTTGCACCATCTGGAATGGCAGATAAAATGGCAATGTTCCATCCATCTGTCCGCTATGCCATGAAACAAGCCATCACCGTCGACCAGGCCGGCCGCATCGTGCTGCCCAGCGCCGTCAGGCGGCTTCTGAACTTGGGGCCGGGCTCGCGGCTGACACTGGATGTGGTGGCACAGCGCATTGAACTCACGCCGCAGGCCGACGCCAACGCCGAGCTGCTGCGGCGGCCGGGACGGCGCACGGTGCTCAAGCCCAGTGGGCAGGCCTTCGATGCGGCTGCCGCCGTTCGCGCCGAGCGCGACGCGCAAGCCCGGCGCAAGGGCTGACGGGCCGCGAGATGGCCTTTGTGGACACCTCCGTCCTGCTGGCCTCGCTGGACCCCGAAGAGGCCAGCCACGGTGCGTGTGACCGCCTCTTGGCCACGGGTGGGCATCAGATCTACGCGCAGGCCTTGGCCGAAGCCTTCTCGGTGCTGACGGGCGGACGCAAGGGGCGGCGGTTCAGCGCCGAGACCGTCGCAACACTGATGCAAGAGAGCCTGCTGCCCTACGTCACCGTACAAACCTTGACCGGCAAAGACTTGATGGCTGCGATGAAGTCAGCGCAAGCTCGGGGCGTGCGCGGTGGTGCCCTCTACGACTGGCTGCACCTGGTCGCCGCGCGCAAAGCCGGTGCCGAGGTTTTTTACACGCTGAACCTGCGCGACTTTCAAGCCCTTGCAAAGCCTGGCGACCCAGCGCTGCGTGCGCCCGGGTGAACCGAAAATGAACGGCAAAGCACCAGAAGGCGGGCATGGGCTTCAGGTGCTGGACACCCTGCCCGAGGTCAAGCACTGGGTACGCAACATCGAACGGCAACCGCAGTTTTCTTTCTGGTTGCCCACGGCCACCGACTACTTCTACCCAGACTTTGTGGCCGAGTTGAACGATGGGCGTTTGCTGGTGCCTGAATACAAAGGCGATGCCTACGCCAGCAACGACGATTCACGCGAGAAGCGCGCCGTGGGCGCGGCCTGGGCGCGTGCCAGCGGCGGGCAAGGCTTGTTCCTGATGGCCGAGAAGTTGGTCGATGGGCTGGATGTGTTGGCACAGGTGCGGCATGCCATCGCGTGACCCCGGGTGTGATCGCGGACGTGATCCCGGGCGTGCACTTCCGCCCGCGGCGCCGCGCCGCACGCTGGCCACCGACCTGCTGGCTGCCGTGCACGCGCAAGACTTCGGCAACACGCCCGACGGCTGGCATGGCGGCGCGCCCGTCACCCACTTCCCCAGCATCGACTTGGCGGTGGTGGCCTTCCCTGGGAACGCCGCGAACACCGCGAACGCTGCAAAGCCCATACCGCGTTTCGCCAATGTGCTGTTCTCGCGCGAACACCCGCAGGGCGTGATGGCGAACATCGGCCCCACCGCCGGCGCGGTGCAGAACATCCGCTTCGACGCTGACATGCAAGACGCCAAAGGCAATTCCATCGCCTGGCAGGCCGGCCGCGACTGGAAGCAGATGACCTGGCGGCCTTTGTTAAAACCGCCTGCCGGGCAAGGACCGACGCGCTTTGTGGCGCCCTACCCGGCTTCGCTGCTGAAGCTGATGTTGGCCGTGGGCGTGGGGCTGGCCATCGACCGCGGGATGCTGGCCGCGTGGCCTGACGAGGTCGAGCCGATGATCGTCATCAGCGACAACGACGCCACGACAGCTTGCGTGGCCCTGCTGCACCGGCTGGGCCTGACGGATGAACTGAACGCATGCTTCAGGCGGCAGGGCCTGGCCACGCTGCAAATCAACAACACCACGCCGGCCGGCGGCTGGCGCAATGCCGATGGCAGTGGCGTGGGCCACATCCACATGACGGCCTGGGACACCGTGCGCCTGCTGTGGCTGCTGGACGCCGCCGCGCCGCCAGCGCCGTGGCTGCCCGCGGGCACGGCGCTTCTGGGCGACGCCACGCGCGCCCACTTGCACGGCGTGCTGGCGCGCCAACAGTTCGACCAGGTGTTGTCGTCAGGCAGCCTGCGCGGCCAGCCCGGCTGGGTGGCGGGCTTGCCCGACGCACCGGCCTTTGCGCACAAGACCGGCAACACCGACAACTACGCGGCAGACGCCGGCATCGTGCAGACCGATGGCGCCCGCGGCCGCACACACTACATCGTGGCCGTGCTGACCAGCCTGGGCCAGCGATACGCCCCCACGCCGGCCTGCACCAACCCCTGGCGTTTGCCGGCCCTGGGCGCGGCCGTGCACCGCCTGATGGAGCGCCTGCTTTGATGCGCACAGCACACACCACTGCATTCACGGGTTATGCCGCATTGCCGCCAGGCAGCCTGATCGGCGTCATCGCCCCCGCCGGCCCGGCCGACGCCGGGCGCGTGGCCCAGCTACCCATGCTTTACGAACGTTATGGCTACCGCTGCCGCATCTACCCCGGCTGCCATCAAAACACCGGCTACCTGGCCGGCGATGACGACACGCGCCTGGCCGACCTGCACGCCGCACTGGCCGACGATGACGTGGCCGCCGTCCATGCACTGCGCGGCGGCTACGGCTGCATGCGGCTGCTCGACCGCGTCGACAGGGCCCTGCTGCGCCGCAAGCCCAAACTGCTGATCGGCTACAGCGACATCACCGCACTGCACGCACTGTGGGCGCGCGCGGGCCTGCCTTCGCTGCACGCACCGATGCCGGCATCAGACCTGCTGCTGCCGGGCCGCGAAGAAGACCGTGATGCGCTGTTCGCGCTGCTGCAAAACGGTTTGCAAGCGGGTACGGTGCTGACACCCAAATTGCTAACCACCGAACTGCACGTACCCGGCCAAGCCGAAGGCCCGCTCATCGGCGGCAACCTGAGTCTGGTGGCCGCCTTGCTGGGCACGCCCTGGGCCTGGCAGGCGCAAGGCGCGATCCTGTTTCTGGAAGACATCAACGAAGACCTGTACCGCGTCGACCGCCTGTTGACGCAGTTGCGACTGGCCGGGGTGCTGGATGCGGTACACGGTTTTGTGCTCGGCAGCTTCACCGAAGCCACTGCACCCACGGCCTTGCTGCACCAGATGCTGGCGCGCTTGAACAAACCGCTCCTGGCCGGCTGGCCCACGGGCCATGGCACACCCAACCGGCCGCTGCCGATGAACCTGCGCGTGGCGCTGGACAGCACGGCCGGCACGCTGACGCTGCGCCACACGCTGCTGCTGTCCAGCAAAATAGCGGCATGACATCCAACGCCCATGCCGCTCTGGCCGATCTCGGCCCCGCGGTGCAAAGCACGACGCTGCATTCCCTGCCCTTGATCGCCCGCGGCAAGGTGCGCGACCTGTATGCCGTGGGCACAGACCGCATGCTGATGGTCGCCAGCGACCGCCTCAGTGCCTTCGATGTGGTGATGAAAGCGCCCGTGCCCGGCAAGGGCCGGCTGCTGACCGCGATGGCGCTGTTCTGGTTCGATCTGCTGAAGGACACCGTGCCCAACCACCTGAGCGGCGATGCGCCCGAGAGCGTGGTGGCGCCTGACGAGATTGCGCAAGTGCAAGGCCGCAGCATGCTGGTCAAGCGCCTGACGCCACTGCCGTGTGAAGCGGTGGTGCGCGGCTATGTGGTCGGTTCGGGCTGGAAGGCGTACCTGCAAAGCGGCAGCGTTTGCGACATCGCCCTGCCTGCGGGGCTTGCGATGACCACGCCGCTGCCAGAGCCCATCTTCACCCCCGCCACCAAAGCCGCCGTCGGCGACCACGACGAGAACATTTCTTTCGCGCAACTTGAAGCCCTGCTGGGTGCGGCGCGCGCGGCCGAAGTGCGTGCCACCGCGCTGCGCATCTTCGTAGCTGCCCGCCAATATGCACTGACACGCGGCATCGTCATCGCCGACACCAAGTTCGAG
>JANMJI010000338.1:0-18521 GCA_031371275.1 Betaproteobacteria bacterium
CACGAACGTGAACACGCCTACGGCGACGCCGATTTGCGCCTGCTGAACACCGTGGGCGCGACCCTGGGTGCGGCGCTGGAAAACGCACGCCTGTTCGACGAGACGCAGCGCCGCAACGCCGAGCTGGCGGTCATCAACAGCATCCAGCAGGGGCTGGCCGGCAAGCTGGACCTGCAAGGTGTGATCGACCTTGTGGGCGACCGGCTGCGCGAAGTCTTCTCTGCGGATGTGGTGGGCATCGTGCTGCTGGACCGCGCGCGCGACACCATGAGCTACCCGTACATCGTCGACCACGGCCAGCGCTTCCGCCCCGAGCCCGCGCCGCGCGGCGGCATCTCCGGCGTGGCCATGGGCGAGCGGCGCACGCTGGTGTTCCACACCGAAGCCGAACTCAGGGCCTTCCAGCGCGAACTCGCCATCCCGTCGAAGACCGTCGGCAACGCGGCCGTGAAGGACGACTCCTTCGTCTACGCGCCCCTGCTCACCGGCGACGGCGCCATGGGCCTCATCTGCATCGGCAAGCAGCCGCCGCACGCCTTCGCGCCCAGCGACGTGAGCCTGATCGACACCGTGGCAGCCAGCCTGTCGGTGGCGCTGCAGAACGTGCAGAGCTTCGAGGCCGAACGCCAGCGCGCGGCCGAGCTGGCCGTCATCAACGCCGTGCAGCAGGCGCTGGCCGGCGAGCTGGATTTGCAAGGCGTGTACATCGCCGTGGCGCGTGAACTGCGCAAGGTCTTCACGGAACACAGCGTCGGCATTCGCCGCATCGACCCGGCCACCGGCCTGATGCACATCCCCTTTTATGGCGACAACTTCAAACCCCGCGACGACGCACCGCAGGCCGTGTCGGGCCTGAGCGCCGAGGTGGTGCGCACGCGGCGCACGCTGCTGATCAACGAAGACATGGCGGCCCACGCCCAGCGCCTGGGATCGAAGTCACTGGCCGCCAGTGGCCGCGTGCCCAAGAGCCAGCTACTGGTGCCGATGCTGGTGGCCGACCGCGTGGTCGGGATGATCGATCTGTTCCACATGCAGCGTGAACACGCGTTCAGCGCGGCTGACGTGCGGCTGCTGGAGACCATCGCCGCCAGCACCAGCATCGCGCTGGAAAACGCACGCCTGTTCGATGAGACGCAGCGCCTGCTGAAGGAGACCGAGGCACGCAATGCCGAGCTGGCGGTGATCAGCAGCATCCAGCAGGCCATCAGCGCAACGCGGGGCTTCCAGTCCATTGTTGATGCGGTCGGCGACAAGCTGCGCGAGGTCTTCAATTCAGGCGACATCACCATCCGCTGGTGGGACGAAGCAAGCGGCCTCGCGCATGAGCTCTACGTCTACGAGCATGGTGTGCGCTTGTTCTTGCCGCCGACGCCACCGCCGGCGGGTGGCATGACGGAACGCTTCCTCAGCGGCCTCGACCGTGTCGTGTTTGGTTCGGCGGCAGAGCAGCTGGCGTTGGGATTTCCGATCACACCCGGCACTGATCGGGCGCACAGCACCGTGGCGGTGCCCATGCGCAACGGGCAGCGACTGCTCGGCTTGGTGATGCTGGAAGATCACCAACGGGACCATGCATTCGGACCGGCTGAGGTTCGACTGCTGTCCACCATCTCTGCAAGCATGGGCGTCGCGCTGGAGAACGTGCACTTGTTCAACGAAACCCAGGCCGCGCTGCAACGCCAGACCGCCAGCGCCGACATCCTGCGCGTCATCAGCCAGAGCCCCACCGACGTGATGCCGGTGGTGGATGTCATCGTCAGCACGGCGCGGCGGCTGCTGGGCTGCTACCGCACGGGGTTCTTGCGCCGCGACGGTGATGCCATGATTTCGCTGAGCTACGCCACGGCCAATGGCGTGGCGCCGGGCCTTGCCGGCAGGATTCCACTGGACCCTGCGCACAATTTTCCTTCGCGCGTGCTCTTGTCGCGGGCCGTGCTGCACTTCCCGGATTGGTCGGCCATCGAGCTGCCGGCACACGAGGCGAACATCCAACGCCTGACGGGCACCTGCTCGTCGCTGCTGCTGCCGCTGCTGCGCGGCCCCGATCAAGACGCCCTGGGCGTGCTGGCCTTCCAGCGCGACAAGCCAGTGCCCTTCAATGAAGCCGACATTGCACTGGCACAGTCCTTCGCCGACCAGGCCGTAATCGCCATTGAGAACGTGCGGCTGTTCAACGAGACGAAAGAGGCGCTGGAGCAGCAGACCGCCAGCGCCGAAGTGCTGCAGGTCATCAGCCAGTCGGTGGCCGACACCGCGCCCGTCTTCGACACCATTCTCGAAAGCTGCGCGCGGCTGTTTGATTGCCAGGGCTCGGTGATCATGCAGGTCGGCGACGACGCGCAGGTGCACCTGGCCGCGATCCACGCCCATGCCGACGCCGCGAACCCGGCGGCTGCCGCCGAGTTGCAGCGCCGGGCCGAGCAGATGCGTAGGCTGTATCCGATCCCGCTGGCAGGTTCGGCCACCGAGCAGGCCATAGCTGCCGGCCGCGTGCTCAGCTTCCCCGACGTGCTGCACGGCGAAGGCGTACCCGCGCCGCTGCGCGCGCCGGCCCAGCGCACCGGGCTGAACTACTCACTCATCATGGCGCCGCTGATGCAGGGCGAGCGCGGCATCGGCTCGATCGCGCTGACCCGCAACCGGCTTGGCGGCTTTACCGCAAAAGAGGAGGCGCTGTTGCGCAGCTTCGCCGACCAGGCCGTGATTGCGATCCAGAACGCGCGACTGTTCAACGAAGCCCAGCTTGCGCGTGCCCAGGCCGAGTCTGCCAACGAAGCCAAGAGCGCCTTCCTGGCGACGATGAGCCACGAGATTCGCACGCCAATGAACGCCGTCATCGGCATGAGCGGCCTGCTGCTGGACACGCCGCTGAACGACGAGCAGCGCGACTTTGCAGCCACCATCCGCGACAGCGGCGATTCGCTGCTGACCATCATCAACGACATCCTCGACTTCTCGAAGATCGAGGCCGGCCGCATGGACATCGAGCACCAGCCGTTCGACCTGCGCGAGTGCGTCGAATCGGCGCTGGATTTGACCGCGTCGCGCGCCGCCGAGAAGCACCTGGACATCGCCTATGTCTTCGAAGGCGAAGTGCCTGGCGCGATCGTCGGCGACGTGACGCGGTTGCGGCAGATCCTGTTGAACCTGCTGAGCAACGCGGTCAAATTCACCGAGGCCGGCGAGGTGGTGCTGACGGTCAATGTGAGTGGTGACGAGCAGACCGAAGGCGGCAGCCTGTTGCACTTCGCGGTGCGCGATACCGGCATCGGCCTGAACGAAGCCGGCATGTCGCGCCTGTTTCAAAAATTCAGTCAGGCCGACAGCAGCACCACCCGCAAGTACGGTGGCACCGGCCTGGGCCTGGCGATCAGCAAACTGCTGGCCGAACTGATGGGCGGCAAGATGCACGCCGAAAGCGCCGGCCCCGGCCAGGGCAGCACGTTCTGCTTCAGCATCCAGGCACCACTGGCCACGCTGCCCGCAGGTGCCCGGCGCGAGTTCATTGGCGAGCAGCCGGCGCTTAAAGGCAAGCGCGTGTTGGTGGTCGATGACAACGCCACCAACCGCCGCATCCTGGCCTTGCAGACAGCCAAGTGGGGCATGGTCGCGCTGGCCTGCAACGACCCGGCCCAGGCCGTCGCGATGCTGCTGGCCGAGCCTTGCGATGTGGCCATTGTCGACATGCACATGCCCGGCATCGACGGCAGCGAACTGGCGCGGCGCATCCGGTCTGCGGGCCTTGCGCTGCCGCTGGTGCTGTTCAGCTCACTCGGCCGCAAGGAAGCGCACGACAGCCTCTTCAAGGCGACGCTGGCCAAGCCGCTGCGCCAAAGCCAGCTGTTCGACACGCTGGTCACGCTGCTTGCGCACGACGCACCCCGCCAGGCCAGCGCAGCCGCCACACCGGCCAAGGACAGCATCGACCCCACGCTGGGCGCACGCCACCCGCTGCGCATCCTGTTGGCCGAAGACAACGTGGTGAACCAGAAACTGGCGCTGCGTCTGTTGCAGCGCATGGGCTACCGCGCCGACGTGGCCAGCAACGGCATCGAGGCCATAGAAAGCATTGAGCGCCAAACCTACGACATGGTGCTGATGGACGTGCAGATGCCCGAGATGGACGGGCTGGAAGCCAGCCGCCGCATCACGGCCAGGTTCAGTGCCGCCGACCGCCCGCGTATCGTGGCAATGACGGCCAATGCGATGGAAGGCGACCGCCAGGCGTGCCTGGCGGCGGGCATGGACGACTACGTCACCAAGCCGGTTCGTGTGGATGCATTGGTGCAGGCGCTGCTGGCCACGCCCACGCGGAAAGACGCAGGCGCATGAACGGCACAAGCGGCATGGCGCTACAACTGCAGCAAGTGCCGGTCGGTGGCACCGACGATGGTGCTGGTGGTGACGCGGCGGTCCAGCGTCACCAGGCAGCCGTCGTGCATGACGGCCAGCGCCAGCAGGTACAGGTCGGTGATCTGGTTGTGGCCCAGCACGCGCGGCCAGTTGACCATGCCGGGCGTTCTCAGCGACACGTCGTCGGGCCAGAACGCATGGTCGACGGCGGCACAAACATCAGCGAGTTTGTGCGCGACAACATCAAAGCCGATGGGCCCGATCTTGCCGTAGCCGGGCAGGTTGAGCACGCGCACCACGCCGTTCTCAACCAGGGGACAGGTGGCGATCTGAACGCGGCGACGCTCCATGAATGCCAGCGCCTGTGCATGAAACACATGCGCCTCGTCAAGCAGGGCCACCCAGACATTGACATCCAGAAGATGGCGCAATCAGAGGCCCTCTTGGTCCATCAGCCTGCGGACGTGCTCGGATGTGATGATCTCGCCGCGCGCAGGTAGCAGGGCAAAGCGGGATTTCGGCGCAGCCAGTTTCGCGTGCAACTGGTCTTGCGCCAGGATGCCCTGGCGCGCCAGACGGGACACGACCTCGCCCAGAGAAACCCGCTCTCGCTCGGCGTGCGAGCGGGCAAAGGCGATGACATCGTCGTCCAGGGACAGGGTCGTGCGCATCATTCGAGTTTAGCATCAAAGCATCAATTTCGCATCAATGCACTTGGCGCGCCGGCGCAAAAACTCTGCATGCTGAGGGACTGCGCGGCGCCGCGTGACGGACACCCATCCTCACCCGCCCAACAGCGCCTGCGTCAGCTGCGTCACGGGAATGACCTCAACATGGGCTGCCAGCGGGTAGGCCTCGGTCACCGGGGCGACGACGTAGGCCTGTGCCACACCCAGGTCTTCAAGCGCCTGCCAGAAGCCCTTCGTGGGCTTGGGCGCGCTGGAAAACTTGGCCTCGATGCCGATGCGCCTGTTTCCGCTATTTTTTCCGCTCTTGTCGCGATACTCAACCACCGCGTCGATCTCGGTTCCGGCAGCGGTGCGGTAGAACGACAGCGTGGCGTCGGGCGGCATCAGCGCGGCCACCTGTTCGATGACGAAGCCTTCCCACGAAGCACCCGCCACCGGGTGGCCTTGCAGTGCGTCAACGTCTGCCAGCCCCAGCAGCGCATGCACCATGCCGCTGTCGCGCACGTAGACCTTGGGCGACTTGACCAGCCGCTTGCCGATGTTCGGCAACAGCGGCTCCAGCCGGCGCACCACCATCGCATCGACCAGCGTGCCCAGGTAACGCGTGACCGTGGTGTGTGCCACGCCGCCCAGCGACTGGCCCAGTTGCGAGGCGTTGAACAACTGCCCTTGAAGGTGCGCCAGCATGCGCCAGAAGCGGTGCAGGCTGTCTGCCGACACATTGACGCCCCAGGTGCGCAGGTCGCGCTGCAACAGCGTCTGTATGAAGTCCTGGCGCCAGGTGTAGGACTGCGCGTCGGTGGCGGCGTCCAGGCTGGGCGGAAAACCACCACGCAACCACAGTTGTTGCAGAACAGCCAGATCGTGCGCGGCCGTGCGGGTGGGTGCGACGACCTCGGCGGCCAGCAGCGGACGCATCTCCAGCGCACTGACGCGCCCGGCCAGCGACTCGGCGTGCTGATGCAGCAGGTTGCCGGCCGCCGAGCCCAGCAGCAGGAAGCGGCCGGGCCGGCGGTCGGCGTCGATCTCCGGCCGCAGATGGGCGAACAAGCCAGGCATCAGCTGCACTTCGTCCAACACCACCAGTTGTTGGCGGTAGCGCGCGAAAAAAAGTTCAGGCTCGGCCAGGCGAGCCCGGTCGGCAGCGCGTTCCAGGTCCAGGAAGACCGCGCCCGGCTGCGCCGCAGCCAGCGCACGGGCCAGCGTGGTCTTGCCCACCTGGCGCGGGCCGACCAGCAGCACCGCCGGGTTCCAGGAAAGCCGCTCGGCAAGGGCCGCGAGTGCTTGGCGTTGATACATCATTGTATTTTGAGCGATAAGCGCTCAATTTACAATGACGAAGTGGCATCACAACCCCGACCACGGCATCACGTCGACGCCCTCGCGCGTGAAGCGCGCATCACCGCCGTACACCAGCGCCGGATGGATGGCACTGAAGTTGCCACGCTCGGTGGCGTACTTGCGCCACTTGGCCAGCGCACCGAAGGCATCGGACGCGACGGTCGGCCCCGACTTGATCTCGATGGCCGCGATGTCATTGCCGCGCTCCAGCACCACATCGACCTCGGTGCCGATGTGGTCGCGCCAGAAGTACAGCGGCTGGCGCAGCCCGGCGTTGCAGCGGGCCTTCAGCAATTCGTTGACGACCATCGTCTCGAACAGCGCGCCGCGCAGCGGGTGGGCCATGACCTGGGTTGCATCCTGTATGCCGATCAGCGCCGCAGCCAGGCCCACGTCGGTCATGTACAGCTTGGGCATCTTGATGAGCCGCTTGCCGAAGTGCGCGCTGTGCGGTCGCACGTAGTGAATCAGGTAGCAGGTCTCCAGAATGGACAGCCAATGCTTGACCGTCTTGTCAGACACGCCCGCGTCGCTGCCCAGCGCCTGCATGTTCAGCAACTGGCCTGTGCGCCCGGCGACGAGCTTGAGAAAGCGCTGGAAGGCGCCCAGGTCCTGGATGGCGGAAAGTTGCCGCGCGTCGCGCTCGGCGTAGGTCACGATGTAAGCCTGCAACCATTCGTGCGGTTCGAGATCGCGCGCGTAGATGGCCGGGAAGAAACCCTTGAGCAGGTGGCCGGCGTACTTCGCATCCAGCTGGCCGGCCGCACGCAACTCAGCAATGGACAGCGGCAGCAACTCCACCAGCGCCGTGCGCCCGGCCAGGCTTTGTGTCACGCGCGACAGCAGCGACAGGTTCTGCGAACCCGTCAGCACGAAAATGCCCATGCGCCCGGCGCCGTCCACCACGCCCTGCATCTCGGAGAACAGCTCGGGCGCGTGCTGCGCTTCGTCGATCACAGCGCCCTGTGGAAACTGCCGCAGAAACTCTGCCGGCCGCTGGCGCGCGAATTCGCGTTGCGCCGGAGATTCCAGCGAGACGTACGGCCGCCCGGGCAGCAGCGTACGCACAAGCGTGGTCTTGCCGGATTGCCGCGGGCCCGTTACGGTAACGACCGGGAAGCCCTGCAGCAGACGCAACAGGCGGGCGGAAGCGGTGCGGGGAATCATGTTTACAGATTCGGAGTGCAGGTCCGAGATTGTAAATTCGAATGCTCGGAGCTGCAAACGGGTGGGCCCCGCACGCCATGACGTCATCGCTGTCGGCTGCTGCGATGCCCCCTCCCCGCACCCCAAGCCACCCAGCGTATCGTGGCGCGATGGCCCGAAACCAAGCGCCGGCGCACAGGAAGCTTTGATGACACCTGAACTCATTGACACCACCACATTCGCCGAACTGCGCGCCAGCGCCGGCGACGATTTCGTGACTGAGCTGGTAGCCACGTTTGCCGAAGAGGCGCCACAGCTGATGGCCCAATTGCGCGCGGCCCGCGCCAGCGGCGACGCCGACGGCTTTCGTCGCGCCGCGCATTCGCTCAAGAGCAACAGCGCCACCTTTGGCGCAGGCCAGCCCGAAGCCCTGGCGCGCGTGCTTGAATTGGCCGGCCTGGCGGCAGACCCCGCGCACGACGAAGCCGCCATCAACGCGCTGCAAGCGGCGCTGGCCTTGGCCATTGCGGCGCTGAAGGAACTGGCCCGTGGCTGAAAGCGCCAAGCTGCTGGTGGCCGACGACAACAAGGTCAACCGCTTGTTGTTGCAACGCAGCCTGGAACTGCAAGGCCACCGCGTGGCACTGGCCGAGAACGGCCGCATCGCGCTGCAACGGCTGCGCGAGGCAGCCTTCGACCTGCTGCTGCTGGACATCGAGATGCCCGAGATGGACGGCTTTGCGGTGCTCGAGGCGCTGAAGGCCGACCGTGCACTGCGCGACCTGCCCGTCATCGTCACCAGTTCGGTTGAAGGCGTCGCCAACATCGTGCGCTGCATCGAGCTGGGCGCCGAGGACTATCTGCCCAAGCCGCTGAACGCGGTGCTGCTGAAAGCCCGCGTGCAAGCCAGCCTGGAGAAGAAGCGCCTGCGCGACCAGCAAAAAGAAATGGTGCGCCGCTTCGCCACCGCCGAAGTGGCCGAAGACCTGCAGCAAAGCGGCTTCACGCTGGGTGGCCGCCGCGTCACGGCCAGCGTCATGTTCAGCGACATCCGCGGCTTCACCGCGCTGGTGGAACAGCAAAGCCCGGAAGAAACCATCGAACTGCTGAATGCCTATTACGCGCTGATGTTCGACGCCATCAGCAGCCACGGTGGTGTGGTGAACCAGATGATTGGCGACGGACTGATGGCCATCTTTGGCGCGCCGCTGCCGCTGCCCAACCACGCCAGCGCCGCGGTGTGTGCGGCGCTTGAAATGCTGGAAATGGTGGCGCTTTTCAACGTCGACCGTGTGGCCGCGGGCAAGCCGGGCTTGCGCATCGGCATCGGCATTGCCACCGGCCAGATGGTGGCCGGCTACACCGGCACGCAGCAGCGCGCCACCTACACCTGCATTGGCGACACCGTGAACCTGGCGGCGCGGCTGGAAGCGCACACCAAGCTGGCGCAGCGTGCGGTGCTGATGTGTGGCGACACGCGCGCTGCGCTTGATGCGGCGCTGGTGGTGGAAGCGCTGGGCGCGGTGGCGATACGCGGCAAGGCCGGGCCTGTCACGGTGTTCGCCGCCGGCCGTTGAGCGGCGGCGCACAGCCTCACCCCAGCCCTCTTCCGCCGAATTTGCCAAGGACCCGAGAGGGGCCGTTCAAGCCGCTTGCCGCGGCCGGGCCAGGCCCACCAACCACACCATCGCACGCGCCAGATTGCGCCAGACGAAGCGCAGAAAAGTCAGCGTGGCTATCGCTTCCAGGCCCGTCAACAGGAACGCCGGCAGCGCGGGCCAGCGTTGGGCGCGGCGGCGGTACTTGGCCAGCATGCGGTCGCGGCTGGTTTCTATGCTGTCGTAGAAACTCGGAATGACGAGCAGCGTGAGGAAGGTTGAAGTGATGGTGCCACCGATGATGGCCACCGCCATCGGCCGGTAGAACTCACCGCCCTCACCCACCCCGATGGCCACCGGCAGCATGCCGGCTATCAAGGCAAACGTGGTCATCAGAATCGGACGCAGCCGTTTGCGACCGGCGGCCATCAACGCTTCTTCGCGGTCCACCCCCAGCGCTTCCTGGGCCCGCGCAGCGTCCAGCAACAGGATGGCGTTTTTCGCCACCAGGCCCATCAGCATGATGATGCCGATGAAGCTCATCAGGTTCAGCGTGCCGCGCGTGGCCAGCAGCGCCAGCACCACGCCAATCAGGCTCAACGGCAGCGACAACATCACCGCCATCGGCGCGGTGAAGCTGCCGAACTGCATGACCAGGATCAGGTACATCAGCGCAATGCCCGAGATCAGCGCGATGAACATCTCCTTGAACAAGGCCTGCTGGTCTTTCGATGCACCGGCCAACTCAAGCCCGAAGCCCGGTGGGTATTCCATTGCACGCGCAATCTTCATGGCGTCGGCCGTCACCTCGCCGCTGGAACGCCCCTGAGCATTGGCCGCCACGCTGATGGTGCGTTTGCCGTCGCTGTGCTGAATCTGGCTCGGCCCCTTGCCCATGGTGACGGTGGCAATCTGCTCCAGCGGCACCATGCGGTTGCTGCCGCTGACCGCAATCGGCAGGCGTTCGATGTTGCCCGCGTCGACCCGGTCGCTGGGGTGCAGGCGCACCGACACATCGCGCGATTCGCCCGTCGGGTCGACCCAGTCGCCGACTTCGACACCGGCAAAGGCCACGCGCAAGGCCTGCGCCGCGTCACTCACGCTAATGCCCAAAGTGTTGGCCAGGCCGCGGTCGAGTTCGATCTTCATCTCGGCCTGTGGGTCTTGCTCGCTCAGGCCCACATCCACCGCACCGGGCACCTGGCGTAGCTGGCCCATGAATTCGTTGGTGATGGCCAACAGGCGCCGTGTGTCGGTGCCGGTGAAGCGTATCTGCACCGGCTTTTGCGCGCCGTTGTTCAGGTCGTCCAGCACCACGTACTCGGCGCCCACCAGGCGCGCTGTGAGGGTGCGCAGTTCGGTCGCAAGGGCCACCGACGAACGCACACGTTTTGTGCTCTTGCCGATGTCGACGTAAATGCGTCCGCCGCCCGGGTTGACATAGCTGTTGGTGGCCAGGGTCTCAGGCATCGTGCGCGCCAGCACGGCCGCGGCTTCGACCTTGCGGCGTGAATATTCCAGGCTGCTGCTGGAGGGCGTGCGCACGTCAATGGCCACAATCCCGGCATCGCCAGAAGGCAGGAAGCTGGAGCCGCCGAACTTGGCGTGCAGGGCCAGCGCGCCGACCAGGCTGGCCACCGCAAAGGCCACCATCCAGCGCCGGTGGTGCAAGGCCCAGGCAATGATGCGGCCGTAGCGGTCGGCCTGGTGGTCGAACCAGTGGTTGAACTTGCCCAGCAGTTTGCTGATGCCGGTCTTGGGCACCAGGTGCTGCCCGGGTGGGTCGCCCCAATAGGCCGACAACATCGGGTCGAGCGTGAAGCTGATGAACAGGCTGACCAGCACGCTGGCCACCACCGTCAAACCAAAGGGTCTGAACCATTCACCCGAAACGCCGGGCATGAAGGCCACGGGAATGAACACGGCCACGATGCTGAAGGTGGTGGCGGCCACGGCCAGGCCGATCTCAGACGTACCGTTGAGCGCCGCGGTGCGCCGGTCCTCACCCATTTCCATGTGCCGCACGATGTTCTCGCGCACCACGATGGCATCGTCTATCAACACGCCAATGGCCAGACTCAAACCCAGCAGGCTCATGAAGTTGAGCGTGAAGCCGCACAGCCACACCGCAATGAAGGCCGCGATGACCGAAGTCGGCAGGCTCAAGGCGGTGATGAGCGTGCTGCGCCAAGAGTTCAGGAACACGTAGACGACAAAGATCGTCAGCCCGGCGCCAAAGCCCAGCGCCTCCATCACGTTGTGCAGGCTGTTCTTGGCGTTTTCGCCGCCGTCCTGCGTCACTTCCAGCTTGGTGCCGGGCGGCAAAGTGGTGCCGATGTCCTTGACCAGGCTGCGCACCGCATCGGCCACGCTCACCGTGCTGGCTTCGCGCGTGCGGGTGATGGACAGGCCCACGTTGGGGTTGCCGCTGCGCACCGAAAACCCACTCAGTTCGGCAAAACCGTCTTGCACCACCGCGACCTGGGCCAGGCGAACCAGCTCGGCGCCGCGGCGCTTGATGACGATCTGGCCAAACTCGGCCGGGGACTCGATCCGGCCCACCAAGCGGATGCTCCGGTCTTCCAAAGTGCCGCGCACCTTGCCCACCGGCGCGGTCGCGTTCTGGGCCCGCAGCGCCGCCACCACTTCGGTCACGCTGACCTCGTATTCACGCAGCTTCTCGGCCCGCAGCAGCACACTCAGTTCGCGCTTTAGGGCGCCGTTGACGCTGACCACCGCGACGCCGTTGAGACCCCGAAAGCGGTCGGCCAACTGGTCTTCGGCCAGGCGCGAAATCGTCGCGTGGTTGAGCGTGGTGGAAGACAAGGCCAGCTGCATGATGGGCTGGGCCGAAGGGTCGCGCCGCTGCAGGATGGGTTCGCGCATTTCGGTGGGCAGCTTGTAGCGCACCGAAGCGATGGCGTTGCGCACCTCGTCGCTGGCCTCGATCATGTTCTTGTCGAAGTTGAAGATCAGCGTCAACGAAGCGCTGCCCTCGCTGGCCGTGCTGCGCACATCGGACACGCCAGAAATGCCTTGCAGCGCTTTCTCGATGCGGTTGATGACCTCGCGTTCCACCGTGTCGGGGCTGGCACCGGGGTATGGGATGGAGACCTGCAGCACCGGCTGTTCGATATCGGGAAACTGGTTCACGCGCAGCTTGCTCAAGGCCAGCATGCCCATGGCCATCAGGCCGATGATGATGACGATCATCGCCACCGGGCGCTTGATGCTGAATTCAGAAAGGAACATGGCGGCTCACTTGCTGGTTGCGGCAGAGGGGGCGGCTGATTGGGCGGCTGACGGGGCCGCAGACGGGGCGACAGGCGCACTTGCGGCAGCCAGCGCAGCATCGGCCGCAGCAGCGGTTTTGGCCGCTGCAAACTCGAAGCGCTGGCCGTCGACCAGCGCGCTGCCGGGGCTGCGCAGCACGCGGTCGCCGCTGACCAGGCCGTCCAGCACCGGCAGCTCGCCAGTGCGGCTGTCGCGCGGCCCCAGCTTCAGCGCCACCTTGGCCAGTTGGCTGCCGTTCAAACGCCAGGCATGGGCCAGGTCGCCGGCACGCACCAGCGCGGCTTCGGGCACTGTCAGCGCCTGGCTGCTGCCGGTCTCGACCCGCCCTTCGGCAAACAGGCCAGCGACACGCGGCGCCAACGTGGCATCTGTGAAGGCGACGATGACTTCGATCTGCCGCGTCGTGGCGTTGGCCGCAGCGTCAATGCGCCGCACCTTGCCGCTGAAGTCGCCCTGCGTGAAGCCGTTGACACGGAAGCTGACGGCCTGGCCGATCTTCAGCTCGCTCATGCGGTCGGCCGACACCAAACCTTCAAAACGCATGCTGCGCAGGTCAATCACCTTGACCAATTCCTTGCCCATCTGCACGGTGTCACCGACCGAGGCTTTGCGTTCGCTCACCACGCCGTCAAACGGCGCCCGCACGCCGGTGCGGCCGAGTTGCTGGCGCGCAGACACGACGCGCGCCCGGGCGGCCACCAGGTCGCTCTGCGCGTTGTTGCGGCGCACCTCGGCGTCTTCCAGCGCCTGCGTGCTGGTCATGCCCTGGGCCTGCAAGGTCTTCTGGCGCTGCACCTGGCGTTCGGCCTGGTCGAAGGCCTGTGAAGAAGCGCGCAAGGTTTCTTCGGCCGAAGCCAGGCCGTCGCGTATGGCGGTGTCGTCCAGCCGCACCAGCAGGTCTCCAGCACGCACGGGCTCGCCGTTTTCCTTCAGCACCTGCAGCACCACGGCGGCCACTTCGGCGCGCAAGTCGGCCTTGCGCTCAGGCTGCACCGAGCCACTGATGACGGGGCCGCTGGCCAAGGTGCTGGCCTTGACGGTGTACAGGTCTTCGCTGGCCAGCAGCAGCAGCGGGGCGGCCTTCTTCGCGGCTGCGGCAGCACTGGCCGCACTGGCCGGGCCTTTGTCTGACTTGCCACCACAGGAAGCCAGCACAGCCAGCATAGCCAGCACAGGAAGCACAGAAAGCACAGTACGGGCCGGCAACACGGTAGGCAGGAATGGGCGCATGTTCAAGCGGCACGACGGGCGCACCGGGTAGCGAGAAGTAAAGGACAGAGCGTAACGCGGTGGCCAGCCCGGCCGCAGCCGCCTGCGATGAAATGGCGCTGCGGCGGTGTGAACGGACAGTGCGCTGCCCTGGGTGGCCGGGTCAGTGACAGCGGCCGGAGGGAAGAAATCGCGAAGCCGAGACGCAGCGAGCCCGCTTCAACCGTTCTTCGCGCCGCGCCTTTTCTGCCAGGCCAGCAGCTCGCCGACGAAGCCGCGGCGAAAGCCCACCACGCAGACCACAAAGATCACGCCAATGATGACGGTGACCCACGAGCCCACGCGGTCGGCCAGAAAGTTCTGCAAACCGATGATGGTGAAAGCCCCCAGCACCGGCCCGGCGAAGGTGCCCATGCCACCCAGCAGCGTCATCAACACGACTTCGCCCGACAGCGACCAGTGGGCGTCGCTCAAGGTCGCAAAACCCAGCGCCACGGCTTTCAGTGAACCCGCCAAACCAGCCAGCGTGGTGCTCAACACAAAGGCCAGCAGCTTGTAGCGGTCGACGTCGTAGCCCAGCGAAATGGCACGCGGCTCGTTTTCGCGTATCGCCTTCAGCACCTGGCCATAGGGCGAATGGACGATGCGGATGATGGCCAGGAAGACGGCCACAAAGACGGCCAGCACGAAGAAGTACATGGCCAGGTCGTCGGCCAGCGGTATGAGCCCGAACAGCTTGCCACGCGGCACCCCCTGCAGGCCGTCTTCACCGCCAGTGAAAGGTGCTTGCAACCAGACGAAGTAAATCATCTGTGCCATCGCCAGCGTGATCATGGCAAAGTAAATGCCCTGGCGGCGAATGGCGATCAAGCCCACCAGCAGGCCGATGAGGCCCGCGCCCAATGTGCCCGCCAAGATCCCCAGCTCGGGCGAAAACCCGCCAGAACGCACCAGCCAGCCGGTGAAGTAGGCCGCAGCGCCCAGGAAAGCAGCATGGCCGAACGACAGCAGCCCGGTGTAGCCCAGCAGCAGATTGAAGGCGCAGGCGAAGATCGCAAAACACAGCGCGTTCATGCCGAACACGGGGTACAGGCCGATGAAGGGTGCGGCGACCAACAGCGCCAGGCCGACCCCCCAAGCCGCGTGCGAACGCCGCGCCAAGACCGCGTCAAAAGGGCTTTGCATCAGGCTTCCTTGCCGAACAGGCCGGCCGGCCTAACGACCAAAACGATGGCCATGATGACAAACACCACGATGCTGGAAGCCTCGGGATAAAACACCTTCGTCAAGCCTTCCACCAGGCCCAGCGCCACGCCGGTGAGGATGGACCCGAGGATGGACCCCATGCCGCCGATGACGACCACCGCAAACACCGTGATGATGAGATTGCTGCCCATCAACGGCGTGATCTGGATCACCGGCGCGGCCAGCACGCCAGCCATTGCCGCCAGCCCCGCGCCGGCGCCGTAAGTCAGCATCACCATCATCGGCACGTTGACGCCAAAGGCCTGCACCAGCGCCGGGTTCTCAGTGCCTGCGCGCAGGTAGCTGCCCAGCCGCGTGCGTTCGATGGTGTACCAGGTGGCCAGGCACACCAGCAACGATGCGAAGACCACAAATGCGCGGTAATTTGGCAACACCATGAAGCCCAGGTCGGTGCCGCCTTGCAGCAAGTCGGGCACCGCGTATTGCTGGCCCGAGACACCGAACTGTTCACGGAACAAGCCCTCGGCAATCAGCGCCAGGCCGAAGGTCAGCAGCAGGCCGTAGATGGGGTCTATCTTGTACAACTGCTTGAGCAGCGTGCGCTCCACCACCACGCCCAAAGCGCCCACCACCAGCGGCGCCAGCAGCAGTGCCCACCAGAAGCCGATGCCGAATTTTTCGGCCGCAAACCAGGCCACGTAGGCGCCGATCATGTACAGCGCCCCGTGCGCGAAATTGACGATGCCCAGCAGGCCGAAGATCACCGCCAGGCCCAGGCTGAGCATGGCGTAGAACGACCCGTTCACCAGGCCCAGCAGCAGCTGGCCCAGGAAAGCCTGAATGGGGATGCCGAAGATTTCCATCGTGTGTGGGGCGCTTCGTCAGCGCTTCACTTCCACGCCGCGCACTTGGTTTCGGCCTTGGTCGTCCAGGCCTCTTCGCCCTTGAAGGTCTGCACCACGGTGTAGTAGTCCCAGGGCTCGACCGATTTCTCGGGCGCTTTGACCTGCATCAAATACATGTCGTGGATCATGCTGCCGTCTTCGCGTATGAAGCCGCCCTTGGTGAAGATGTCGTTGACCTTGGTCTTCTTCATCTGCGCCAGCACCTTGTCGGGGTCGTCGCTGCCGATGGCCTTGACGGCGTTCAGGAAGTGCAGCGTGGCCGAATAGTCACCGGCCTGGATGCTGGAAGGCATGCGCTTGATTTTCTCGAAGAAACTGCGGCTCCAGGCGCGCGTTTCGGCGTCGCGGTTCCAGTACCAGCTATCGGTCAGGTACAGGCCCTGCGTGGTCTTCAGGCCCAGGCTGTGGATGTCGTTGATGAAGACCAGCAAACCGGCCAGCTTCATGGTCTTGGTGATGCCGAATTCGTTCGCCGCCTTGATGCTGTTGATGGTGTCGCCACCGGCATTGGCCAGACCCAGAATCTGCGCTTTGCTGGCTTGGGCTTGCAGCAAGAAAGAAGAGAAGTCACTGGCTGACAACGGGTGCTTCACGGCGCCCACCACGCTGCCGCCAGCGGCCTTCACCACGGTCGAGGTGTCGTTTTGCAATTGCGCGCCAAAGGCGTAGTCGGCGGTCAGGAAAAACCAGCTTTTGCCACCGCTTTTCACCACCGCATTGCCCGTGCCTTTGGCCAGTGCCACGGTGTCATAGGCCCAGTGCAGGGTGTAGGGGTTGCACTGTTCGTTGGTCAGCGCCGAAGTCGCCGCGCCGATGGCGATGAAGAGCTTTTTCTTCTCGGCGGCCACCTTGGCCATGGCCAGGGCGGTGCCCGAATTGGTGCCGCCAATCAGCATGTCGACACCTTGGGTGTCGAACCATTCACGCGCTTTGCCTGCGGCCACTTCGGCCTTGTTCTGGTGGTCGGCGTAAAGCACTTCAATCTTCTTGCCGGCAATGGCACCGCCCATGCTGGCCACAGCCATGCGGATGGCTTCGACGCCGGCTGCACCGTCGATGTCGGAGTACAGGCCCGACATGTCGGTGATGATGCCGATCTTGATGACATCACCGGAAATCTGCGCCTGCGCAGGTGCCACGGCGGCCACCATGGCGGCGCAGGCCAGCGTGCAGGCGGCTGAAAGTTTCTTGAGTTTCATGGGGGTCTCCTGAAGGGGAAAGAATCGGGCTTGAACAAGGAAAGAGGCCGGAGCGTGCGAAGGTTCAGACGCCCAGGTATTCGTGCAGGCGCTCCATGCGCGCCGGCAATTCTGACTGCGTGAAACTCTGTATCACTTCGCCATGTTCGACGACCAGAAAACGGTCGGCCAGCGGTGCTGCAAAACGGAAGTTCTGTTCCACCATCACGATGGTGTAGCCCTGCTTGCGCAAGGCCACCACCATCTCGGCCAGCTTCTGCACGATGACGGGCGCCAGACCTTCTGAAATCTCGTCCAGCAGCAACAGCTTGGCGCCGGTGCGCAGAATGCGCGCCACCGCCAGCATCTGCTGTTCACCGCCTGACAAGCGCGTGCCCTGGCTTTGCGCACGCTCCTTCAGGTTCGGGAACATGGCGTAGATGGCGTCCAGCGCCATGCCGCCGGCGGCCAGCGTGGGCGGCAGCAGCAGGTTTTCTTCGGCCGACAGGCTGCTGAAGATGCCGCGCTCTTCCGGGCAGTAGCCAATGCCCAGCCGCGCAATGCGGTGGGTGGCCATCTGGATGGTCTCGACGCCGCGCACCTTGATGCTGCCCTTGCGGCTGCCTATCAGGCCCATGATGGCGCGCAGCGTGCTGGTGCGGCCGGCGCCGTTGCGGCCCAGCAGCGTCACCACTTCACCTTCCTGCACCGCGAAGTTCACACCGTGCAGCACATGCGATTCGCCGTACCAGCCTTGCAAATCCTTGATCTCAAGAAACGGGGTGCCGGCCATGTTCAGTGGGCCCCTTGCAGTTCGGTCTGCGCACTGCCCATATAGGCTTCAATCACCGCCGGATCTTTCGACACCACCTCATACGGCCCTTCGGCCAGCGTCGCACCACGCTGCAGCACGGTGATGGTGTCGGCGATGCTGGCCACCACGCTCATGTTGTGTTCGACCATCAGCACGGTGCGGCTGGCCGCCACCTTTTTGATGAGCTGGCGTATGCGGTCGACATCTTCCAGGCCCATGCCTTGCGTGGGTTCGTCCAGCAGCATCAGTTGCGGGTCCATGGCCAGGGTGGTGGCTATTTCCAATGCACGTTTACGGCCGTAGCTCAATTCCACCGCCGTCAAGCCCGCGTACTTTTCCAGGTCGACCTGGCCCAGCAGTGCCATCGCGCGGTCGTTCAACTGGTTCAGGCTGCGTTCAGAACGCCAGAACTGAAACGACGTGCCCAGCTTGCGCTGCAGCGCCACGCGCACGTTTTCAAGCACGCTCAAGTGCGGAAACACCGAAGAAATCTGGAACGAGCGAATGACGCCGCGGCGTGCGATGTGGGCCGGCGTTTCTGCCGTGATGTCGTGGCCGTCAAAGATGATCTGGCCCGAGGTCGGCTTGAGGAACTTCGTCAGCAGGTTGAAGCAGGTCGTCTTGCCAGCGCCATTGGGGCCGATCAGCGCGTGGATGCTGCCGCGCCGCACTTTCAGGTCAACCTTGCTGACGGCCACGAAACCCTTGAACTCTTTGGTCAGGGCGCGTGTTTCAAGAATGTGCGGCTCACTCATGCGGCGGGTCGGGGCGGGGTGCAGGCGCCTGCA
>JANMJI010000346.1:0-24568 GCA_031371275.1 Betaproteobacteria bacterium
GCTGGATCAAGATGTTGCGCAAGCACGGCTTCATGGCTGAGACCGCAGCCGCCTGATCCTTGCAACCCCGTCGCGTTATTCGCATTGGCCAGCTTCAGGCCAGGCAGTGCCGCGTCTGCGAAGGGTGTTCTTCCACATTAACGACGTACCAGCACTGACTGCTCAGCGCCACATAGGCCAGCGCCTTGGCCGGCCGCCGCAGATCGGCCAGCAGGTCGGCGCGGCTGGCCTTGATCTCGTGCACGACGGGCTCGACATAGGCTTCCACCGTGGTGTGGCGGATGGAAAACACATCGGGCATGGCCAGCGCCCACCGCTTCGGCCCGCCTTCGGTGGCCAGCGGCGCGTGCAAACTGAGCCCCCGCCACACCACACGGCCCGCGCGTTGCATGTCCAGCGCCACGCGCTGAACCAGCGCCTCGTGTGCCCCCAGCGCCGCCTGGTGGCGCAGCCGGGTCGCGGCCAGCATCTCAACGCCAGCGTCCGTCACCTGCAAGGTTTCGCGCCCCTGGTCGTCCCACTGGCGCCTGAGCAGCCCAGCGGCCAGCAGGTCAAGCTCCACTGGGTCACGGCAAGGCCAGCCGGCCGAACGCCATACGTCGCGCAAGCGGCGCTGGTGCAGCGCTGCCAGATTCGCTGGCGGCACGGCCTTACTCAAGCACCTGCACACCCTTCCAGAACGCCAGCCGCCCCTTGATGTGGGCTGCGGCTTCCTTCGGGTCGGGGTAGTACCAGACTGCGTCGGGGTTGGAGTCACCGTTCACAAACAGCGTGTGGTAGCTGGCCTGCCCCTTCCAGCTGCACATGGTCTTGGTGTTGCTGGGCAACAGCCACTCGGGCTTGACGGCATCGGCCGGGAAGTAGTGGTTGCCCTCAACGACGACGGTGTCGTTGCTTTCGGCCACGACGGTGCCTTTCCAGATGGCTTTCATGAGATACGGCTCCTGGCGTTGGTGTCTTCGAAATCGGTCGAACAAGCCTACCACTGGCCTGCCGCTCAGCGGTCCTTGCGCACGATGCCCACCGCAGCGGTGGTGCTGCCGGTCAGGAAGACGGTGTAGTTCGCCGCCGCCAGAAAGGTCTGGTCTACAGCGCTGAACAGCGGCGTCGCCACGCCGACTGCGGTGGCGGTGAGGCGCGCCGTGGTGGTGCTGGCCAGCGTGCTGTAGTTCGATGCCTGGCCCACCGCCACACTGTCGGCCACGGGTGAGAAATCCACGCTCAGGCTGACCGCGCCGGCGAGCCCGGCGACGCTGTTCACCAGGCGGACGCGGGCACGGGTGCGGTCACTGGCCAGGCTGTTGTCGTCGGTCAGCAGGCCAAGCAATGGCGTTGCCGCCGGGCCGTAAACCAGCAGTGTGTGGTCGCCACCGGCCACCAGCGCCTGGCTACTGGCAGGCCGGGCGCTGCCGTTGACGGTGACCACCAAAGCCTGCACACCAGCGGCCACCAGCACGTACTGCGTGACGGCCGGCACGGTGATGTTGGACAGCAGCGCGCTGTCGCCCACCCGCAGGCTGACGAGCCCGGCATCGGCCAGCCCGGCAACCACGCGCAGCCGTGCCTGGGTCGCCGCCTGCGCCGAGATGCCGCCCTGCTGGGTGATGACCAAGGACTTCAACAACACCCCGCCCACGCCGGGCGACACCACCAGCGTGGCCACCTGCTTGCTGGCCAGCGCCAGGCCGCTCACGTCCAGGCGCAAGTCGTCTTTGTTGCTGGCAGCGGTGACCCGCAGGCGGTAGCTGCCGCTGGCCACCGTCAAGTAGCCGCTCAGAGCGTCGGCCGCCACGCCGGCCTGCACGGCGACCGAATCGGCCAGGCTGTCGTTGGCGCCGGTCAGGTAGATGTCCAGCGTGCCGGCGTCGGTCGCAGCGTTCAGCACGCGCAGCAGGCTGCGGTTGCTGTCGGGCTCGCCGTTGTTGTCGTCCAGCAGCACCTGCTTCAACGAGCCCTGCGCGCCATAGGCCAGCACGCTGTAGTACTTCTTCGCCGACAGGCCGGGCGTGAACGACAGCAGCGCCGTGCCAGCGCCGGCGCGGGCCAGCGTGCTGGCTGTTTTGCCCGGGTCGATTTCCACATAGCCGGCGGTTTCGCCATAGCCCACGGCGCTTTGGCGCAGTTGGTCGTCGACGCGCAAGTCCAGGCTGGCGTAGCCGCTGCTGGCATTCACCAAGCGCAGCTGGGCTTTTGTGCGGTCACTGCCACCGCCACAGGCGGCCAGGGTGGCGAGTGCGGCCAGCGCGGCAAGGGCGAGCGCGAAGGTTCGTCGAAACATGATCTGCAACTCCGTGCCGGCAGGGGCCGGCGGCAACGGCTGTGATGATGCCTGCGCGGCGGCAGGCCTGTGAGCCTGCCTACGGGCCTGTGAATCCGGCGCTACGCCAATGCTGTGACACGCCATCCCGACAGTTGCAGTTCCAGCCAAGGCACCAAGGGCAGGTCGGGCCACTCATGGGCCAGGGTCTCGGCGCTGCTGTGTTCCTGCACACGCAGGCCTTGGTGCAGGTCGTGACTGGAATCGAACCAGCCACAACTGCGCAGCGGTGGTTCTTCGTCCATCGGCATGTCACTGTCTTGCGGCAGCGCCGAAAGCACGGGCGGCATGGCCACAGCGCGGCGGCGCAGCAGAAAACTCAGCAGGCTCGGTAGCTTCATGGGGGCACCTGGTTCGGTTGCGGTGCGCCATGGTCGGCGGACGGTGGCTGCGCCACCATCGCCAAAAGGTCGGCTGGCGGTGGGCCCCCGGTCGGGGGCCCCCGACCGGTGTGCCTCTAACCGTCAGCCTTCAGCCATCAGCCGTCACCCATCAGCCAAACGGCCGCACGCCGATCAATGCCGCGTGGCCCCAGAAAGCAAAGGCCGCCCAGGCCGCCACACCCACCACCAACGTCACCGCAGTGGGCCCGGCGCGGCCAGGTGGGTAGACGATGTTCGAAGCCCGGTCACGCTGGCGGGCGGCGCGAAAGCTGAACACCGCCCAGACCAGAAAGCCGCCAAACAGCAGCACGTCGGCCAGCGTGTTGTTGGCCAACAGATGGGCCAGCGCCCAGACTTTGACGGCCAGCACCATGGGGTGCTTCAAGCGCGCCTTGATGGCGTTGGCTGGCACGTAGGCGGCCACCAGCATCACAAAGGCCGGCAGCGTCAGCAGCGCCGCCAGGTGGCGTGTCCAGGTCGGGCTGGCCCACAGCGCCACGGGCTGCTGTCGCGCCATGCCATAGCCCCAGACGATGAGTGCAAAGCCGGTCAGCGATGCCACCGTGTAGGCGCCCTTCCAGCCGTTTTCACCCAACCGCCCGAGCATGCGGGTGCGCCAGGGCTCGGCCACGATGCGCACCGAATGCACACCCAGGAACAACACCAGACCGAAGATCAGCAAGCTCATGGGGGCACCGATGGCAACAACGACGCCAGCATTGTGGCGCCGCTATGCTTCGCCGCGATGAACACCCCCGCCCCCGCTCATCTGTACTGGGAAAACTTTCCCGCCGGCCATGTGATGGATTTCGGCGGCCTGCCGGTGACGCGCGAAGCCGTCATCGAATTCGCGCGCCAGTTCGACCCCCAGCCCTTTCACTTGAGCGAAGAAGGCGGCCAGGCTTCGCTGTTCGGCGGCCTGTGCGCCAGCGGCTGGCACAGCTGCGCGATGGCCATGCGCATGATGTGCGACGCCTACCTGCTGCATTCCAGCAGCATGGGCAGCCCGGGTATCGACGCGCTGCGTTGGCTGAAACCCGTGTTCCCTGGCGACGTGCTGCGCATGCGCCTGGAAGTTTTGCAAGCGCGGACGATGGCCAGCAAGCCGCAGGTGGGCCTGGTGCGTTGCCGCTGGGAGATGCGCAACCAGCATGAGGTGCCGGTGCTGACGATGGAGGGCTGGGGCATGTTCGGCCGCCGCCCTCTCGAAGTTCCGCCAGTGCCGCCCGCAGCGTGAACAGCTTGCCCGCGGGCTACACCGCAGCGGTGGTGGGCGCCAGCGGCGCCATTGGTTCTGCGCTGGTGCAGGCGCTGCAAGCCGACCCACGTTGCGGCCATGTGCAGCGTCTTTCGCGCGGCGGCGAAATCGCCATCGATCTGTGCGATGAAGCCAGCATCGCCGCCGCCGCTGCGCAAGTGCGCGCCCACGGCCCGCTGCACCTGCTGGTGTGCGCCACCGGCGTGCTGCAGACGGCCGGCCGCCCGCCAGAGAAACGGCTGGCCGATCTGGACCCGGCCGCGCTGGCCCATGCGTTCAAGGTCAACAGCGTCGGCCCGGCACTGGTCATCAAACACTTCCACGACTTGCTGCCGCTGAAGGAACGCAGCCTGCTGGCCGTGCTGTCGGCACGGGTGGGCAGCATTGGCGACAACCGCCTGGGCGGCTGGTACAGCTACCGTGCCAGCAAGGCCGCGCTGAACATGCTGCTGCACACGGCGGCCATTGAAGTGGCGCGCAAACGCCCGCTGGCGGTGCTGGCCGCACTGCACCCGGGCACCGTGCGGTCAGCGCTTTCGGCGCCCATCATCGGCACTTCTGAGGCCAGCACCCCGGCCGCTGCGGCACGCCACCTGCTAGCGGTGCTGGACGGCCTGACTGCCGAAGCGAGTGGCAGGTTTTTCGCTTGGGACGGCAGCGCCATGGCCTGGTGACCGCCGCACAAGACATCGGCTGACTGCCACAGCGGTCGGCCACAATTCCCGCCGCTCCGTTGTCTCCTGGCCTTCATTTCCCGGCTCCGCAAGAGGAATCCACCGCCATGCGCACTGCTTCGTTGTGTACCCGCACCCTGCTGGCCCTGTGGCTGGCCGTCGCCGCCTGCGGCGCCGCCGCGCAGACCGCCGAGCCCAAGGTGCTGAACATCTACAACTGGTCTGACTACATCGCCGAAGACACGGTGCGCAATTTCGAGAAAGAAACCGGCATCAAGGTGCGTTACGACAACTACGACACCAACGAAATCCTGCAGGCCAAGCTGGTGGCCGGCAAGAGCGGCTACGACATCGTGGTGCCCAGCGCGCACTTTGCCAAGACACAAATTCAGGGCGGCCTGTTCCAGAAGCTCGACCGCAGCCTGCTGACGAACTGGGGCAACCTGGACGCCGCGCTGCTGGCTAAGCTGGCCGAGGTCGACCCGGGCAACGAGCACCTGGTCACCTGGCTGTGGGGCTATGTCACGGTGGGTATCAACACCGGCAAGGTGGGTGCTGCGCTGGGCGCCTTGCCCATGCCCGCGAACCCGTGGGACCTGGTCTTCAAGCCCGAGTACGCCAGCAAGCTGAAGGGCTGCGGCATCAACCTGCTGGACTCGGCTTCTGAAGTGCTGCCGGTGGCGATGGTCTACGCCGGCAAACCGGCCTTCAGCAAGGACGCCAAGGACTACGAAGCCGCCAAGGACATGCTGGCCAAGGCGCGCCCTTACATCACGCGCTTCAGTTCTTCGGGCTACATCAACGACCTGGCCGCCGGCCAGTTGTGCGTGGTGATGGGCTATTCGGGCGACATCAACATCGCGCGCCAGCGGGCCATCGACAGTGGCCAAAAGGTGGACATCCAGGCCTTCATACCGGCTACCGGCGCGATGTTGTCGGTGGACACCATGGCCATCCCCAAGGACGCCAGGAACGTCAGGAACGCGCACCTGTTCATCAACTACATCCTGCGCCCCGAGGTGCACGCCGCCCTGAGCAACAAGCTCTTCTACGCCAACCCCAACGCGGCGTCGAAGAAGTTCGTCGTCAAGAGTGTGGCCGAGAACCCCAGCGTCTTCCTGAGTGCAGCCGACCTGAAGAAAATGGCCACGCCCGACGCCGTGCCGCAAGACATACGCCGCGTGCAAACCAGGCTGTTCACCAGCTTCAAGGCGAATACCAAATAACGCTGACAAGCCACCCAGCGCAACCCGCGCCATGTTGCACCTGGACGCCGCCGCACTGCGCCAGCGCCTGCCGATGGCCGAGCTGGTGCAAGCGCTGCGCACCCTGTTCGCCAGCGGCTGCGAAGTGCCACCGCGCCACAGCCATTTGATCGGCGGCGTGGGCACGGTGTTGTTGATGCCGGCCTGGCGTGAGGGCGGGCACTTCGGCATCAAGACAGTCACCATCTTTGCGCACAACGGCGCGCTGGGCCTGCCCAGCGTGCATGGCGTCTACACGCTGTTTTGCGCCAGCACCGGCGTGCCTGTGGCGGTGATGGACGGCAGCGAACTCACCGCACGCCGCACCGCCGCGGCATCGGCTTTGGCGGCCAGCTTTCTGGCGCGCGAAGACGCCCAACACCTGCTGCTGGTGGGCGCCGGCCGCGTCGCCGCGCTGCTGCCCGAAGCCATGCGGGCCGTGCGGCCGGGCTTGCAGCGCGTGTCGGTGTGGAACCGCAACCTGGTGCATGCGCAAACGCTCGTCACCCGCCTGCACGAACAAGGCTGGCAGGCCCACGCGGCGCCCGATTTGCAAGCCGCCGTGCGCAGCGCAGACATCGTCAGTTGCGCTACGCTGGCCACCACACCGCTGGTGCTGGGCGACTGGCTGGCGCCGGGCACGCACCTCGACCTCATCGGCAGCTTCACGCCCGCGCTGCGCGAAGCCGACGGCGCCTGCCTGGCGCGGGGCCGGGTGTTTGTCGACACCGATGAAGCCCTGGCCAAGGCTGGCGACATCCTGCAAGCCGTGGCCGAGGGTCACTTCCTAACGTCTCAAGTGCAGGCCACGCTGGCGCAGTTGTGCCGCACCGAGCGTGGCGGGCGAAGCAACGCGCAAGAGATCACGGTCTTCAAATCGGTGGGCACGGCACTCGTTGACCTGGCCGCCGCCGAACTGGCGCTGGCCACCGAGCCCGCCCGATAATCCCGCCCTCAACCCCTGAGCACCGCACACACCATGTTCAAACGCGTCGTACTGCCCCTGGTCGTCATCGCGGCGCTGGTGACGGTGTATTTCTGGGCCGCCTTGCGCTGGAGCTTTTCCAGCGGCGAACGCGCCGGCTGGGTGCAGAAGCTGTCGCACAAGGGCTGGATCTGCAAGACCTGGGAAGGTGAACTGGCACTCGTGTCGCTGCCCGGCACCACACCCGAAAAATTCCCGTTCACGATCTTCAGCGACGAAGCCGCCGCGGCCGTCACCAAGGCCATGGGCAAGCGCGTGTCGCTGCACTACGAAGAAAAGGTGGGCCTGCCGGGCAGCTGTTTTGGCGAGACCCGCTACTACGTCACCGGCGTCACTGTCAGCGATGAGATTCCGCTGGCACCAGGGGTCGTGGTCAGCAATCCACAACCGCCGCCACTGCCCGCGCCGGCTTCAGCGCCGCGCTGACCAGGCGCGCTGACCGGGCGCGCTAGCCGGGATACCAGATCACCTTCTTGCGCAGGCTGGTCCACTTGTCGTAGTTCTTCGCAAACAGGTCTTCAATGCGGTTGCGCTTGACCTTGAAGGTGGGCGTGATGATGTCGTTGTCCACCGTCCAGGCGTCGGCCATCAAGACCACGCAGTCCAGTTGCTCGTGCGGGTCCAGGCTTGAATTGATGAGCTTCAGGTGCGCGGCCATCGACGCTTCGATCTCGGCCTTGCCCTCGGGGTCGCGTGCTTTCTTCACCGCTTCGGGGTTCAGCATCGCCAGCGCCAGCGGCTGGCCCAGGTTGGCGCCGGTTACGCAGCAAGCTTCCACCGCGGGGTGCATGACCAGCTTGTCTTCGATGGGCGCGGGCGCCACGTACTTGCCCTTGCTGGTTTTGAACAGGTCTTTCACGCGGCCGGTGATCTTCAGGTTGCCCTCAGCGTCCAGCGCGCCCTTGTCGCCGGTCTTCAGCCAGCCGTCGTCGGTCATGGCCTGCCGCGTCAGTTCGGGTTCCTTGTAGTAGCCCAGCATCAGGCACGGCGCCTTCATCTGGATTTCGCTGCTGATCGGGTCGAGCCGGCTTTGCACGCCGTCATACGGCATGCCCACCGTGCCCGGGCGCTGCTTGCCGGGCAGCGTGGCGTGGCTGACGCCGCAGTTCTCAGTCATGCCGTAGACCTCGACCAGATCCAGCTTGAGCTTGTTGTACCAGCGCAGCAGGTCAGGCGGCATGGGCGCGGCGCCGCCGGCGGCAAAGGTGCAGTCTTGCAGGCCCAGCGCGGTGAGCACCTTCTTGCGCACGATGCCGCCCAGGATGGGGATCTTCAACAAACGGTCCAGCTTGGCCGGCGGCATCTTGGCGTTGATGCCCTGCTGGAATTTGACCCACAAGCGCGGCACGCTGAAGAACACTGTGGGCCGCGCGCGCTGCAGGTCGGCGGTGAAGGTTTCCAGGCTGTCGGCGAAGTAGATGTGCATGCCAGTGGCCAGCAAGCCGTGTTCAACGAGCGTGCGCTCGGCGACATGGCTCAAGGGCAGATAGCTCAGCATGCGGGCGTTGTTGTTGATCGCCGGCACGCGCTTCAACCCCGCTGTCACGCCCCAGGCGAAAGTGCCGAAGCTGTGCATCACGCCCTTCGGCGCACCCGTGGTGCCGCTGGTGTACATGATGGTGCCCAACTCATCGGCGCTGCGCAGCGGGTTGCCCTTCAGCGGCGCGGTGTTGGCGATGATGTCGTCCCAGCGCGGGTAGGCCTTGGCGGCGTCATCAGGCGCCAGTGGCAGGCTGATGCAGGCCAGGCCGGCGGGGATGCCGGGCTTCATGCCGGCCCAGCCGTCCAGCTTGCCCACGAACAGCAGCTTGGCTTCGCTGTGTTCAAGAATCTGGCGAATGGTGCCGGCGGCCAGCGTCGGGTACAGCGGCACCGAGACGAAACCGCCGATCCAGATGGCGAAGTCGCTCATCAGCCAGTGCGCCGTGTTCTTGGCCAGCAGCGCCACCTTGTCACCCGGCTGCAGGCCCAGCGACTGCATGTGCGCGGCCATGCGGCGGCTTTGGTCCATGACCTCGCGCCAGGTGTAGTCGCGCACGGCGCCAGCGCCCACGGGCTGGGTGAACACGACGCGGTCAGCGGCGGTGTTTTCCCAGTGGTACAGACGCTGCAGGGCCAGCGCGTCGTTGGATGTTGTGGATGGCATGGTGTGCGGGGTGGGCGCAGGCGGCCCTCTGTTCGACTGAAGGCAGCGAGCCTACCCAAGCCGCGGCCCGCCCGACAGGCGGGCTTTCCTCAGGCGCCAGTGTTCAGCGCCGGTGCGTCCCGGCCCGGCGCGGGGCTTCAGCGGCCCTGCACAGCCGCCGTTTGCTGCAGTTCCAGCATCTGGCGCGCGGCGCGCAGAACCAGCGTCACGTCCAGGTCGGCGGGCGGGGCCACGGCCTGCGCGGCAGCGTCCAGCGTGTCGGGTGCCTGCATCATGGCGTGGGCCAGCACCGACAAAGCGCAGATCGAACGGCGCGCCTGAAGCTCGGGCAGCGCATAGCTGGCCTGCGCCAGCACATGGTGGCGCACGCTGGCCACCGCGGCGCTTCCCAGGCCCCAGCTTTCGCACAGCGCGGCGCCCAGCGCGTCGTGGCTGACGCCAAAGCCGGCGTGTTCCAGCGTCAGCAGTTCCACATCGCTGCCGGCAGCACGCAGCATGGCGCGGTAATGGTCGGTGGCGTGGCGGAACAGCACCGCCTTGCCGCATTCCTCAAACAAACCGGCCGAATGCGCGGCCCAGGCGTCCAGCGACAAACGCGCCGCCAGCCGCCCCATCAGCAAGCCACGCTGCGCGGCGCGCTGCCACAACGGGTCAAGCTCGGGTGCGGGCGGGAAGGCGGCGCGCAAGCCCATCTCAAAGGTGATGGCCGCCACTTCGCGCATGCCCAGGTAGGTGATGGCCTGGTGCACGCTCTGCACGCGGCCCTTGAGCCCGTACAGCGACGAGTTGACGGCCTTCATCACCGCCGCGGCCAGCGCCATGTCGCCTTCGATCAGGCTCGACGCGGCCTGCAGGTTGATCTCTTCCTCAGCCAGCAGCAGCGACAGTTGCACCAGCGACTGGGGCTGCGACGGGATGTCAACGTCCAGCTTGCGCAATTCGGGGTTCACGGACATGGCAGGCATCCCAGGGGGCAAGGCCTGCCATGCTAGACAAGACCGGGCGCGCCCAGGTCTCAAAACAATACCCAAAGCAGGCCTTGTTCGCGGCGCCAGAAAAAACCGCCGATCGACGGGGACATAAAAAAAGCGCCGACACGCGGGGACATAAAAAAGCGCCGACACGCGGCGCTTGCAAAAAAGCCGGCCCATCTGCGGGGCCGGTCTCGAATCTGTCCTTCGTTTTGTGTCTGCTGTCTCCTCAGGCCCCCGTGGGGCGGCGCAGCCCGAAGGCGGCCACCACGCGTGGCGAAAATTTAACCAGCATGGCACCCTGCGCTATACGGATTAACCCAGCGGCCTAGTCCCCCGCGGCGGCATCCTGCAACAGCCACTCGGCGGCGCGCTCGGCAATCATCAGCGTGGGTGCGTTGGTGTTGCCGCTGGTGATGGTGGGCATGACGCTGGCATCGGCAATGCGCAGCCCGGCCAGGCCGCGCACGCGCAGGCGCGCGTCGACGACCGCCATCGCGTCATCGGCCAACCCCATGCGGCAGGTGCCCACCGGGTGGAAGATGGTGGTGCCGATGTCGCCAGCCAGCCGCGCCAATTCTTCGTCGCTCTGGAATTGCACGCCCGGTTTCACTTCCTGCGGTTGATAGCGGGCCAGCGCCGGCATGGCGGCAATGCGGCGCGTCAGGCGCAGCGAATCAGCGGCCACCTGGCGGTCTTCTGGCGTCGACAGGTAGTGCGCCTGAATGCGCGGCGCGTCGGCCACGCGCGGGCTGGCAATGCGCACAAAACCGCGTGACGTGGGGTTCAGGTTGCACACGCTGGCCGTGAAGGCGTTGTAGCTGTGCAGCGGCTCGCCAAAGGCGTCCAGCGACAAGGGCTGAACGTGGTACTCGACATTCGGCCAGGCCTGCGCCGGCGAAGACCGTGTGAAGGCGCCCAGCTGCGATGGCGCCATGCTCATCGGCCCGCTGCGGCGCAGCAGGTATTCCAGCGCGATCTTGGCCTTGCCCCAGTGGCTGTTGGCCAAGGTGTTGAGCGTCTGCACGCCCTGCACCGAAAACACCGCGCGTATCTGCAAATGGTCTTGCAGGTTCTCACCCACGCCCGGCAGTTCGTGCAGCGGTGCCACGCCGCGTTCGTGCAGCAGCGCGCCGGGCCCGATGCCCGACAGCTGCAAGATCTGCGGCGTGCCCACCGCGCCGGCGCACAACACCACTTCACGCCGCGCGCGCACCTGCAGCGGCGCGCCACCGTCCACCGGCAGCACCTCGATGCCCACCGCGCGCTGCGTGTCGCCCTGCGTTTGCAGCAGCACGCGCGATGTCGTCGCGCCCGTCCAGACCTGCAGGTTGGGCCGCCTGAGCACCGGGTGCAGGAAGGCCTTGCTGGTGTTCCAGCGCAGGCCGGTTTTCTGGTTGACCTCGAAGTAGCCCACGCCTTCGTTGGTGCCACGGTTGAAGTCGTCGGTGGCGGGGATACCGGCCTCGCACGCGGCGGCGGCAAAGGCGTCCAGGATGTCCCAACGCAGGCGCTGCTTTTCAACCCGCCACTCGCCGCCCATGGCGGCTCCTTGGGCCCGTTTGGCGCCCTTCTTGGCGGCGCCGTGCGCCGCGTCACCACCGCGCCAGTGGTCTTCATGGCTTTTGAAATGCGGCAGGCAGGCGTCCCAGCGCCAGCTATCGTCGCCGGTGAGCGTGGCCCAGTGGTCGTAGTCACGCGCCTGGCCGCGCATGTAAATCATGCCGTTGATGCTGCTGCAACCCCCCAGCACCTTGCCGCGCGGGTAGCGCAGGCTGCGGCCGTTCAGGCCCGCGTCGGCTTCGGTCTGGTACAGCCAGTCGGTGCGCGGGTTGCCAATGCAGTACAGGTAGCCCACGGGGATGTGAATCCAGTGGTAGTCGTCGCGGCCACCGGCCTCGACCAGCAGCACGCGGTGACGTTGCCCGGGCTTGCCGGCTGACAAGCGGTTGGCCAGCAAGCAGCCGGCTGTGCCGCCGCCGACAATGATGTAGTCGTAGGTGGGGGTGTCTTCGTCCATGTCTGTCATTTCGGGCTGCCGGATGGTAGGCGCAGGCGGCAGGCGCAGGGGCGACCGCAACAGCAGCGCACGAAAACAACACATGACGCGGGGTTACTTTACTTATCTCTGCCAAGGGTGCCCTAATACGGAGTCTGTGTCTGGCAGCCGCACCTTTCGCTTGATTGGTTCTCGCAGGGTTGAGCTCCGCATGGTTTTTGATCGGTTCTTTTGAGGACTCCCCGTGGGAAACAAACTTTACGTAGGTAACTTGGCCTATTCGGTGCGCGACGATTCGCTGCTCCAGGCCTTTTCGCAGTTCGGCACCGTGACCTCTGCAAAGGTCATGATGGACCGTGAAACTGGCCGCTCCAAGGGCTTTGGTTTCGTGGAAATGGGTTCCGACCCCGAAGCGCAATCTGCCATCAACGGCATGAACGGCCAGCCCATCGACGGCCGCGCTGTGGTCGTCAACGAAGCCCGCCCGCGTGAAGAGCGCCCGGGCGGTTTCGGCGGCGGTGGCGGTGGTCGTCCTGGCGGCGGCGGTGGTGGCGGCTACGGCGGCGGCGGTGGTGGCTACGGTGGCGGTGGCGGTGGCACGGGTGGTGGTGGTGGCACCGGCGGCGGCGGTGGTCGCAGCCCCTACGGCGGCGGTGGCGGTGGCGGTGGCCGCAGCCCCTACGGCGGTGGCGGTGGTGGCCGCAGTGGCGGTGGTGGTGGTGGCTACGGTGGTGGCAGTGGCGGCGGCGGTGGCAACCGCGGCGGTTACTGAACTTCCTGGCTTGGGGGCTGTTTGAAGCAGCCGCCAACAGACATAAAAAAGGCACCTTCGGGTGCCTTTGTCGTTTCAGCGCCAGGCCTTATTGGCGGCGAGGTTTGCGGCCGCGACGGCCCAGCAGCCGGTCGAACAACGCGTTGGGCAAGCCGCGCAGCAGCTTGGCCACCACCGCCATCTGCCAGGGAATAACGGCGTAGCTGCGGCCTGCGCTGATGCTGCGGAAGGCTCGATCGGCAAAGGCTTCGGCGGTCATCAGAAAAGGCATTCGGTACGGGTTGCGGGCCGTCAGCGGCGTGGCGATGTAGCCTGGCAGCAAGGTCACCACACGCACGCCATCGGCGCGACATTCGCCACGCAGGCTTTCGCAATAGGCCACCACGCCGGCCTTGCTGGCGCAATACGCGCCATGGCCTGGCAAGCCGCGAATGGCCGAGACACTGGCAATGCCCACCAGCGTGCCAGAACGGCGCGCCCGCATGCCGGCCAGAAAGGGGCAGAAGGTAGCGGCCATGCCGACGTTGTTGAGCGCAAAGGTGTCGCGCATGACATCGATATCGGCCCGCTCGCCGGTGTCCATGCCGATGCTGACGCCGGCGCAGGCCAGCACCACGTCGGGCAGGCCCTGGCGCACCACGCAATCGTGCCCGGCCTGCACGATGCTGTCGGCCACGGCCACATCAGCGACATACACCGCGGCACGCTCGGGCCCCAGGCCCTGGGCGTCAAGCCAGGCCTGCATCGCAGCGCTGCGGCGGACCACCAGCGCGAGCCGCCAGCCCGCAGCGGCGTAGCGCAACGCCAGCGCCTGGCCAATGCCGCTGGACGCACCGGTGATGAAGATCAAGGGCGCATTCATGCGCTTCGGCGGGTGATGAAAATCAGCGCCCGGCTCACCGCGCCGCCTTGCCCGTCGCAACGCTTGCGCGCGGCGCCAGATTGGCGCGCATCGGGCCCTGCAAATCCAGCCGGCGCGCCGCATGGTCGTAGTCGAGCCCGGCGGCGTGCAGTTCGCTGCTGCCCAGGCGCACCAGCACCGGCAGGTGGCTGCGCACACGTTCGGCGACCAGAAAGGCATGCAGGAACTCGCTGCGCATCAGCAGCGGCGCGCCGTTGGCGTCGGTGCTGATGACCTCGGCTTGCCCAAGCAGTTGCACCTCGCTGCCGTCGCCCGTGCCTATGGCCTGGCGCGCACTGGCCAGCGTGACGCGGCCATCCTGCGCAATGGCGCGAATTTTCGCGTTCTCGATCTCGATGCGGTCGCTGGCCGGAAAGTGCTTCATGCGTGCGCCTTCGATGCGCAGCTTCAGCCGCCCCGCGGCGTCAAAACGTTCCAGCGCAAACTGGTTCATGGTGTAGTCGGGGTCGCTGCCCGTCGGCCGCTCTTCGGCCACCACGCCCAGGCGCGGCGAGTTCTTCACCAGCCACCAGCTGGCCAGCGCCAGCAGCCCCATCACCAGCAGCGGCAGATAGGCCGACAGGGCATCGCGGGCGCGCAAATGCCAGGGCATGCGCACACGGGGCTGCGCCATTGCGCCTGACGCCGGGCCCAGCGAGATCGGCACCTCGGGCAGGTCGGGCAGGTGCAGCTCGACGCTCACCGCGCAAGCCCAGCGTTCACGCGCCGTCCAGCGTGTTGAGCTGGCCTTGCAGCAGCGCGGCATAGCGCCCCGCGGCGATGAGCAGCAGATCGCAGAACTCGCGCGCGGCGCCGAAACCGCCGCGCAGCGCCGTCACATGGTGGGCCACCGCCTTGACCTCGGCATGCGCATTGGCCGGTGCGCAGGCGAAAGCCGCGCGCATCAGCAGCGGCAAGTCGGGCCAGTCGTCGCCCATCGCTGCCACCTCATCCCAGCCCAGCCCCAGCGCGGCCAGCAGCGCGGTGGCCGCGGCCAGCTTGTCGTGCGCACCGTAAATGGCATGCGCCAGGCCCAGGTCGGCGACTCGCCGGCGCACGGCTGGTGAATCGCGCCCCGTGATGACCAGCGGTTCGATGCCGCCCTGCTTCAGCAGCTTCAGCCCGTGGCCGTCCAATGTCGCAAAGGCCTTCATGGTTTCGCCGTGTTCGCCGATGTAGATGCGGCCGTCGGTCAGCACACCATCGACATCAAAGATGGCGGCCTTCATACCCAGCCCCGCGCCCTGTGCGCGCAGCAGCAACTCGGGCGGGAAGTTCAGCGCCAGTGCCATGGGCTCAGATCACCTTGGCACGCATCAGGTCGTTGGAATTCAACGCCCCCACCAGCAGGCCGGCATCGTCGATGACCAGCACGCTGGTGATGCGGTGCAACTCCATCACCCCGGCAGCGTCAACCGCCAGCGCGTCGGCGCGCACTAAGTGCGGCTGGCGGTGCATCACCTGTTCGGCGGTGAGCGCACGCAGATCGGCACCGCGTTCGATAAGCCGGCGCAGATCACCGTCGGTGAAAATGCCCAAAGGCCGGCCCTCAGCACCGGCCACGGCCGTGAAGCCCAGGCCCTTGTCGGTCATCGCGCGCAGCAACTCGCTGAAGCTGGCGCTGGGGTCGACGCGGGGCACGGCGTCGCCGCTGCGCATCAGGTCATGGACATGCATCAACAGCTTGCGGCCCAGGCTGCCGCCAGGGTGCGAACGTGCAAAGTCTTCTTCGCGAAAGCCGCGTGCGTCCAGCAAAGCCACGGCCAGTGCGTCACCCAGCGCCATCTGCGCGGTGGTGCTGGCGGTGGGCGCCAGGTTCAGCGGGCAGGCTTCTTCGTCGACCGCGCTGTTGAGCACGGTGTCGGCGTGCCGCGCCAGTGTGGACTGCGCCTTGCCCGTCATCGCCACAAAGGTCACGCCCAGGCGCTTGATGGACGGCAGGATGGCCGCCAGTTCATCGCTTTCACCGCTGTTGCTGATGGCCAGCACGACATCGCCCTTCATGACCATACCGAGGTCGCCATGGCTGGCTTCGGCCGGGTGCACAAACATCGCCGGCGTGCCTGTCGAAGCCAGCGTGGCGGCGATCTTGCGGCCGACATGGCCGCTCTTGCCCATGCCCATCACCACCACGCGGCCCTGGCAGTTCAGCACGGCCCGCACGGCCTGCGCAAAGCTGTCGTCCAGCCTTGCGGCCAGCGCCGTCAACGCGCGGGCTTCGATCTCGAAGGTGCGCGCTGCCAGCTGCAAAGCGCGTGCGGCGTCAAAGGGTGGGATGGGGTTCACGCGGCAGGCCGTCGAATAGGATCAAAGCATTCTAGGCACCCACCCGGCCGTGGCTTCCACCCTCGAACTCGTTCTGCTGTACCTGGTTGCCGCGGTGCTCGGCGTCGTCGTCTGCCGTTCGCTGAAGCTGCCGCCCATGTTGGGTTATCTGGTGGTGGGCGTGTTGATAGGCCCCAACGCGCTGGCACTGGCCAAAGACACCGCCGGCGTGAAGTACCTGGCCGAATTCGGCGTCGTCTTTCTGATGTTCGTCATCGGCCTGGAATTCAACCTGCCCAAGCTGCGCAGCATGCGCACGCTGGTCTTCGGGCTGGGGCTTTCGCAGGTCGTGTTGACGATGCTGGCCACGCTGTGGGGCCATGCCATGCTGGTCTGGGGTTATGCCGCCGTCGCCGGGCAGGTCTGGCAGATGTCGTGGCAGGGCGCGGTGGTGCTCGGCGGGGCGCTGGCCATGTCGTCCACGGCCATCGTTGTCAAGATGATGGCCGAACGGCTGGAGCTGGAAAGTGAACATGGCCGCCGCGTGCTGGGCGTGTTGTTGTTCCAGGACCTGGCCGTGGTGCCGCTGCTGGTGTTGATACCCGCCTTGGGCTCGTCCGGTGAAGACCTGATGGCGGCCATGGCCTGGGCGGCGTTGAAGGCCATCGCACTGTTGACGGTGCTGTTGGTGGGTGGCCAGAAAGCGATGCGCTGGTGGCTGACGCTGGTGGCGCGGCGCAAAAGCGAAGAGCTGTTCATGCTCAACCTGCTGCTCGTCACGCTCGGCCTGGCCTGGCTGACAGAACACGCCGGGCTGAGCCTGGCGTTGGGCGCTTTTGTGGCCGGCATGCTGGTCGCCGAGACCGAATACAAACACCAGGTGGAAACCGACATCCGGCCCTTCCACGACGTGCTGCTGGGCCTGTTCTTCATCACCATCGGCATGAAGCTCGACTGGCGCCCAGTGCTGGACCAATGGCTGCTGGTGCTGCTGCTGACGAGCGTGCCCATCGTCGCCAAGTTTGTGCTGGTGGCCGCGCTGGCGACGGCCTTTCGCGCTGCGCCGGGGGTGGCTTTGCGCACCGGCCTGTACCTGGCGCAAGCCGGTGAATTCGGCTTTGTGTTGTTGACGCTGGGCGCCGAACAAGGCCTGGTGGCGCCGCACTGGGTGAGCCCGGTGCTGGCCTGCATGGTGTTGTCGATGCTGGCCACGCCGTTTCTCATCATGTACAGCAACCGCATCGTCAACCGCCTGAGTTCCAGCGACTGGATGATGCAGTCGGTGGCGCTGACGACCATCGCCAAGAAGGCCATAGCGACAGAAAAGCACGTCATCATTTGCGGCTACGGCCGCAGCGGCCAGAACCTGGCGCGGCTGCTGTCGCCCGAGGGCATACCGTACATGGCGCTCGACCTCGACCCCGACCGCGTGCGCCAGGCCGCAGCCGCCGGCCAGAGCGTGGTGTTTGGTGATGCTGCCCGCCTGCAAAGCCTGATGGCCGCCGGCCTGGCGCGCGCCGCGGCGGTGGTGGTGAGCTACCACGACACGCCATCTGCTTTGAAGATCTTGCAGCTGGTGCAGGCCCATGCGCCCCGTGTGCCGGTGATCGTGCGCACCGTGGACGACGCCGACATCGACAAACTCAAAGCCGCCGGCGCCACCGAAGTCGTGCCCGAAGCCGTGGAAGGCAGCCTGATGCTGGCCGGCCACGCGCTGGCGCTGGTGGGCGTGCCGATGAAGCGCGTGATACGCATCACCCGCGACGCGCGCGACGCACGCTACAGCCTGCTGCGCGGCTACTTCCACGGCGCCGATGACGACACCGCAGGCGAGCTGTCGCAGGCGCGCTTGCAAAGCGTGACGCTGCCTGGCGCCGCCCGCTGCCTGGGCCAGACGCTCGACGCGCAAGCGCTGCACGCGGTCGGTGTGAGCGTGGTGTCGGTGCGGCGCGGCAGCGGCGGTGTCACCGCACCGGCGCCCACGCAGGTGCTGGGCGCGGGCGACACGCTGGTGCTCTCGGGCCTGCCCGAAGCGCTGGCGCTGGCCGAGGAAAAACTGCTGCGCGGATAAAGGCCGCGCAGCCGCAGCAGAAGACCTGGCCGTCGGCCTACAGCGCGATGCGCTCGGGCATGCTCAGAAACGCGTTCACCGCGTGGTGAAAACGGTGGCGGTTGATGCCCAGCAAAGCCGTATGCGCCAGGCCGCCGATTTTCACCATCTGTTTGTCGGCATTCGGCAGCTTGGCGAAGAAGCCCATCACGTCTTCGTCGGTCGCAATGCCGTCGTGTTCAGCGCGGATGACGAGCACCGGGCAGCGGATTTTCTCGGGGTCGCAGACCGGCAGGTTTTGCACCATGTCCAGGCAGGTGCCGTTGGGCACGGTGTCGCCGTACTTCAGTTCTTCATCGGCCACCCACTGGCCCATCATCGGCTCGGCCGCGCCGGGTTCGTCGCGCGTGAAGACGCTGGCATAAAACGCCGCGTCGACCTTGCGAACATTGCTTTTCAACAGCATGGACAGCTGGCGCCTGCGGTTGGCCAGCGTGGGTGAATCCTTGCCTGTCCAGACCACCGCGTCCAGCATCAGGCGGCTGACATGCTGCGGGTGCGCATTGGCAAAGCGCGCCGCACGCAGCGCGCCTGACGACTGGCCGAAAAACGCGGCCTGGGTTTGCCCGGTGTGCTGCGCCACCACGCCCATTGCGACCTTCAAGTCATCCACACCGCTGGCGATGTCAGAGTAGCTGGGGCTACGGTCGCTGTGGCCGTAGCCTTCATGGTCCATCGTCCAGACATCAAAACCCAGGCGCGCAAAGTGATCCATCATCGAATAGCCCTCGCGGCCTGCAACCTGCAGGTCAAACATGGTTTTCGACGAATACGACGAGCCGTGCACCAGGAACAGCAAGGGCTTGCGTTCGCCGCCTGGACTGCCACTGCCCCCTACACCAGCACCAGTATCACCACCAGCAGCGATGTACTTGCGGTAGAGCCACAGCTTGACGCCGTTCTTGCGCGCCCAGAATTCTTGCGCTTGCACCGGGACTTCGGCCGCGGCCTCGCCCACTGCATGCGCCGGCGCGGCGGCCAGCCCGCCGAGGGCGGCAGCGGCCAGCAGGTGCTGTCGACGCTTGAGGTTGGTCGGCGTCATGGGGTCTCCGTGATGGGCTTGCTGGGCGGCCTTCGATGCCGCACCGCGGGCCTGGGCCTGTCCACGCGCGCCAGCCCACCCCTTGCGGGGACACCCTGTCACTTTCCTATGCAAAACCGGCTGAAGATTTCACCCAGCAGGTCTTCGTTGCTGAACTGCCCGGTGATCTCGCCCAGCGCCCGGTGCGCCAGGCGCAGTTCTTCGGCCAGCAGGTCCAGCGCAGTGTCGCGCAGGGCGGCATGGGCCTGGGCGAGCAGCAGATGTTCGCGGGCCCGCGCCAGCGCATGCACATGGCGGGCGCGGGCAATGAACAAGCCTTCGGGCGCGGCCTGCCAGCCGGCCTGTTGCAGCAAGGCCCGGCGCAGCGTGTCCAGTCCCTGGCCGCTGCGGGCTGACAGGGTGATGGCTTCGGCGGGCAATGGGTGTGCCTGCGGCAGGCCCACGTCGGCCTTGTTGTAGACCCGCAGCACCGGCACACCCGAAGGCAACTGGGCGGCAATCGCCGCGTCACCCGCTTCATAGGCAGGCTCGCCCAGCCGTTGCAGGTCGTGCAGGAAGACCACCGCATCGGCCTGGCCAATGGCTTGCCAGCTGCGGCCGATACCGATGCGTTCCACCTCGTCGGCGACGTCTGCGCTGGCACGCAGGCCGGCGGTATCGGTGATGTGCAGCGGCACACCTTCGATCTGAATCGTCTCGCTGACACGGTCGCGCGTGGTGCCAGGTATCGGCGTCACGATGGCCAGCTCGGCCCCGGCCAGTGCGTTCAGCAGGCTGCTCTTGCCGACGTTCGGCTGGCCGGCCAGCACCACACGCAGGCCCTCGCGCAGCAGTGCGCCCTGGCGCGCGCGGGCCAGTGCCGCGTCCAGCGTCGCCAGCAGGCCGTTCAGCTGACCGTGGGCGTTGGCTTTTTCCAGGAAGTCGATTTCTTCTTCCGGAAAATCCAGCGTGGCTTCGACCAGCATGCGCAGCCGCACCGTGCGTTCGGCAAGTATTGCCACTTCATCAGAGAAAGCGCCGCTCAACGAACGGGCGGCTGAACGGGCGGCAGTTTCGGTGCTGGCGTCGATGAGGTCGGCCACGGCCTCGGCCTGCGCCAGGTCGAGCTTGTCGTTGAGGAAAGCGCGCTCGGTGAACTCACCGGGCGCGGCCAGGCGCAGGCCGGGCTGCGCCTGCAGGCAGCGCGCCAGCAACAGCTGCAGCAACACCGGGCCACCGTGGGCCTGCAGTTCCAGCACGTCTTCGCCAGTGTAGGAATGCGGCGCCGGGAAGTGCAAAGCCAGGCCGCGGTCCAGCGGCTGGCCGTCGGCGTCGGCAAAGGCCAGCAGCGTGGCCTGGCGCGGCGGCAGCGGGCGGCCGCACAGGGCCAGGATCAAGGCCTTCAGGTCGCGCCCCGACGCGCGCACGATGCCCACTGCGCCACGCCCCGGCGCCGTGGCGATGGCCACGATGGGGTCTTGCGACCGCATCGGAAGGCGGGGCGGCAAGCCGGTGGGTGGAGCGCGCATCCTGGCGATTCTGGCGCGCGGCTTTCAGTGTGTGGCGCGGGTGGAGCGGCGCTGGGCCTTGTTGAAGGGCTTGCTGCCAGAACTCCTGAGCCGGCTCGGTGTGAGACGGGTCGCCCGCATCACTGCATAGTCGGCGCCCGCGCCGCACAACTCAAGCCCCATACGGGGGATGAACAGGGCGCCGGTGTGCGCTATTTGCCCAGAACGCCGAGCTGCTTGTTGATGAACCACTGCTGCGCGATGGACAGGATGTTGTTCGTCAACCAGTACAGCACCAGGCCGGCCGGGAAGGCGAAGAACATGATGCCGAAGGCCAGCGGCATGATCCACATCATCTTGGCCTGCACCGGGTCGGGCGGGGCCGGGTTCAGCCAGACCTGGAACAGCGACGACAGCGTCATCAGTGTGGGCAGGATGAAAAACGGGTCGGGCGCGGCCAGGTCGTGGATCCAGCCCACCCAGGGCGCGTTGCGCATTTCCACGCTCGACAGCAGCACCCAGTACAGCGCGATGAAAAACGGCATCTGCACGAAGATGGGCAGGCAGCCGCCCAGCGGGTTGACCTTCTCCTCGCGGTAGATCTTCATCATCTGCTGCTGCATTTCCTGCGGCTTGTCTTTGTAGCGCTCCTTCAGTTCGGCCACCTTCGGCGCCACCGCCTTCATCTTGCCCATGCTGCGGTAAGCGCTGGCGTTGAGCCAGTAGAAGGCGATCTTCAGCAGCACCACCAGCGCGACGATGGCCCAGCCCCAATTGCCGATGAAGGCATGCAACTGCGTCAGCAGCCAGAACAGCGGCTTGGACAGGATCGTCAGCCAGCCGTAGTCTTTCACCAGCTCCAGCCCCGGGGCCAGCGCTTCCAGCTTGTTTTCTTCCTGTGGGCCGGCAAAGAGGATGGACTCCTGCGTCTTGCTGGCCCCTGGCGCCACCTCGCCCATGGGCAGCACCATGCGCACGAAGTAGCTGTCACCCGCCTTGGCGGTGCTGAACTGGCGCGGCCCGGCGGCCGGCACCAGCCAGGCCGATGCAAAGTAGTGCTGCACCATCGCCACCCAGCCGCTGTCGGCGCTGGTGTCGTGGCCGGCGTTGCCCTTGGCGATGTCCTTGAAGTCGATCTTCTTGAACTTGTTGGCCTCGGTGTAGATGGCCGGGCCGGTGAAGGTGAAATAGAAGCTGGACTCGCCCTCGGGTGCATTGCCGTCGCGTGCCAGCTGCAAGTAGAGCTGCGGCGACAGTGCGGTAGCGCCCTGGTTGATGAACTCGTGCTTCACGCCGATGGTGTATTGGCCGCGATGGAAGGTGTAGGTCTTGACCAGCTTGCGGCCGTCGATGGCGGGCGACTCCAGGCGCAGCGTCAGCGCTTGGGCGCCATCGGCCAGCGTGCGTTCACCGGGCACCGCGGTCAGCAGCGTCAGGTGGTTGGGCAGCGCGACATCGGCCTGGCCCGTCACCAGGCCCGTCTGCGCGGCGTACTGGCGCTGTGCGCTGTGGTCGAAAAGCACGGTGTTTTTCTGCGCCGGGCCGCTGGCAGCGGCGCCAAACAATTCCATCACCGGCTCGTACCAGCGCTTGGCGATGAGTTCCGGGTGCTTGAGCAACTCCAGCCGCACCAGGCTGCCACCCACGGTGTCGATGGTGGCCTTCACCACATCCGTGGTCACGACCATCAATTCACCCGCCGCCACCGGCGCCGTGGCCGTGGTGGAGGCCGCGCCGACCACGCTGACTCCTGGCGCGGTGGGCACCGTGGGCACGGCGGCGGCCCCGGGGACGCCCGCGGGTGCCGATCCGGCCGGCGGGTTGCCCGCAGCGCCCGTGCTGCCGCTGGCCACCGTGCGCGGCGTGCCGCCGAACAAGGACGCATGGCCGGTGTGCTTCTGGTACGCGTCCCAGATGAGGACCAGCGACATCGTAAAAACCACCCACAGCAGGGTGCGGCGAATATCGGTCATGGAAGTTTCCGGGTCGGGGAGCGCGGCGGGCACCGTGCGGTTGTGGGTGCGGGCGAGCGCGAGGGCGGCGGCACAGACGCTGGCGCGTCAGGGTTCAGGCCCAGGCGCGTGAACAGGCCTGTGGCGGGATGGCGCAGATTGTCAGGCACCGGGTCACAACCCCCGGCGCACCAAGGGTTGCACCGCAGGATGCGCCAACCGGCCAGGGCGCTGCCGCACAGGGCGCCATGGCCTTGCAGCGAGCCCAGCGCATAGGCCGAACAGGTGGGCTCAAAACGGCAAGCGCCGCCAAGCCAGGGCTTGAGCAGCAGGCGGTAGCCGTGCACCAGCATCATCAAGCACTGGCGGGGCCAGAGGAAGATGCGGGTGGGCCAGGCTGACGCGGGCAACATCGGCATCAGCTTTGCGCCCGCGTCAGCAGAGTGTCGAGCTCCAGCCGGGCGGCACGCAGCAGGACCTCAGAGTGCGCCGACACAAATTCGGCGACTGGGAAAGGCTGGCGCAAACGCACCAACCACAAGCCCCGCGGCAGCAAACTGCCATGGCGCTGAAAAGCACCCCGCACCTGGCGTTTCAGCAAATTGCGGGTCACTGCACGGCGGGCGTGGCGTTTGGGCACCACACAGCCCAACCAGAGTTTGCTGGGCAAGTCATCCACAGGCTGGGGGCAAGTGGGTGCAGGGCTTGTGGATAACTCTCGGGTGGGGACCGCTTTGCCTGGCCGCACCGGCGGCTGCGGCACTGCCGCGACATGGTGCACAGCGAAGTGAGCGCTTCGGCCCCACAACCGCGTTCCCAGCAGGCGTTCAAAGTCCGCCTTGTTGACAAGGCGGTCTGGCACGTCAGCCCCGGCGGTGTCGGTGTGCGCGATGCTGAGCGGCCGCAAGCCTCAGACAGCCAGGCGCTTGCGGCCTTTGGCGCGGCGGGCGTTGATGACGGCACGGCCGCCGCGGCTTTTCATGCGCACCAGGAAGCCGTGGGTACGGGCGCGGCGAATCTTGGAAGGTTGGTAGGTGCGCTTCATGGCGGGTTCCGTGTTTTCTTTGGTGGGGCTCTGGGGGGGAATGTGCGGGATGTGGGGCGCACATGCAAACCCGGCAATCTTGGTCTGGGCTTGGGGCTTGCCCAATCGCGGCGTCGCAGCGTCTCAGCGTTGCGCCGTTGCAATCGATAAATCGGCTGCTGCATCCGGGAAACCCACGATTACAGCAAAAAATCCCAATCCGGTCAAACACTTGCACCGGCTGCCGGCACATGCCAGGCTTCACGGCAGGGCTTGACGGCGGAAGAAAATGTGTGGATAACCACCTTCCGCTGGTCGCGAGGGACCCCAGAACCGGCGGCCGACAAAAGAAGATATCCACAATGAGCTCAGACCTGTGGCAGCGTGCGTGCGAGCGTCTCGCTGCCGTTCTGCCGGAACAGCAATTCAACACCTGGATACGTCCGCTGGCCCCTGTGCCGCAGGCTGCAGGTGACAACCCCCCAGGCACCCACGCCGACACCGCCGTGGTTGACGTGGTGGCCGTGCAGGTGCCCAACCGCTTCAAACTCGACTGGATACGGTCGCAGTACGCCGGGCGCATCGAGTCGGCCTTGGCCGACATCGCCGAACGCCCGGTGCGGCTGGAACTGACGCTGGCCCCGCGTGCTGACGCCAGCAGCGAAAGAGCAGCCACGGCGGCGGCCCCACGCCAGCGCGGCGCACCCCACAGTGCGGCGCTGCTGGCAGCCGACGCGCTGGAACGGGCGGCCGGCGGGCGGCCGGCGTCGCCAGGCCCCGCCCTGGGTCACACACAGCCTCCACCGGCCAGCACACACCGGCTGAATGCCGCGCTGACTTTCGACACCCTGGTGGCCGGCCGCGCCAACCAGATGGCGCGCACCGCTGCGCTGCATGTGGCCGGCGCACCGGGTGCGATGTACAACCCTTTGTTCATTTACGGTGGCGTGGGCCTTGGCAAGACGCACCTGGTGCACGCCGTGGGCAACGCACTGCTGAAAGACAACCCAGGGGCGCGCGTGCTGTATCTGCACGCCG
>JANMJI010000277.1:0-2818 GCA_031371275.1 Betaproteobacteria bacterium
CAAACCCTGGACCAGCTTCGACGCGCTGGCCGCGGACGAGCTGATTGCCGTGCGCGCCGACGGCACCGAGTTGCGCGCGCCGCAGGCCGGCCACATCGTCTTCCCCGATGTCTCGGCCAGGCCGGGGCATGAATGGTTTTACCTGGCGCGGGGGAGTGAACGGGTGTTGTAGAAAGGCACCCACCGTACACAAGTTTCAGGAAGCGCTCGCGCCACCGGGCCGATACATTGCGTCGGTGTTGGCAACGATCGTGGAGGTTCCGGTGAAAAAGCCCTTCGGCCACGAAGTCTTGTTTGGGATAGCCCGCAAGACCTGGATGCTGGCCATCATGGTTGCGGCGGGATGCAGTGCCACGGTCCATGAGAACCACTATTTCGCTGCGTATCGCGACAATGTGGATGGCGTGCGTGAGCCCGTACAGTTCTATCGCCTGACGGTGGACGGCAACACGCAGTTCAGCAACACCCGCTACCTGAGCGGCTACTTCGACGAGCGTGCTGTCTCGCTTTTTTTCAACGAGATCAAAGCGCCTGCGAACCAGAAACTGTTTGACGACACCATGGTGCTGCCAGGCGCAGCCCCCGGCACCAAGCTCACGCCACTGACGCCCAGCCCGGAAAACGGCGCTTTCGTGATGATCATGAGCACCAACGCCGACGCCGTGGCCAGCACCATCGGCAGCTTTGCCGAATCACAAGTGGTGGCCGACGCGCTGACGCGCATGCTCAGCCGCGACCGCATCCTGGCCAAGGGACAGAGCGATGCGCGCTTGAGCGTGCAGAAGGCCGAGGGTACGGCACTGGTTGGCCAGCTAGAGGCACAAACCAATGCCGCTCGCGTCGCGGGCAGCGGCAAGTTGGCAGCCGACAACTACCTGCGTGCGCTGACCACACTGGCGCGCAGCCTGGGCTACAACGGCGCCGATTTCGACAAGGCCGAAGATGCCCGAAACTGGTTTGTGCTGGACGCCAGCCGCGCCGGGGGCACGCCATGAAGCCCCGCGCACTGGCCCATCTGGCTGTTGTCGGCGGTGTGGCCGCAACCTGCACACTGATGACGGGCTGCGGCAACCTCAACGTTTCGGTGGACGTACTCGACCCCGGCTACGTCCAGCAAGAGATGGCCGACGAGAGCTTGCGCAAGCTGTACCGGGAGATCGCAGGCGCCACGCCCGGTGACTTCGCGGCCCGCGTAGATCGGCAGTTCAGCGCGTTCCGCAAGAACCTTGGCGAACTTGGCAAGCGCTTGAGTGACTTGGCCGCCACGCTGCCCCCCTCTGCGCGGCAAGACCTAGAGCGTTCGATTCGGCAGATGGCCGAAGCAGCGGCGCCGGGTGGCCAGTACAGCAACGATGCAAGCAGGCAGGGCACCAAGCTCGAAACGCTGGCGCAGACCCTGGTCACCACGGCCGCAGAACTCGGCTACGGCCGCGGCAGCGTCATGCCCGCGAAGCTGCGCGAGCAGCTGGTTGCATTCCAGGCCGCAGAGCGCAGCCTGCGCATGGCGCAGATCAACGACGTGCGTGCCGTCGAGCGCAACGCCAACAATCTGGCACGCGCCACCGGGCAAGCACAAGCAGCCAGCGCAGCGGCAATCGCCGAGGCTGCGGCACCAGCAGCGGCAGCATCGGCAGCCGGAACTGCCGCTGCCGCGAAATCGGCTGCGGCCAGCGCAGCTGCCGTGGCACCGCAGCTCAACGCCTTGCAGCAACAAGCCGCCGCCACAGTGGCCACCGTGCAGCGCAGCATCATCGGCGACGGCAGCCTGGCCGCCACCGAGTACGCCTATGCCGTGGCCAACGCACCAGACGGGCTTTGGAAACGCGACTTCAACCGCGCCTTCGCCAACGGCACTCTGGGTAACGTCGACGTGGTCATCCGGCTGAATTCCACCGCCGACTTTTCCGTCAAGGGCTTGCTGTTCGACGCGTCAAAGGTGGCGCAGGTGGCTTCCAAGGTCATGACGCAGGCCGTGCTGCTGGGCGCGCAGATGTCCGGCGTGCCGGTGCCCACGGCCAGCACGGGCACGACATCAGGCGGCGACGCGCTGAGCAAGTCGTCGGCCGACCTGGCCACCGCCGACGCGGCGCTGGCCAGGCGCCAGGCGCAGGTGGCGGCGCAAAAGGACGCCATTCGCTCGCTGGCCCGTTCACTGCTGGCGGTCACACCCGCACTCACGGCCGCAGCGCTCAAGGACAAACCGAGGGAAGACCCAGAGCGCATGGCCGTCCATCAGGGCATAGACACGTCGTTCACCGCGCTGCGTGCGTTGCTGGCCGTACAGGATTTGCAATAGCCATTTCGAGGAGAAGCACCATGCCCAAACGCACCACCCGCGCGACACGCGCCGCCGCAAAAACGCAGGCCGCCGTGCCTGCAGCGATACAGGATTTCACGTTCCAGGAAGGCGATGTGGTGCTCGACGCCGATGACCGTACGCGGGTCGGCCGGGTGTGCACGGTTGTCAATGCGGGTCGCAGTTACCAGGTGCGATTCGCCGCCAGCCCGATTTGTATGCTGACCGCGCATGATGTGCTGGTGCCGGCACCACCGGCCACCCAGGGGCCCGCCTGCACGCCAGACTGCTGAACGCGATAGGCGTCAGCCGTCAACCGTCACCGAACGCTGCCTCTGGGGCAGCACGCCCAGCACCGGACGCGGCCCGAACACCGGCCGCGCCACACCCTGACGCTCAATGCCCTTCAACGCCTCGACCACCGCCGCGGCCAACTGCCGGTCCCGTTCGGGTGCATTGAAAACATCGTCCTGCGGCGCGTTGGCAACTTCCACCTGCGGGTCGGTGCCGTAGTTTTCCACC
>JANMJI010000278.1:0-2743 GCA_031371275.1 Betaproteobacteria bacterium
CAAACCCTGGACCAGCTTCGACGCGCTGGCCGCGGACGAGCTGATTGCCGTGCGCGCCGACGGCACCGAGTTGCGCGCGCCGCAGGCCGGCCACATCGTCTTCCCCGATGTCTCGGCCAGGCCGGGGCATGAATGGTTTTATCTGGCGCGGGGCAGTGAGCGGGGGTTGTAGGGCCCGTTGACCTACCGCAAGCGGTGGATGCGTGACAGCGGCAAGAAGGCCAATGTACGCAGCCCCCTGCACCACGGAGCATCGTCATGCTGGTATTCACAAACCGCGATACGCGCGCTGCGGCAGATGCCAGTGCTTTCAAGCGCAGTTTCCAACCCGGTGCCACGCTGTTGAGCGCGGCCACGGTGGCGAGCGCCGGTGGCAGCTTTGCGCTCGACGGTCTGCAAAGCGGCATCAGCGACGACCAGGCCTTGCAGGCATTGGTGCCGGTCTTCGGCGGTAATCAGCCCGTGCTGGTGTACCTGCACGGCAACAACAACTCGCCGGCCGACTGCTTTGAGCGCTGCGCGCGGCTGGAAGAAATCTATGGCTGCGCAGTGGTGGGTTTTTCCTGGCCCTCGGAAGGCGCACTGTCCTCGGGCGAAGACCCGCCCGGGCTGCCGGTCCCGCAAGCCGCGAGCGACGACGATGACGAAGAAGGCCTGGCCGGCGTCAACGGCAGCAACCGCACCGATGGCTGGGTGCAGCGCAAGATTCAGCGCTACTGGCAGGCCAAAATGAACGCGTCGGCCGGCGTTGATGCGCTGGCGCGCTTCCTGCGGCTGCTGGCCACTGCGCGCTTGTACGTGCACCAGCAACCCATGAGTCTGGCCGCGCACAGCCTGGGTGCGCATTTCCTGCAGAACACCATCGAAGTGAGCGGCGCCACCGAGGCCCTGGGCGCGCAGCACAACATCGCGTTGCTTGCACCCTGTTGCCGGGCCAGCGGCCACGAAACCTGGCTGGCCAAACTGGCTCCGCGTGGCCAGGTGTTCATCACCTTCAACCAGGGCGACATCGTCTTGTACGGCGCGCGCATCGCCGACCACGACCAGCCCAAGCTCGGGGCCGAGCCAGACGGCCGGCTGGTGGCGCCGAAGGTGCGCTATGTGAGCTTCACCAACGCACCGCTGGAATTCGGTGGCCACCACTACTTCGTGCGCAAGAAACTGCCCAAAGACCAGCGCAAGGTCTTCGGGCGCATGTTCAGCTCGGAACGCGACATCCGCGAAGACCAGGGCGAGTACCCGCGCAAGGTCTACCCGCTGGGCTGCGACGCCGACGGTGCCACCTGCTACATGGCCAAACCGTGAGAGGCTGGCGCCCGCAGCGGGCCCGCGTCAGTTGTCGGTGAAGTCATAGCCCAACTGCACGGCAAGCCAATTCTTGCGGTTGTAGCGGTAGCGGATGGTTGGCTCGGCGCTGACCGTGTCGCGGCCAAAGAAAAGACCGGCCTTGAAGGGTTTGCCGCGCGGCGACTTCAGCACGTCGAACATGACCCCCACCGCGGCAGACAAAGCCGGAACGTCAGTGGTGCCGGTGACGGTGGGTTGCTTGTTGGCGTCCAGCTTGGTCGGGTCGACGGTCTCGCCTTTGACCTGGCCCAGGGTCAGCGCCAAGGCCACCATGGTGCCGCTGCCGGCCTGCCCGTAGCGCCAGCCCAGGTAGGCGCCGACGGGTGCACCGACGATAAAGCTGCGGTCTTTGGGAAAGTATTTGTACGGCATCGTCAAAAAGCCATAGCTGTAGCCCTGGCGGCTGGCGCCTGCTTCGATCAACTGGCTGGCCTGTGCCTTCACCGGCGTGCCGGCGTCGGCCAGGCAGCCCAGCGTGGGAAAGAACTGCAGATGGCCGGGCACCAGCGTCAGTTCGCGATCGTTGTCGCCGTCGATATTGCGCTGGCCGCTGACAAAGTACATGCGGTCGCCGGCCAGTCCGGTGCCGGGCGGCACGCCTTTCACATGAAAGCAGTCGCCTATGTAGTCGCCCGCGGCGCTGCTCGGGTTGACGCGCTCATAAGCGCAGGTGGCGTCGGCGCCGCTGCCGTTGACCGTCGCGGCATAGCTCGATATGGCCTTGCAGGCTGCCTTGGGGGCCTTGGCCGGGTCGGCCACACAGACCGGCGGCGGACCCTGCTTGAAGTCGAAGCCAGCCGCCAGGCAGGCCGCACTGTCCAGCTTCTTGGCCACGCAGGCAAGCGCGACATCGGCCATGTAGTTGGCCGGGCATACCGACGGCTTCAGATAGTCGCCAGGCGCAAAGTTCTCGGGGATGGCGCCCGCCGCAGGGCCTGCGAGGCCCAGGCAGGCCGACAAGGCCAGCGCAAAGATCGCTTGAAAGTGGTTCATTCGGTGGGTGCTCCGTGAAACCGCTGGGCAGCCGGTGCCGGCACCATGCTGGCATCCTGTGCATCAGGGCGGACGCCAGCATCGGTCATGGTGTGCCCGGACGCACCCCCAAAAGTAGGGGCGTGCCGGACCGCGGCGGACTTTCTTCCTGCTTCCGTAGGAGCGCTCGCTGGCGCGAGTTCAAGCCACGCCGCGCCGCGTCTGCCGCAGCCGGTTTCAGCCGCGAAGCCCCAGCACCGGCCGCGGCCCGAACACCGGCCTTGCCACACCCTGACGCTCAATGCCCTTCAACGCCTCGACCACCGCCGCGGCCAACTGCCGGTCCCGTTCGGGTGCATTGAAAACATCGTCCTGCGGCGCGTTGGCAACTTCCACCTGCGGGTCGGTGCCGTAGTTTTCCACC
>JANMJI010000375.1:0-12158 GCA_031371275.1 Betaproteobacteria bacterium
ATCGCCAAGTTCAGCGCCGTCTTCTGTGCCCTCTTTGGCGCGATGATCTCGGCCCCGCGAGGACGCCTTGCCTGCTTCCCCGTTTGATCATCCGCTCAAGCGCATCATCGCAACACCACGCCCACAGCCCGTCAGGACCTCCATGCACAACGACCCCATCGCCGCCACCACCACCGACGCCCGCCAGTTCACCAGCTTCGCCCAGTTCTATCCCTTCTACCTGGGTGAACACGCCAACCGCACCTGCCGTCGGCTGCATTTCACCGGCTCGTCATTGGCCTTGCTGTGCCTGGCCCTGGCGGTGCTGCGCGGCCAGCCGCTGTTTATCTTGCTGGGCCTCGTGTGCGGCTATGGCTTTGCCTGGGTGGGGCACTTTGTGTTCGAGAAGAACAAGCCCGCCAGCTTCAAGCGCCCGCTGTTCAGCTTCATGGGTGACTGGGTCATGTACCGCGATATCTGGCTCGGCCGTATTCCGTTTTGAACACTGTTCAATCGCGGCCCAACGCTTGTGCCAGCGTCAGCCTGTCCAGCCCCGCGTGCTGGCGAAAGGCCGCCACATGCGGCCCTGGCGCCAGCAGCGTGCGTTCCAGCAGTGGCGCCAGCGGCGTGCGGGCGGTGTCGCACAGCAGCACATGGCGCGAACTGCCGCCTTCGTCCAGGCGCTGCACCCAGTCGATGTCGGCCAGCATGTCGACCACAGGTTCGAGTTGCAGCGGGTCAGCCCGCAGCGCTTGCCCCAGGGCGGCCAATGACAGGCCGTGCTGCTGACTGCGGCGTGCAATGTCCAGTTGTTGCAACACCGCCAGCGCTAGGTCGAACTGCCAGCCCGGGGTGGCGGGGCGTGTGCTGACGCGCATTTGCAAGCTCGGCGCGTAGGCCGCAATCACCGCGCCCAGCAGCACGATGACCCAGCCCAGATAGATCCACAACAACAAGATGGGCAGCGTGGCGAAGGCACCGTAGACGGCCGAGTAGGTGGGCACCGAATCGACATACCAGGCCAGGCCCTTCTTGGCAATTTCAAGCGCGGTGGCCACAAACAAGCCACCGGCCCAGGCGTGGCGCCAGCGCACCACGGTGTTGGGCACAAAGTGGAACAGCGCGGCGGTGGCGCCGGCGAACAGCACGAACTGAAGCAGCTCGAGCAGCAGCCCCACGCCGCCAGGCAACTTGCCCACCAGCCCGCGCGAAGCCGACACCGCATACGACGTCAGCGACAGGCTGACACCCAACACCAGCGGCCCCAGCGTCAGGCCCGACCAATAGACCAGGATGCGCTGCGCCATCGGCCGTGGCCGGCGCACGCGCCAGATGGCGTTCAGTGTGCGGTCAATCGTCAACACCAGTGCCAGCGCGGTGGCCACCAGCAGCAGCAGGCCGGCCGTGCCCATGCCGCGCGCCTTGGCCGCAAACTGCGTCAAAGAACGCAGCACCGGCCCGGCGATGTTGTCTGGCACGAGGTTTTGCAGAAAGTACTTTTCCAGCGCCGACTCGAAGCCGGAAAACATCGGGAAGGCGGTGAACACGGCCAGCATCACCGTGACCAGTGGCACCAGCGCAATCAAGGTCGTGAAGGTCAGGCTGCCGGCGGTCAGGCCCAGGTGGTCTTCACGGAAGCGGCTGCGCAGCGTGCGCAGGGTGTCGAACCAGGGCCAGGTGCGCAGCGTCTGCAGCAACTCGGCAAACCACGCGCCAAGCTGCGCCTGGCGGCGCAAGAAAATGTTCATGCTGGCTATGATGCCGCATGAACCCACCAGCCCCAGCCCACCACGAGCCCGAAGCCATCGTCAGCCATGCCCGTGCGCTGGTGCTGGCCGGTTTGCTGGCGCTGATTGCGCTGGGCCTGGCGTGGGAGCTGTGGCTGGCACCCACCGGCAGCGGCACACTGGCGCTGAAGGTGCTGCCACTGCTGCTGTGCGTGGCCGGTTTGCTGCGCCACCGCATGTACACCTTTCGCTGGTTGAGCTTGCTGGTCTGGCTGTACTTCATGGAAGGCGTGGTGCGCGCCACCAGCGAACACGGCCTGGGTGCCGCACTGGCCTGCGCCGAGATCGTGCTGAGCCTCTTCATCTTCGCCATCAGTGGGCTGTACATCCGCCGCCGGCTGCGCAACGCGGCCATGGCCACCACGGCATGAGCTTGCTTTTGCTGGACACGCTGCGCGCTGCGGTGGGCGCGGCCCAGGTGTTGACCGAAGGCGACCTGAGCGCCTGGGAACGCGACTGGCGCCGGCGCTGGCATGGCAAGGCGTTGGCTGTGGTGCGGCCCGGCAGCACGGCCGAGGTGGCTGCGGTGGTAAAGGCCTGCGCCGCGCACGGCGTGGCCATCGTGCCGCAGGGTGGCAACACCGGCCTGGTGGGCGGTGGCGTGCCCGTTGGCAGCGGCACGCAGGTGCTGCTGAGCCTGCTGCGGATGAACAAGATACGCAGCATCGACGAGGCCAACCTGACGCTGACGGCCGAAGCCGGCTGTGTGCTGCAGGCGGTGCAGCAGGCCGCGGCGGCGCGTGGCCTGCTGTTGCCACTGAGCCTGGCCGCGCAAGGCAGTTGCAGCATCGGCGGCAACCTGGCCACCAACGCCGGCGGCACGCAAGTGCTGCGCTGGGGCAATGCCCGCGACCTGTGTCTGGGCCTGGAAGTGGTGACGGCGCAGGGCGACATCTGGCATGGCCTGAGCGGTCTGCGCAAGGACAATACCGGCTACGACCTGCGTAACCTGTTCATTGGCAGCGAAGGCACGCTCGGCATCATCACCGCGGCCACTTTGAAGCTGGCACCACAGCCCGCGGCCACCACTACAGCGCTGGCGGCGTGCCGCACCCTGGCCGACTGCGTGGCGCTGTTGAAGCTGGCGCGCACACGGCTGGGCGCCGGGCTCACCGGCTTTGAGGTGATGGGCCGTTTGGCGCTGGACCTGGTGGCCACGCACTTCCCCACCCTGCCCGCGCCGCTGCCCAGCGCCACCTGGACGGTGCTGCTGGAACAAAGCGACACCGAGGGCGAGGCCGCGGCGCGCGAACGTTTCGAGAGCCTCCTGGGCACGGCACTGGAAGCCGGCACCGTGCATGACGCGGTGGTCGCCGAAAGCCTGGCGCAAAGCCAGGCGCTGTGGCATGTGCGCGAAAGCATTCCGCTGGCGCAGGCGCAAGAGGGCCTGAACATCAAGCACGACATTTCTCTGCCGGTGTCGGCGATGGCCGATTTCGTGACCCACACAGACGCCGTGCTTCAACAACGTTATGCCGGCGTGCGCCTGGTCAACTTCGGCCACCTGGGCGATGGCAACCTGCACTACAACGTGCAGGCGCCGGCCGGCATCGATGGCGCACGTTTTCTTGAAGAGCAGGAACACGCCGTCAACACCATCGTCTTCGATGCGGTGGCCAGTTTCGGCGGTTCGTTCTCGGCCGAACACGGCATCGGTGCACTCAAGCGCGATGAGCTGGCGCTGCGCAAATCACCCGTGGCCATGCAGTTGATGCGCAGCATCAAGGCCGCGCTGGACCCGCTGGGTTTGATGAACCCGGGTCGGGTGCTGTAGCTTTTCTGCTCGCTCTGCCGCACCCGCAACGCGCCAGCCTTCGGTGGGCGCGTAAGGGAGAGGGGGCAAGCCTGCTACTGCACCGTCCCGTCCAGCGCCCGCGGCACCGCGATGGACATGGTTTCTATGCCCTCTTCCTGCAGCGCCTGCCGCTCCTCAAAGCTGGCCTGGCCGCGGATGCCGCGGTGCGGCACTTCGCCGTAGTGAATGCGGCGCGCTTCTTCGGCGAACTTGTCACCGACATTCTCCGTCTTCGCCATCAGCTCGCGCACGGTGGCCAGCCAGGTCGCCTGCAGGTCGGCCGGCTGCGGTTTAACGTTCACAGGCACGGGCACAGGCACGGGTTCGCGCGCGCCGGAAAGGTTCAGCCGGGGTGCGGCCGGCAAGCGGCTGATGACCTTGTCTGCACACAGCGGGCATTCGATGAGCGTGCGGCCGTTCTGGTTCAGAAAGTCGTCTTCCGACGCAAACCAGCCTTCAAAGCCATGGCCGTTGGCACAGCGCAGGTTCAACACTTTCATCATGTCGCCATCATAGGGGTGCGGGCGTGGATGCCGGTAAGCACACGCGTTGCCAGTCCAGCACGCGCGCACCGGCCTGCCAGCGCGCCAGCCACTGCAGGCCGATCTGTGTCTTCACGTCGGGCAGGCCGTCGCCATCGGCCAGGGTTTGCAGCCGGTCCACATGCAGGGCCACAGTTTCCACAAACTCACCAGCGTCCAGTTGCGTGCGGCCGGCTTGCAGGCCGCGTGCAAACCAGATCCAGATGCTTTCACTGGAATAGGCCGCGGCGTTGTGGATCTCACCGCCAAAAGCCCACTCACTTGCGGTGTAACCCGTTTCTTCACGCAGTTCGCGCTGCGCGCAGGCAAGCTGGCTTTCGCCGACATCCAGCTTGCCCGCCGGCAGTTCCAGCAGCACCTTGGCCACCGGGTGGCGATGCTGGCGCACCAGCACCACCCGGCCACCGTCCAGCAGCGCCACCACAGCCACCGCACCGCTGTGGCGAATGTATTCGCGCGTGGCTTGGCTGCCGTCGGGCAGGCGCACGGTGTCGCGCCGCAACTCCAGAAAACCCCGGTGCAGCACGGTACTCTGGCCCGTGGGTTGCTCGGTCAAATGGCTGTCGTCGGTGGACACGGTGCTTGAAAACAGATGCCGTGCTGCTGTGACGTTAGGTCGCCAGCGCTTTGACGATGGCGTCGCGGCACATCGCCATCAGCCCACCCGAAAAGGGCCCGAAGACCAGCACGGCCAGGCCGTTCAAGGCGAGCAACACCGACACGCCACGCGAGCGTTCCAGCAGCGCTGCGTGCGCAGGTTCGTCAAACCACATCACCTTGACCACGCGCAGATAGTAGAAGGCGCCGATCAGCGAGAACATCACCGCGACGACGGCCATGGCGATGTAGAAGGGCACGTTGGTGGTGACCAGCGCCTGGATGACGGCCAGCTTGGCGAAGAAGCCCACCATCGGCGGCACACCGGCCAGCGAGAACATGAACAGCGTCATCACGCCGGCCAGCCAGGGGCTGCGTTGCGACAGGCCGGCCAGGTCATTGATTTCTTCGCTCTCAAAGCCCTGGCTGGACAAGAACATGATGAGCCCGAACGTGCCCAGCGTGGTCAGCACATAGGCCACCAGATAGAACATCGCCGAGCTGTAGGCGTTGCCTGCGCTCAAGGTGTTGCCGCTGACGACACCGGCCGTGAGCCCCAGCACAATGAAGCCCATTTGCGAGATGGTGCTGTAGGCCAGCATGCGCTTCAAGTTGCTCTGCGCAATGGCCGCCAGATTGCCGATGGCCAGCGACGCCACCGCCAGCACCATGAACATCTGCTGCCAGTCGACCGCCAGGCCCAGCAGGCCTTCGACCAGCAAACGTATCGTGATGGCGAATGCGGCGAACTTGGGCGCGCCGCCGATGAGCAAAGTCACCGATGTGGGCGCGCCCTGGTAGACATCAGGTACCCACATGTGAAAGGGCGCGGCGCCGAGCTTGAAGCCCAGGCCGGCGACGACAAACACCAAACCGAAGACCAGCACTTCCTTGTTGATGTCGCCCTTGCCGATGCGGTCAAACACCTTGGGGATTTCCAGCGTGCCGGTGGCGCCGTACATCATGCTCAGGCCATAGAGCAAGAAGCCGCTGGCCAATGCGCCGAGCACAAAGTACTTCATCGCCGCTTCGGTGCTGATGGCATGGTCGCGCCGCAGCGCGGTCAGCGCATACAGGCTCAGGCTCATCAATTCCAGGCCCAGGTAGACGACCAGGAAGTTGTTCGCCGAGCACATCACGCTGATGCCCAGCAACACAAACAAAGTGAGCGTGAAGAACTCGCCTTTGAGCATGTCGCGCGCGGCCAGCGTGGGTCTTGCGTAGGCCAGCGTCACCATCACGCTCAAGGCCGCGAAGAAGGCCAGCAGGTGGCCCATCGGGTCCACCACCACCATGCCGTTCATGCCGTAGGCGGTCAGGCCGCCCTGGTGTTTGTCGAGGTGCAGCCCGGCAAAGATGGCAATGCTGGCCTGCGTCAACCAGAAGGTGGGCCGGCGTTCGATATCGTCACTGAACAGGTCGACCAGCAGCACGGCGCAGGCGGCCAGCAGCAGCCACATTTCGGGGTAAAGCACGGGCCAGTTCATAGCGGTCATGTGTTGCTGTTTTCTTTTTGTGACGTCGGCCCGTCAGTTCAGCTTGGCCGTGGCCACATGCTTTAGCAGCCCGGCCACCGAAACGTTCATCACGTCGGTGAAAGGCTTGGGATACAGGCCCATCCACAACACCGCGGCGGCCAGCAAGCCCAGCAGCAGGAATTCACGGCCGTTGATATCCTTCAGCGCCTTGACATGGTCATTGGCGACATCGCCAAAGTACACACGCTTGACCATCCACAGCGTGTAGGCGGCGCCAAACACCAGCGTGGTGGCAGCCAGCAGCGCAATCCAGAAGTTGAACTTCACGGCACCCAGAATGACCATCCATTCGCCGACAAAACCGGCCGTGCCCGGCAGCCCGCAATTGGCCATCGCAAACAGCACCGCAAAAGCGGCGAATTTGGGCATGGTGTTGGCCACACCGCCATAGGCCGATATCTCGCGGCTGTGGACACGGTCGTAAAGCACGCCGATGCACAGGAACATCGCGCCCGAGACAAAACCGTGGCTGACCATTTGCACAATGCCGCCGGCCACACCCAAGTCGTTGAAGATGAAGAAACCCAAAGTGACGAACCCCATGTGCGCGACGGAGCTGTAAGCCACCAATTTCTTCATGTCTTGCTGCACCAGCGCCACCAGGCCGATGTAGAGCACCGCAATCAGGCTTAAAGCAATCATGAACCACGCGTATTCACGCGCAGCGTCTGGCGCAATCGGCATGGAAAAACGCAAGAAGCCGTAAGCCCCCAGCTTCAGCATGATGGCCGCCAGCACCACCGAGCCGCCGGTGGGCGCTTCAACGTGCGCATCGGGCAGCCAGGTATGCACCGGCCACATCGGCACCTTGACGCTGAAGGCTGCAAAGAAGGCAAAGAACAACAGCGTCTGCGCGTGCAGGCTCAATGGCAGTTTGTGCCAGGTCTGGATGTCGAAACTGCCGCCGCTTTTGTAATACAGATAGACCAGCGCCACCAGCATCAAGAGTGAACCGGCCAGCGTGTAGAGAAAGAACTTGAAAGCCGCATAAACGCGCTTCGGCCCGCCCCAGACGCCGATGATGAGGTACATCGGAATCAGCGTGGCTTCGAAGAACACGTAGAACAGCATGCCGTCCATGGCGCAGAACACGCCGACCATGAGCCCGCTCAAGATCAGGAAGGCGCCCATGTATTGCGCCACCCGCTCTTGCACCACTTCCCACGCGGCGATGACCACGATGACGGTAATGAAAGCAGTCAGCGGCACGAACCACAAAGACAGACCGTCCACGCCGAGGTGGTAATTCAGATTGAAACGCTCTATCCACGGCAGCTTCTCGACAAACTGCATGGCCGCGGTGGTGGTGTTGAAACTGGTCACCAGCGGAAGCGTGACGGCAAACGAGACCACCGCGCCCACCAAGGCCAGCGCCCGCACCACGCCAGCGTTCTGGTCGCGGCCGAGAGCGAGCAACAGCACGCCGAAGACGACCGGCAACCAGACAGCGACGCTCAACAAACCCATCTCTTGTTCTCTCTTTTCTCTGACGGCAAAGTCAACGCATGAAGCCGCTGAAGAAGGGCCACAGCTTCCAGCTGAGCAGGCCGAAGATGCCCAGCAGCATGACCAGCGCGTACTGGTACAGGTGGCCGGTTTGCAACTGGCGCGCAACACCGGCAATACGGCCTACCAACCCGGCCGAACCATTGACAAGCACCCCGTCAATGACCATCTGGTCGCCGCCCTTCCACAGGCCGGTGCCCATCAGCCGCGCGCCGCGGGCCAGCACATGTTCGTTGAACCAGTCCATGTAGTACTTGTTTTCAAGCAACCGCACCAAGGGCGACAACGTGCGTGCAATGGCCGCCGGAATGGCCGGCTGCACCAGATAAAACCACCAGGCGGTGACGACACCGGCCAGCGCAAGCCAGAAGGGCAAACTGGTCAGTGCGTGCAAAGCCATCGCCGCGGCGCCGTGGAATTCTTCGGCCAGTTTGTCCATCGCAGGGTGGGCCTGCCCGTTGACGAAGATCGCGTCTTTGAAGAAGTCGCCGAAGAGCATCGGCCCAATGGTCAGAAAGCCAATCACCACCGACGGAATCGCCAGCAGCACCAGCGGCGCCGTCACCACCCACGGTGATTCGTGTGGCGTGTGGGCGTGGTGATGGTCATCGTGGGCAGCATGCGCATGACTGTGGTCGTCTTGCGCGTGGTCATCCTCGGGAGGAAACGGTTTGTGATGAAAGCGTTCCTTGCCGTGAAAGACCAGGAAGTACATGCGGAATGAATAAAAGGCGGTGACGAACACCCCCGCCGTCACTGCAAAAATGGCAAAACCCGTACCCGGCAGGTGCGTGGCATGCACCGCTTCAATGATGCTGTCCTTGCTGTAGAAACCGGCAAACAGCGGTGTGCCGATAAGCGCCAGCGAACCCAGCAGCGAAGTGATCCACGTCATGGGCATGTGCTTGCGCAGCCCACCCATGTTGCGTATGTCCTGGTCGTGGTGCATGCCGATGATGACCGAGCCCGCTGCCAGGAACAGCAGCGCCTTGAAGAAGGCGTGCGTCATCAGGTGGAACACGGCCACGCTGTAGGCACTGGCGCCCAAGGCCACCGTCATATAGCCCAATTGGCTGAGCGTGGAATAAGCGACCACGCGCTTGATGTCGTTCTGGATGATGCCCAGGAAACCCATGAACAAAGCGGTGATGCTGCCTATCACCATGACGAAGTTCAGCGCGGTATCGCTTAACTCGAACAGCGGGCTCATGCGCGCGACCATGAAGATGCCGGCGGTGACCATCGTGGCGGCGTGAATCAGCGCGGAAATCGGCGTTGGGCCTTCCATTGAATCGGGCAGCCACACATGCAATGGGAACTGCGCGCTCTTGCCCATCGCGCCGATAAACAAACAGATGCAGATGACGGTGATGAGCATCCAGTCGCTTCCCCACGAAGACACGGGCAGCGTCAGCTTGGCCAATTCACCGCCCTTGGCAAATGCCTCGGCGTAATTCAGCGTGCCGGCATAGGCCACGATGAGGCCAATGCCGAGGATGAAGCCGAAGTCACCGACGCGGTTGACGATGAAAGCCTTCATGTTGGCAAAAATGGCTGTCGGCTTCTTGAACCAGAAGCCAATCAGCAAATAGCTCACCAGACCCACCGCTTCCCAGCCAAAGAACAACTGCAGGAAGTTGTTGCTCATGACCAGCATCAGCATGCTGAAAGTGAACAGGCTGATGTAGCTGAAGAAACGCTGGTAGCCGGGGTCGCCTTCCATATAGCCGATGGTGTAGACGTGCACCATCAACGACACAAAGGTCACCACCACCATCATCATCGCAGTCAGCCCGTCGATGAGGAAGCCGACCTCCATCACCAGTTTGCCGACCACGGCCCACTCGTAGACGGTGGCGTTGAAACGCGCGCCGCCCACCACCTGTTGCAACACCATGGCCGAGCCGATGAAGGCGATGAGCACACCGATGATGGTGACGGTGTGGGCGCCGCGCACGCCGACGGTCTTGCCGGCCAGGCCAGCAACCAATGCGCCGGCGAGCGGCGCCAGCGCGATGGTGAGCAGCAGGCCCTGTGAGATTGTCGAAACCATGACTCTGGGCTCAGCCTTTCAGTTCGTCGAGTTCTTCGACGTTGATCGATGCCCGATTGCGGAACAGCACCACCAGGATGGCCAGGCCAATGGCCGATTCGGCCGCCGCCACCGTGAGGATGAAGAACACAAACACCTGGCCGGCCATGCGATCGGCTTCAACCGGCAGGTAATGCGAAAAGGCAATGAAGTTCAGGTTCACCGCCAGCAGCATCAGCTCAATGGCCATCAGCAGCACGATGAGGTTGCGCCGGTTCAGAAAGATGCCGATGACCGACAAGGCGAACAGAATGCCGCCCAGGCTCAGATAATGGCCCAGCGTGATGGCGCCGCTGAAATTCATGCGCCGCCTCGCTCTTGTTTGGGCACGGGTTTGGGCACGGGTTTGGGCAATGACGGCGCTTCCACCACCGGCTGCATCTTGACAAGCCGCAGGCGGTCGGCCTTTTTGGCGCGCACCTGTTGTGAAGCGTCGATGTGCCGGCTGTCCTTGCGCGCCCGCAACGTCAGCGCAATCGCCGCGATGATGGCCACCAGCAGCAGCACCGCGGCCAGTTGCAGCGGGTACAGGTATTCGGTGTAAATGGCGATGCCCAGCAGCTTGGTGTTGCCCAGCTCCAGCGCCTTGGCGCTGACCACCGGGGCCTGCAACCTGAAGCCACGCATCAGCACCAAGGCCATTTCCAGCGCGATGACGGCGCCTATCAGGCCGGCCAGCGGCAGGTGCGTCCAGAAGCCTTCACGGAACTTGTCGGCGTTGATGTCGAGCATCATCACCACGAACAAGAACAGCACCATCACGGCACCGACGTAGACCAGCACCAGCGCGATGGCCAGGAATTCGGCGCGCAGCAGCATCCAGACGCAACTGGCGCTGAAAAAGGACAGCACCAGGTACAGCGCGGCGTGCACCGTGCTGCGTGCGGTGATGACGCGGAAAGCCGCAAACAGCAGCACCGCCGAGAAGACGTAGAAAAGTGCGGTGATGGTGTTCATGGGGTTGTGGCCCGCACACCAAGGCTGCGGCGCGACGCCTTCATGTCAACGGTACTTGGCATCGGAGGCACGGGCCGCAGCGATCTCTTTTTCGTAGCGGTCGCCCACCGCCAACAGCATGTCTTTGGTGAAATACAGGTCGCCGCGCTTTTCGCCGTGGTATTCGAAGTGGTGGGTCTCGACGATGCTGTCCACCGGGCAGCTTTCTTCGCAGAAGCCGCAGAAGATGCACTTCGTCAAATCGATGTCGTAACGCGTGGTGCGGCGGCTGCCGTCACTGCGCACTTCACTTTCGATGGTGATGGCCATCGCCGGGCACACCGCTTCGCACAGCTTGCAGGCAATGCAGCGTTCTTCGCCGTTTTCGTAGCGGCGCAGCGCATGCAGGCCGCGGAAACGCGGGCTTTGCGGCGTCTTCTCTTCAGGGAACTGGATGGTGATGTTCTTGGACATGAAATAACGCCCGGTCAGCGCCATGCCCTTGAACAGCTCGGTGAGCATGAAGCTCGAGAGCACTTCCTTGACAGCCGTGAGTGTGGTCATGCGCTCATTTCCAAATATTCATTTCCAGATATTTACAGGCGACTGAATCCACAGCCCCACCACCACCAGCCAAACGAGCGTAATGGGAATGAATATCTTCCAGCCCAGACGCATGATCTGGTCGTAACGGAAACGGGGGAATGTAGAGCGCACCCACAGGAACATGGTGGCAACGATGAAAACCTTGATGGCCAGCCAGATCCAGCCCGGGATGAAATCAAGAAAGCCAAATGGCGACAGCCAGCCGCCCAGAAACAGCAGCACGCACAGCATGCTGACCAGAATCATGTTGGCGTATTCGGCCAGGAAGAACATGGCAAACGACATGCCCGAATATTCGATCATGTGGCCGGCGACGATCTCGCTTTCACCTTCCACCACGTCAAACGGGTGACGGTTGGTTTCGGCCAGGCCAGAGATGAAATAGACCAAAAAGATGGGCAACAGCGGCAGCCAGTTCCAACTGAGCACACCCACGCCCATGCTGGCAAAGATGCCGCGGCCTTGCACAGCCACGATCTCGCTCATGTTCATGCTCGCCGACACCATCAAGACCACCACCAGGCAAAAGCCCATGGCGATCTCGTAACTGACCATCTGCGCTGACGCACGCAAGGCGCCGAGGAAAGCGTACTTCGAATTGCTGGCCCAGCCGGCGATGATGACGCCGTAGACCTCCATCGAAGTGATGGCCATCAAGAACAACAGGCCGGCGTTGACGTTGGCCAGCGCCACGTCAGGGCCGAAAGGAATCACGGCCCAGGCCGCCAGCGCCGGCATGATGGTCATCACCGGGCCCAGGAAGAACAAGCCCTTGCTGGC
>JANMJI010000376.1:0-22142 GCA_031371275.1 Betaproteobacteria bacterium
CTGATCGCCAACACGACCACACGAGCAGGCTTGAAGATCCGCGCCGAACTTGATCGAGGCAAGTACCCCACCGGCATCAAGATCACCGACGCCGAGCTGGCCTTGCTCAATCTCAAGCAGGACAACTTCCACGGTGAATGGAATTACACCGTCTTGCCGGCGCGACAGAAAACTTAGTCATGTTATTTTTGCGCGACTCCTTAGCGTGCGCAGAAAATCAGCGAGCCGACGTTCACCCTCGCCCGAGCCATAGCTGGGCGAGGTGTCGAAATGGTTGATGCCAGATTCAACGGCGACTTCGAGAATGGTTCTGGCGGCCTGCTCTGAAAACGATGGTTTCGCCCAGATGCTGGAGCAGCCAAAGCCGAGGGCCGAAACCGGCTTGCCATTGGGCAGCGCTTTCATCCGAGTTTGTGCTTTACGCGCCAGGCGCGCAGTTTGACCGCCGAGTTGGTGACGATGGACCCGCGGTGCGGGTCACCCCAATGCAGCAGCAACGTGGCCCGCGTGACGCCGGGTGCCACGGAGAAATTGGCATGGTAGGTTCGATAGCCACAGAATGCGTAAAGGTTTCCGGGCACCAGGGTCGCGAAGCGCACGCGAGGGTCGCGGGCACGGGCCTGGCGCGAGAAAGTTTCGCGTACGGGCGGGGCGCTCAGCACAAGTTTTTCAGCGACATTGACGAAGACATTTCGCCTGACGGGCCGTTTGTTCGGGATGTACACGAAACCGCCGACGTTTTCTGGCGGGCCTTGATCGATAAAGATGGGCACCAGCACTGTCACGACAGTGGCGTCGCAGTGCCAAGCCAGTTGGGTCTGATTCTCAGCGCCCGGCCCGGTTAAAACCCGCAAGACGCTGTAGAGCTAACTGTTGCGAACCTTTGACGTATCCCGCAGGCGGCTTGCCAGCTGCGTCATCGCGGGCAGCAGACGCTGAGCCACAGGTTGAAACTGCGAAATTTCGTTGACCGCGTTCGGGATCGAGAAAGAGGTCACGCGTTCGTCAATCAGCCTGCGAACCGTGTGCCGCAATTCGGCCAATTCAGGAACCGCGTTCTCGGAACACGACATTCCGTTTTGTTGGATGTCGGAAAGGACTCGGGCAGATTCAAAGTCTCCGGCCATGTGGCGCGCATCCTGCGACAGAACGTTTTCGTTGCGGTGTACCGAACACCGCACCACGGCCGACGCCATCAGGGCTGCGCAACCCCGGCTTGCGGACACCGCACCAGGTGGTGGCTGCGCGCGCCCAGCAGCGCCAAGTCCAGCCACGCGCCGACGGCCAGCGGTTGCGCGCCTTCTGCCTGTGCTTGCGCGACGGCGGCCTGCGCACCTTCGGCGCACAGCGTGAAGCGGTGCAGCTTGCCGCCGCGGCGCAGCGTCACCTGGGCCTGCGGCCAGTGGCTGGGCAGCGCGGGTTGCAGGCGCACCAGGTGGCCTTGTACCTGCAGGCCGCAGATAGCGCCGACTGCCGCGCGGTGCATGCCGGCGGCCGATCCGGTGTACCAGCTCCAGCCGCCGCGGCCGGTGTAGGGCGGCTGGCTGTAGATGTCGGCGGCCATCACGAACGGTTCCAGCCCATACGCCGGGCCGTACACCGGGTGGGCAGCGCGGTGGGCGGGGCTCAGGGTCACCCAGGTGCGCCAGGCGGCGTCGGCGTCACCCAGCTCGGCCCAGGCCATCACCGCCCACACCGCGCCGTGGTTGTACTGGCCGCCGTTTTCACGCACGCCGGGCGGGTAGGCCTGGATGTAGCCGGCGGTGGGTTGGGCGTGGGCCAGCGGCGGGTGCAGCAGGCGCAGCAGGTCATGCGCCGGGTCGGCCAGCAAGGCCTGGGCCGACGCCATGGCGGTGCGCTGCCGGTCCAGCGGCGCGGCGCCCGACAACACGCTCCAGGCCTGCGCGATGAGGTCGATGCGGCATTCGGCATTGGCGCTGCTGCCCAGCGCCTGGCCATCGTCGAAGAAGGCGCGGCGGTACCAGGCGCCGTCCCAGCCCGGGCCTTGCAGCGCGGCCTGCCAGCCTTGCGCGGCGGCCTGCCAGCGCTGGGCGCGGGCCGCTTCGCCGCGGCTTTGGGCCAGCGGCGCAAAATCGGCCACCAGCCGGCACAGAAACCAGGCCAGCCACACCGATTCACCTTTGCCGCCGGCACCGACGCGGTTCATGCCGTCGTTCCAGTCGCCACCGCCCATCAGCGGCAGGCCGTTGGCGCCGGTGGCCAGGCTGTGGTCCAGCGTGCGGGCGCAGTGTTCGTACAGCGTGGCCTGTTCTTCGCTGACGGTCGGCACGCTGTACAGGTCTTCAGCGCCGGGCGGCACCGGCTCGCCTTCGATGAAGGGCAGGCTTTCGTCGTAGACCGCCACATCGCCTGTCGTCGATACGTAGTGCAGCGCGGCGTGGGGCAGCCACAGCAGGTCGTCGCTGAAGTGCGTGCGCACGCCGGCGCCGCTGTGCGGGTGCCACCAGTGCTGCACATCGCCTTGCGGATACTGGCGTGCGGCGGCACGCAGCAGCTGTTCACGCAGCAACTGCGGTGCGCTGGTGGCCAGCGCCATGGCGTCTTGCAGTTGGTCTCGAAATCCATAGGCGCCACCGGCCTGGTAGAAGCCGGCACGGCCCCACAGCCGGCAGACGGTGGTTTGGTACAGCAGCCAGTGGTTGACGAGGGCGTCAAACAACGGGTCTGGCGTCTGCACGGTGACAGCGCCCAGCAGGGCCTGCAGCGGCGCGGCGGCGACGGCTGCGGGCGTGTCTTGCGCGACGCTTTGCTGCGCCAACAGCAGCGCCGCAGCGCGCGTCGGGGCATGGCCGATGACGAAGACGCAGCCCGCGCTGCCACCGGCCGGCACATGCAGCCCGGCGGCCAGCGCCGCACAGGGGTCGCCGCCTGCGCCGGCGCGCTGGCCCAGGTGGTCGGGCAGCACGCGCCGGCCGCGGGCGTCGAAGAGTTCGCGGCGGTCGCACGTCCAGTCGTGCAGCGCGGCGTGGTTACTGCCCTCGCGGCGCAGTGCCACAAAGGCGGTGTGGCCGCCGTGGCCGTCGTGGTCGTCGGCCTGCGTGGCCAGCAGCACGTCCAGTTGCGGCAAGGTGTCGGTGGCGGGCAAGGACACCATGGCCGTGCGCACGGCTTGCCTGTCGAAGCGCACCGAGCCCAGCAACCATTCGAGCACGCCAACGACGCGCAGCAGCGGGCTCTGGCTGCCGCGGTTGTGCAGCCGCAGGTGGATGCGTTTGACGGCCTGGCTGGCGTCGACGCTCCAGGTCGCCTGCACGTCGATGTCGCCACGGCGGTGGCGCAGCGTGCTGTGGCCGGGGGCATGTTGCACACGGTAGGTGCCGCCGGCGCTGGCCACGCCGGCGCCCAGACTCCAAAGCTCGCGCGTGCGTGGGTCTTGCAGCCAGAAGCTTTCGCCTTGCAGGTCGGCCAGCACGTCGTTGTTCCAGGCCGTGATCTGGTGCAGCCGGCTGTTGCCGGCCCAGCTGCAGCCGCCGCCGGCTTCAGAAACGATGGCGCCAAAACCCGGGTTGGCCAGTACGTTGACCCATGGCCGCGGTGTCGGCTGCGCCTGGCTAACCTCGAAAGTGTATGCACCCGTGTCGGGATCAAAGGCCGCGGCCGGGTTGGCTGCCGATGCGCTGCCGAACGCCGCACCACCGAACGCCGCACCACCGACCGCCGCACCACCCAAAGCCGCATCACCAAACTGCGCCGTGTCTTGCTCGTCGCGCTGGGCCTGGGCGCTGTCGTGCCAGGCCACCAGGTCGGCCACATGCTGGGCCAGTGGGCGGCCGTCGGCGTTCAGACGCACGCGGGCCAGCAGTGCCAGCGTGGCCTGCTCAGCGGCTGTGATGTCGTTGGCCAGCAGCAGGAACAAACCACCGGCGCGGCCCGGCGCTTCGGCGCCAGAATCGCTGGCGTGGCGGTCGCGCAGCGCGGCCAGTTCATGCTGCAGCGGCTGCAGATAGGAACGCGCTTCGCCGTTGACCAGCACCAGGTCGCAGGGCACGCCACCCCAGGCCCAGCGCAGCAGCCCTTGGACCAGCGCGCGCACCAGGCGCAGGCCATGCGCGGCCGAGACCATGACGACCACCAGCGGCCTGTCGCCAGAGATGCCAAAGCGCCACAGCAGGCGGCGGTCGCAGACCATGTCGGTGGGCGGCGGCGGCGGGCGGGCATGCAGCAGCAGCAGCAGCGTGGTCATCGTCTGCACCGCCACCAGCTCATCGGGCGCCAGGCGCATTTCACGCTGGCGCAGCGCCGCCAGCGTGGCGCTCAGCTGGGCCGAGCGTTGCACGCCGGCGGCGATGCGGTAGCGGTCGACCAGCGCTTCCAGCGTCGCGCGTTCTGGCGCGGCGGCGGTGGCCAGCGTGAGCTGCGTCGTACCGTGCGGCGCCAGCGTCAGGCGCATGCTCAGCGCGGCCACCGGGTCCAGGCCGGTGGCGCAAGGGCCGGTGGGCGTGTCGTTGGCGTCAAACAGCGCCAGCGGCTGCCAGGCTTCACGCAGGCGGCCCAGCCACAGCGCGCGGTCGGCCAGCGCGCGCAGGGTGTGTACAGCGCCCGGGCCCGCGTCGGCATGGGCGACAAAGTGAGTGGCATACAGGCCGGCTTCGTCGTCGCGGCGCGGGCGCCGTGCCAGGTACAGCGCGTGGTCGGCGGCGTCCCAGTCGGCGCTGACAAACAGGTTCGCGAATGCCGGGTGCATTTCATCGGCACGGGCCGCTGACAAGGCGACTTCAAAGCACGACAGTACTTCCAAAGTGAGTGGCCGCGCCGAGGTGTTCCACAGTTCGATACGGCGCAGTTCGATGTCGTCTTCGGGGCTTACCCAGACCGTGATGCGACTGCGCAAATCGGGCCAGGTGGCGGTCAGGGTGACACGGTCGGCGTGGAAGTGCGCAGCGTAGTGCGCGGCGGCGTCGGCTGCCGGGTGCTGGGTCAGTGAAACCGGCGTCGGCTGGCCCGGCCGGCGCAGGTAGATGAAGCTGCCGTGGCTGTCGCGCAGCGCGTCATCGCGCCAGCGTGTCACGTCCTGCACGCCCAGGCGGCTGAAGCCGGCGCCATTCGCACGCAAGGCCACGCTGTAGCGGCCGTTGGAAAGCATCTGCGTGCGCTGCAGCGCGTGGGCGCCGGGCTGTTCCTCACGCGGCGTGCGGGCGGTGGCGTCGTCGGCTTGGCCGCGCAGCACCGCGGGTGCCGGTTCCTGCAAGCGTGCGACCTCGCGCGGCACCCGTTCCTGCAACAGCGTGGCCACCGCCGCCAGGCGCGCGTCGGCCATCGCCCAGTGGCGCGGCAGGCCTTGCAGCAGCACATGCGTCAGCGCCACCAGCGTCATGCCCTGGTGGTGGGCCATGAAGGTGCTGACGGGCGTGAAGTGGGGGCTGTCGGCAGTGATTTCGGCGGTCGTGTCGGTGGCCGTGGCGACCGCGGTGTCGACGCTGTCTTCGGCCTGGCGGCTGCTGGTGTAGTCCAGCGCTTCGATGAAGCCCCAGCGCGCGCGTGCGTGCAGCGTTTGCAGCCGGTGCAGGTTGGCCACCGCAGCGCGCGGTGCCATCAGCGCGGCCAGCGCGGTGGCATACGGCGCCACCACACGCTCTTCCGGCGGCGTGCGGCGCAAGGCCAGGCGCGGCACGCCTTGCGGCGCGTACTGGTAGGCCAGGCTGCGGTCGGCCGCGGCGTAGGCCGATTCACTGACGCCCCAGGGCAGGCCTTGCTGGCGGGCATAGTCGCGCTGCTCTTGCACCGCCATCTGGCCGGCGCGGGCCAGTGCGCTGCCGGCAGGTTCGTCCAGCACCAGCGTCGGCATCAGGTACTCGAACATCGAACCCGACCATGAACGCAGGCCGACTTCACTGCCCGTGGCCTGGAAGGGCCGGCCGAGTGCGGCCCAGTGCGCGGCGGGCACGTCACCCTTGGCGATGGCCCACAGGCTGGCCAGCCGCGACTCTGAGGCCAGCAGGTCGTAGTGGCCATCGTCGAGCTGCTGTTCGGCGACGCGCCAGCCGATGTGCAGCAGGCGCCGGCGCGGGTCGTACAGGAAGCCGAACTCGGCTTCGTCGGCCAGGCTGCGGCAGCGTTGGGCCAGCGTCGCCAGGTGGGCTTGGGTGTCGGTGTCAGCGCCGGCTTCATCGCACGCCGTCGCCACCGCCAGCAAGTGGCCGCAGAGGTTGCCGCTGTCCACCGTCGAGACATACGCAGGGGCCAGCGTTTGCAGCGTGCTGGTGTCGATCCAGTTCATGAAGTGGCCGCGTTCGCGCGGCAGGCGGTCCAGCGTGTCCAGCGTGGCCTGCAGGCGGCTGGCCATCTGCGCCGCGGTGACCCAGCCAAAGGCCCGCGCGCAGGCCAGCGCCAGCAGGTACATGCCGATGTTGGTGGGCGATGTGCGCTGCGCGACCATGGTGTGCGGCACGGTCTGCACATTGTCTGGCGGCAGGTGCTGCGTCGACGCGTTGACATGCGCGTCGAACCACTTCCAGGTGTCGTGCGCGACGCCGCGCAGGTAGTGCTGTTCGTGTTTGGGCAGCGCCGGTGCTGCGGGCGGGGCGCGGCTGGCCCAGGCTATCCACAGCGGCGTGCCGGCCCACACCCCGCACAGCAACACTGTCAGCAGCGGATACGGCGTGCCCAGCGCCAACAACGCCGCCCCCAGGCCCAGCGCGGCCAACGCCACGCCGGCATGCAGCCGCAACAGCGCGCGCGCGCCGTGGGCGGCGGCGGCCTCGGCAGCGGCGGCGGTGGTCCACTGCAACAGGCCGCGGTGGCTGACGGCGCTGCGCCACAGCGCGCGCGACAGTGCGTCCACCAGCAGCAGAGCCTGGCGCAGCCACAGCGCGCCGTGCCACAGCAGGCCCAAGGCGGCGCGGCCCAATTCAGCCCCGGCCTGGCGTGCAAAGTGGCGCAACGCCAGGTCGTCGCGGCTGGGCGCCAGGCCGGCCACGGCGCCCAGCAACGGCCCGGCGCCAAAGGCCGCGGCGGCCAGCAGCAGCGCGGCCCAGGGCGACACCGGCGCGCCGGCCAGCGCCAGCACCAGCAGCAGCAGCGCGGCCGGCGCCACCAACGAGCGGCGCAGGTTGTCCAGCAGCTTCCAGCGGTCAATGGCGCGCAGGCCGTAGCGCTGCGCTTGCAGCAGCAGCGGCAGCAACTGCCAGTCGCCCCGCGTCCAGCGGTGGGTGCGTGCGGCGGCCAGGTCGGCATGCGCCGGTGCAGCTTCTATCAAGGCCACGTCGCTGACGCTGCCGCAGCGCGCGATGCAGCCTTCCAGCAGGTCGTGGCTGAGCACCTGGCCTTCAGGGAAGCGCCCGGCCAGCACGGCGTGCAGCGCGGCGGTGTGCAGCAGGCCTTTGCCGGTGAAGCTGCCTTCGTCAAACAGGTCTTGATAGACCTCTGAGGCCACCGCGTTGTAGGGGTCGCTGCCGCTGGCACCGGCAAACAGGCGGTGAAAGCCGGTGGCCTGGCCCGGCGCCGGCCAGGCCGCGGCAATGCGCGGCTGCAAGATGCCGTGGCCGGCCACCACGCGACGCTGCGCCGGGTCGACCCGCGGCCGGTTCAGCGGGTGCGCGGCAATGCCCACCAGTTCGCGCAAGGCGCCCGGCGGCAGCACGGTGTCGCTGTCTAACGTCAATATGTAGGGTGTTTCCGGGCTGGGCTTTGATGTCGCGCCCAGGGCCATGAAGCGGTGGCCGGTGGCACCGGCCAGCAACGCCACCAGTTGTTCCAGCTTGCCGCGTTTGCGTTCCCAGCCTATCCAGCGTTGTTCACTGTCAGACCACTGCCGCGCACGGTGCAGCAGCAAGAAGCGCCGCGGCGCGCCCAGGGCCTGCGGGTGGCGGGCTTGCAGGCTTTCGATGGCGGTCAGCGCCTGGCCCAGCAGGGCGGCGTCGGCGGGCGTGGTTTCGGTGTCGGCGTCGGCAAAGTCGGTGAGCAGCGCAAACTGCGCGTGGGCTTCGCGGTTGGCCAGGTGGTGGCGTTCCAGGCGCTGCACCAGCGCGGTGATGGTGGCGGCGTCGCTCAACAACGCGGGTACCACCACCAGCACGCGGTGTTCAAACGTTATGCCGTCTTTCAGCGCCAGCCGCGGCAAGCGCCGCGGCGGCACCGATTCACTGACCAGCCGGTTCAGCGCGGCACTGAGCACCTCGCTGGCCGGCCACAGCGCCAGCAGCGTGCACAGCGCAGTCCAGACCGGGCCGGCCCGCGGCGCGCCCAGCGCCACAAAAGCCCCCGTCAGCGCCGCCGTGCCCAGCCCCAGCAGGCCCAGCAACCCCGGCAAAGCCAGGCGCTGCCAGCGCGCGCGGCCCAGCCCCGGCCGCAGGCCCAAAGCAGGCAGCAAGGTGGCGCGGCCTTCGCCTTGCAGCCAGTAGCCCAGCGCGGCATGCGGAGGCGGCTGGCCGCTGGCGTCGGCCGCCAGCGGCTGGCGCGCCAGGGCCAGCACGCGTTCGGCCACCGCGCCTTCGCTGCGGCGGCTGCGGCGCGCCAGTTTTTCAATCGCGTGCAGCGTCGTGTCCTGGGTGTCGTCGCGTTCGGCGGCAAAGGCCGGCCAGGCCATCAGGCTGCGCACCAGCGCGCTGGACTGTGCGATGAGACCCCGCCAGTCGGCGCTGCCTAACAGTTGAAGTGAACGTATGGCGTTGCTGACGCTCAGGTTGTCGGCGGCCTGCGCGGCCTGCTGTTCTGCCTGCGCGGCGGCGGGTTCGGGCAGTGCTTCGGCCAGCGCGCCGCGCAGCGTTTCACGGCTGCGTGTGCCCTGGGCGCTGCCGGTTTCTGAATCGGCGTGCAGGCGCTGCATCACCTGCAGGCCAAACGCACGCGCCACGCCGCGGGCCTGAAGGCGGGCGAACAGGGCGCGCGGTTCCTGCGCATCTGCCGGGTCGACCGCGGTGCCCAGGCTGTCGCACAGGCTGTGCGCCACTTCGCGCGCGGCCTCTTCGGCGGCCACGCGCTCGGCCAGACGGCGCAGGTTTTCTACCAGCACCACGCGCAAGGTGGTGGGCAGGGCCCACAACTCGCCCTGCGTCAGCGTGTACACCGTCTGGTAAGCGAGCAGGAATTCGGTCAGCAGCCTGGGCTCGAACGCGCTGTCGGCATGCGACACATAGGCCCAGGCGATGGCATACACCCGCGGCAGACCGGCCCAGGGCCCGGCCACCAGCACCGGCAGGCCGCGGAAGTAGCGCCGCGGCAGGCCGTCGTGTATTTCGCGCGTTTGCGCCACCACCAGATGGATGTTGTCGAGCAGCCATTCACCGGCCGGGCTGACATGGCGGCCGTTGCGTTCTTGTTGCGCGATGGCGCGGTGCGCGCCATGCAGCACTTCGATGTTTTCGCGCAGGCGCGGAAAAAACGGCGCTGCGCCGCCCGCGGCGCGCGGCTCGCCATGGGCCAGCGCCAGGCTGTGACCGTGTTGCTGGAAGCCTGCGGTGCCCAGCAGCTCGGCACGTATGGCGGGCTGCAACAGGCCCCGCGTCGGCGACAGCAAAGCCAGCACATCGGCTTGCGATGCGGCCCGGGCTGTGGCCTGGCTTTGGCCGTCAGGGCGTACTTGTTGTTGGGTGTCCCGCCATGCAGCGGCGGCAGCCACCGCACGGCGCCAGCTCATGGCTGGCGCCGCGTCAGGCGGCCAGCCAGGTCACGGCCGCAGCAGTGAGGGCCAGTGCCAGCAGGGTGGAGACAAAGCGCGGCGACAAAAACGCGTCTACCGCTTCGGCAGCGCCACGCAGGCGGTGCAGGCGGCTGCACGCCGCCACGCAGTGCGCCAGGTGTTGCTGCAGCTGCGTCGGGTCGGCAGCGGTGGCGGTTGCCGGCGCGGGGTGGTTGGCCAGGGTGTAGGGATTCATCGGAGGCTCCTGGCGGCTATTGGAAAGTGATGGTGATCGTCAACCTGGCGGCCGTCTGTGCGCGAGCGCACCTTCAGTGGCGCAGTGGCTTGGGGCTGCAAGTTGGTGCAAAGCGGTGCAAGGCAAAAGCCCTGCACCGCTTGCGCGCTCAGGTCTTGCCAGCCTGCATCTTGGCCGTGGCCATGCAACTGGTCTTGGCGTCGCCGGCCAGCGTCTCGCACTTCTGGGCCGCCACCTTGTAGTCGGCTTCGCGCTTGTCTTCCATCGCGTCGGCGCGCGCGGCGCCTGTCTTCTGGCCCAGCTTCAAGTCGGCCAGGGCTTTCGTCTGCACGGCCTTGGCCTGCTTCACACACACGCTCTTGGCGTTGCCGGCCTGGTCGTCGCAGCGTTCCTTGGCGACCGCGTAGGCGGTGTCGGCCTTGACAGCGACGATGCGGTCCTGGTCCTTGCGGGTGCCGGTGTAGCCAAATTCAAGTTCTGCCAGGGCGACCTTTTCCTTGGCCTTGACTTCTTCGTGGCAGATGTCGCGCGCGTTGCCTGACATCGCCTTGCAGGCCGCCATTTCAGATTTGTAGGTGGTCGAAATGTTTTGCTTGCCCGACACATAGTCGGGCCGGCTCATGGTGGCGGCAACCACGACCTGCGTACCCAGCAGGCTGGACAACAGCAGGGCGGCGGCGGCAGTGCGGTTCAAACGGTTCAGACGGGTGTTCATGTGGATTCCTTCAAGCGTTCGGGTTGGGGGTGGGAAAGGCCGTGTTGTTTGAGAGTTAGGGTGCGCCCTTGCCGGCGGTGCTGACCTTGCTGGCGTCAATGCCGCCCGCGCTCGCCCATTTGTGGTTCATGAAAATCTTCCAGAGTGAATCGGCTTGTGGGCGAAGGCGTCCCAGCGGGTGGGTGGGCCTGGTTCGGGCAATGCGCAGGATGCAGGCCGATGCCCGTTTGTAGCGGTCGGTTGCGCGCCCGTCTGTGCGCTGGATGACCGTTGCGGCGAACCCTGCGCGGGGACGGGGCCGCGGCCGCTTACTACTCCGCTTGCCACCCCGCTTGCCACTGCCACGCGCCGGCCTGCGCACTCGCCTGCACAGGCGTTGTCATGCGGCGATGGCGCTGTGCTGTCGGTGGCGGGGTCCAGCACCGCATCGGCGGCGCGCGGCCCGGCCAGGCCGGGCGCGCCGGACTGCACGTTGCCGGGCACGCCCGGGATGGCGGAGCTGCTTGGCATGTTGAAACAACCTCCGCTGCGAGAACACAAGCCCAAGCATGGGCGCGCTGCGTGCTGGCTTCTGTGCGATGTCGCACCAAGGCCATTGCAGGTCTTGCGGTGTTGCGGTGTCGCTGGCGCGTACGCGCTGGGTGCGCTGCCGCACGGTGCAGCGCGGCGCCATGCTCCAGACTCCGCCACAGATGGTTGTAGACCATCGTCAGCCACTTCATTCAGTGGTTATGCCAGCCAGCGCCTGGCCCTGCCCGAACCCTGGGAGCACGACGACGAAGCACGCTTTTGCTACCGTTGAAGCCGCACCCGCTGCGCACCAACCCCGGCGCGACAGCGCTTGACCGCCGCACCGGGGCCACCGCGACCATGGATTTCAAGGACCACTACAAGACGCTGGGCCTGGTGCGCACGGCGCAGGGTGCCGACATCAAGAAGGCTTACCGCAAGCTGGCGCGCAGACACCACCCCGACATCAGCAAGCTGCCCGACGCCAACGCCCGCATGGTGGCGGTGAACGAAGCCCACGACGTGTTGTCAGACCCCACCCGACGCTGGGCCTACGACAACCCGGGCAGCGAGGCGGCCACGCCGCAAGGCCCGAACCACAACCATCACGCCAACCACCGCAACGGCCGCAGCTTCCGGCCAGCGCCGCAGTGGAGCGCTGAAGACTTCGGCTTCGCCAACGGCGGCCGGCAAGACCGTGGTCGCGCACCTGAGCCATCGCACGGCGCTTTCTTCGAGCAAGTCTTTGACCGTACCGACCACAGCGCAGAGCGCAGCGCCTACCGCGGCGACTACCGCAGCGAATACAGCGCTCGCGGCACCGCCGCGCAGCGCGGCAGCGACCATCACGCCCGTATCGAACTCGACTTGACCGACGCCTACGAAGGCGCACAACGCAGCCTGGCCTTGCACAGCGTGGCCGGCGATGAAGGCCAAGGCCAGGGCGCCGCTGAACAACATCTGCAGGTGACGATTCCGCGTGGCGTGCATGCCGGCCAGCACATACGCCTGGCCGGGCAGGGGGGCAGCGGCCAGGGCGGTGCGCCGGCCGGTGACCTGTTGCTGGAAGTGCAGTTCAAGCCCGACGCGCGCTGGCGTGCCGAAGGGCGCGACGTTTACCAGCGCCTGCCGCTGGCGCCCTGGGAAGCTGCAGGCGGCGCCGCGTTGCAGATTCAAACCCCCGGCGGCGCGGCCGATGTGAAGGTGCCCGCGGGCTGGAAGCGGGGCCGCAAGCTGCGCCTGAAAGATGCCGGCATACCGGGTGCCGCCGGCCACCCCGCAGGCCACCTGTATCTGGAACTGGAAGTGGCGCTGCCCGCGGCCGACAGCGAAGCCGCGCGCGCCGCCTATGCTGCGCTGGCGCTGGCTTTTCCAAACTTCCACGCGCGGGCGTAAGCTACGCGGCGAAGGCGCGCCGCAAGGTCGCGCGCTGTCGCAGGCGCGCACCAGCGCACCCGCTTTTGTATGTTCGCCATTCAACATACAGCTTCGTAAGTGTGTCCTACATTCGATGGTGCGGCGCAGCCTCTCCGCCGCCGCAGCCCGCGGTTAAGTGAGCCGGAGTGCGCTGTATGTCCCCCCCCCGTGATGTCTGATCCCAAGGCCAACCGGCTGCTGGCGGCCTTGCCTGATGCCGAATTTCAACGCTGGCTGCCGCTGTTGGAAGAGGTGCAACTGCCGCTGGGCCGCGTGCTGTATGAATCGGGCGTGACGATGGGCCATGTGTACTTTCCCACCACGGCCATCGTTTCGCTGCTGTACGTGATGGAAGACGGGGCTTCGGCCGAGATCGCCGTGGTCGGCAAGGAAGGCCTGGTGGGCGTGTCGCTGTTCATGGGCGGTGGTTCCACCCCCAGCCGCGCGGTGGTGCAAAGCGCGGGCTCGGGCTTTCGCCTTCGCGCTTCGGCAGTCAACGAAGAATTCAACCGCGCCGGCCCCACGCTGCACCTGCTGTTGCGCTACACGCAGGCCTTGATCACGCAGATGTCGCAAACCGCGGTCTGCAACCGCCACCACACGCTGGACCAGCAACTGTGCCGCTGGTTGCTGCTCAGCCTGGACCGGCTGGATGGCGACGAGCTGACCATGACGCAAGAGCTGATAGCCAACATGTTGGGCGTGCGCCGCGAAGGCGTCACCGAAGCGGCCTTGAAGCTGCAAAGGGCCGGGCTCATCAGCTATGCGCGTGGCCGCATCACGACGCTGAACCGCCCCGGCCTGGAAGCCCGCAGTTGCGAGTGCTATGCCGTGGTGAAGAAAGAATACGACCGGCTGTTGCCGCCACGGCAGACGCGTTGAAAGGCGCGCGTGGGCTGCAATGCGTGTGACGCTGCGGCCCATGCACGCCGCGACTGCTCGACGCATTCGCGGGCCTGAACAAAGATATTGTTGAAAATATCGACAACCGCAATCAAGGCCATCGGACCCACATGCCAACCGTCAACTTCAGTCTTCCCGACGATGTCAAGCAAGCCTTCAATGTCGCGTTTGCTGGCCAGCACAAGCGTGCCGTCATCGCCGACCTGATGCGCCAAGCGGTGCAACGCGCCCAGCGCCAGCAAAGGCTTGCACCGGCGTGCTTGTGCCCGCAGGCTTGCAACGACGTTCCTACGTTTCTTTGCAAAGCGCCCGTACACGACAGCGCGGCCGGCTGCGTTACAGCAGCACCTGCCCGACCACCGGGCTCTGGAGCCGAGCATGCGCCGTACCACCCGCCGCGTTTTCCTGTGGTCCCTGGCCGCCGCCGGCCCTGTGCTGGCAGCCACGCCGCCGGTTGCGGCGCCGGCCGCGGCCAAGCTGGACGAAAAAGACGCGCAGGCCGCAGCGCTGGGCTACGTCGCCGATACCACCAAGGCCGACGCCAAGAAGTTCACCAACCACCGCAACGAACAGAAGTGCGGCGGCTGCCAGCTCTTCCAGGGCAAGGCCGGTGAAGCGCTGGGCGCTTGCCCGATCTTCGCGGGCCGCCAGGTTGCGGCCACGGGCTGGTGTGCAAGCTGGATCAAGAAGGCGGCGTAGCGCAGGGCTTGAGCGGGGCCCCAGGCTGGGCTTCAAGCAGGGCCTCAAGCAGGGCCTCAAGCTGAGTCATGCGCTGTCCTCAAAGTTGTGCATGCGCCAGGTTGGGAGTCAATTGGCATCGGCGGGGACAATTCAAATACCGAGAGCGTCATGCTGCCCACGCCGACAAAGCAAGAGATTGACCACCGCACGCTCAAGCTCGTTGTGGGCTTGATTGCATTAAGGCAACGCTGATCAAGTCCCTCGCGGCGCGCGCATCCCTGCTTTGGGCGGTCTGCGGCGTTGCAAATCCTCGCCATAGCGGGGCTATGGCTGTGGTTTGCGCCTTGCAGGCCATCCCAAACCAGGGCGCGCGCACTCGCGGGGACTTCATCAGCGTCGCCTTACGTCCATTTCGGCTCTGCGGCCGTCATGTTCCTGATCCTGGCCTACTTCTGTTACGTGTTCTACCAGCGTGCCCTTGCAAAAGGCTACACCGAGGCAAAGCGTCGAGCGTTTATTTATGCGGTCTGCGGATTGACCATCATCGCCTCCGTGGTGACCGTCGCGATGGACGCCGTGGCCGGCAACGCACTGAGCGAAATGGTGACCCGCCTGGTTTTCTATTGCGAGCGCGCGGGCCTGGTCGCCTTTGGCGTATCTTGGCTCACAGCCAGGCGCATCCTCCCGGTGCTGACGCGAAGCGACGAACGGTTTTCACCCTTCAGCGCAGGCCCAGCGCAATAGCTTCGAGCTTCACGTCATCCAGGGCGCACGTCAGCACAGTTTGACAGGCAGGTGGCGCAGCCCGCGAAAGCGCACGCGCTGGTCGCGTTCTGGCGCACCGGCGGCTGCCAGGCGCGGGTAGCGCGCCAGCAGCAGGCCGATGGCCATGCGCGCTTCCAGCCGCGCCACGTTCATGCCCGAACAGGCGTGGGCGCCCTGGCCAAACGCCAGGTGGTTGTTGGGCTTGCGCGTGATGTCCAGCGCATGCGGCTGTGCAAACGCCGCCGCATCGCGGTTGGCCGCGCCCACACCCAGTGTGATGAAGGTGCCAGCGGGCAGCGTGCGGTCGCTGATGTCCAGCGGCGCGGTGGCCAGGCGGTTGTTCAATTGCAGCGGGGACTCAAAACGCAGCAGCTCTTCCACGGCACTCTGGATGAGCGCCGGCTCGGCCACCAGGCGCAGCCGTTGCGCCGGCTGTTGCAGCAAGGCGTGCAGGCCGTTGCCGATCAGGTTGGTGGTGGTTTCGTGCCCCGCATTGAGCAAAAAGATGCAGTTGTGCAGCAGCTCGGCTTCGCTCAAAGTGCCACCGGCGTCGCCTTGCAGCAAACGCGTCAGCACATCGGCTTCGGGGTCGCCGGGGTGGCGTTGGCGTTCGGCCACCAGGTCGCGCAAAAAGGCCATGAAGGCGGTGACGGCGGCGTTGGCCAGCGCCAGCACTGCGGCGCCGGGTGCCGGTTCCAGCGCTGACAAAATAGCCAGCGACCAGCCACGCAGTGGCGCGCGCTGGTCTTGTGGCACGTCCAGCAGATTGCCTATCACCTGCACCGGAATCTGCGCCGCAAAGTCTTCGACAAGGTCGGGTGCGGGCAGGTCGGCCAGCTTGTCCAGCAGCCCTTGCACCAGCGCCTGCACACCGGCTTCCATGCGCGCCATGGCACGCTGGTTCAGCGCCCCCATCAGGATGCGCCGCACGCGGGTGTGCAGCGGTGGGTCGCTGAACACCAGGCTGGTGGTGTGGTGGGCGTAAATCGGCGTGCCCAGCCCCAGCCGCGGCGCAAATTCGCGCTGCTTGTCGCTGCTGGCGTGCGGGCTGCGGTAGACGGCCAGCACGTCGGCATAACGTGTCAGAAGCACGGTGTTCGGTGCCAGCGTGTGCACCGGCGCGTGCTGGCGCAGCGCGTCGTAAAACGGGTAGGGGTTGTCTATGAAACCCGGTGGCGGTGCCGCCAGGCTGAAGTCGGCAAGATCGTCCATGGCGCCTTGAGTGTAGGCAGCGCTGATAAGCTGCCGCCCCATGTTTACCGGCATTGTTCAAGGCACCGCCACGGTCTGTGCGCTGACCGACAGGCCCGGCCTGCGCACCTTCACCCTGGCCTTTGCGCCCGGCTTTTGCGCCGGCCTGGCCATCGGTGCCAGCGTGGCGGTGGACGGCGTGTGCCTCACCGTCACCAGGCTGCGTGGCGCAGATGGCGCAGACGGCGCTGCTGCCACTGCTGCCGCTGACTTCGACGTGATGCAGCAAAGTCTGGCGCTGACGACGCTGGCCGGGCTGCGCGAAGGCAGCGCCGTCAACGCGGAACGCGCCGCCAAAGACGGCGCCGAGATCGGCGGCCACCCGCTGTCAGGCCACATCGATTTCACCGCCACGGTGGCCGAAGTGCGTCAGCCCGAGAACAACCATGCGCTGCGCATCGCCGTGGCCGCGCCGTGGATGCGCTATGTTTTCGCCAAGGGCTACATCGCCGTCAACGGCGCCAGCTTGACGGTGGCGCAAGCCCAGCGCGCGCCGGACGGCAGCGGCTGGTTCGAGGTCTGGCTGATACCCGAAACCCTGCGCATGACGACCTTCGCCAGCAAGGGCCTGGGCGCGCTGGTGAACATCGAAATCGAACGCCAGACGCAGGTCTTTGTCGATACCGTGCGCAGCGCCATCGAAGAAAGGCTGGGGCCCTTGCTGCCGGCGCTTGAGGCGCTGCTGCGCCAGCAAGGACTGAGCGTGGATGTGCTGTCGCGCCCGCCGGTTTTGGCTTCGCCAGCCACGCCGTCTTTGACGCCGCCATCGACCCCAGCATCGACCTCGCCATGAACCACGCCGTCACCCGCGCCGTCACCTACGCCGTCACCCGCGCCGCAACCCACACACTGCCGCGCCGCAGCCTGCTGGGCCTGGGTCTGGGTGCGACATTGACCGCCGCCGCGCCGCTGTTCGTGCGCCATGCCCTTGCCGCCGATGTGCCGCGTTTCGCACTCGGCCTGGCGTCGGGCCAGCCGCAAGCCCAGGGCATGGTGTTGTGGACCATGCTCACCGGCGCCGACCTGCCCGCGCAAGTGCCGGTGCTGTGGGAAGTGGCTGAGGACGAAGCCTTCACGCGCAGCGCCGTGCGCGGCAGCGAAATGGCGTTGGTCGACGACCACCACAGCGTGCATGCCGAAGCCACGGGCCTGAAGCCGGAGCGCTGGTACTGGTACCGCTTCAGCGCACTGGGCCAGCAAAGCATGGTCGGCCGCACGCGCACCGCGCCGGCGCCCGACGCCACCGTGGCGCGGCTGAACTTCGCCATCGCCAGTTGCCAGCGCTGGGATGCGGGCCACTTCGCCGCCTGGCGCCACGCCGCTGCCGAAGCGCTCGACCTGATGGTCTTTCTGGGCGACTACATCTACGAAAATGCCAGCGCGAAGAACAACACGCTGCGCCGCCACGAAGGCGGCAAGGCCAGCACCCTGGCCGACTACCGCCAGCGCTACGCACAGTACAAAAGCGACCCCGCTTTGCAAGCCGCGCATGCCGCCTGCCCCTGGTTGTTCGTGTGGGACGACCACGAGGTCGACAACGACTATGCCGGCGTGCAGGGCCAGGATTTGCAGCCCGACTTCGCCGCCCAGCGCGCTGCGGCCTACCGTGCGTATTGGGAATTCATGCCCTTGCCGAAAGCCGCGCGGCCGCTGGATGGTGCGATGCGCATCGTGCAGCGGCTGGACTGGGGCCGGCTGGCGCGCATTCACCTGCTCGACGACCGCCAGTACCGCGACGTGCAGGTTTGCCCCAAGCCTGGCAAGGGCGGCAGCCACACCGTCAGCGTGGCCGAATGCCCGGCGCTGCGCAACCCGCAGCGCACGCTGCTGGGTGCCGAGCAGGAACGCTGGCTGGCTGACGGCTGGACCACGCAGCGCCCCTGGAACCTGCTGGCCCAGCAGACGCTGATGGCGCGCTTCGCCTGGACCGACCCGGCCGGCGCCACCGGCGGCAGCTACTGGACCGACGGCTGGGACGGCTACGCCCCCGCCCGCCAGCGCCTGCTGGGCGTGGTGGCCGAGAAAAAAGTGCCCGGCGTGGTCGTGCTGGGCGGCGACGTTCACGCCAACTACGTGGCCGACCTGAAGCTCGATTTCGACGACGCCAAGGCTGCGGCGGTGGCCAGCGAGTTCTGCGGCACGTCCATCACCAGCCTGGGCCTGGCGCAAGAGCGGGTGGACGCCGCCCGCGCCTTCAACCCGCATGTGCACCACGCCCGCGCCGACCAGCGCGGCTACCTGCGTTTTGAGCTCACGCCCACGCAGTTGCAGGCCGACTTGCGTGTGCTGGCCGACGCGCGTGATCCGGCCAGCGCGGTCGGCTCGCAAGGCCGTTTTGTGGTGCAAGCGGCCAGGCCTGGCGTGCAGCGCGCCTGAAAAGCGTTGTCCTGATCCGGCCAGACCGGCACGATGCCGCGGTTTCCATCCCCCGCAGTCATGGGGGGCGGGGCCAAATGACATCGAAAATTGATCGCCAAGCGGCTACGCTGCTTACAAATACAAACAAGGTCCGGCGAGGGGGATGCCCGCCGGACATCTCGTTGCGATCAAGGCCCACCAAAGGGAACCGGACATGTCAAAAAAGCTGCGCTGGATGGCCACTGTTGCCGCTTTCGCCACAGGCCCGCTGGCCACGCTGGGGGCGCTGGCCGCAGGCACGCCAACCAGCCCCGCCAGCCCCGGCTTGTGGTCCAGCCTGCTGTGGGTGCTGGGCCTGGTGGCCGTGGCCAGCGTGGGTGCTTCGGCCCTGGGCTGGTACAGCGCCCGCCAGCGTGTGCAGCGCCAGGCCCGCGCCGCGTGGGTCGCTGGCGTTGCCACCACAGGCCGGGTGCTGCCGCTGCGTCCGTTGCGTCCAGCGCCCCAGGCGCTTGCACTGGCGGTGGCCGCGGAATCTTCGGCAGCAACCGCCGCGGCAGCATCAGCAGCGTTGGCAGCAGCGGCGCCTTCAGGGCGACGTGCACAGGCAGTGCGCAGCCGCCGCCCAGGGCCGGCGGCCTTGCGTGGCTTCGGCCAGCCAGGCCAGGTCGTCAGCCAGTTCGGCAATCTGGGCTGATCGCAACGCTGTAGCTGGCAGCCCCAGCAGGCGGCCGGCGGCAACGGCCAGCGGGTCTGGGCCCGTCAACGCGGGCGCCAGCAGTTCGGCGAGCCCGAAGCGCTGCAACCAAAGGTCCAACTTGCCCGGCGGTGTTTCGACATATTCCACGCCGTAGCCTTCGGCCAGCTTGGCCCGTGTGGCCGCGGCTTTCAGCGCATCACCCAGGCTGCCCAGGCGGTCTACCAGGCCCAGCGCCAGCGCATCTTTGCCGGCCCAGACGCGGCCCTGGGCCACCGCGTCTATCTTTTCCGGCGTGGTTTTGCGCGCCGTGGCGGCACGGCCGGTGAAGTCGCGGTAGGTGTGGTCGACGCTGGCCTGCACCAGTTGCTCGAAACGCGGGTCGATGCCGCGGCGCACGTCGTAGGCCGTGCCCAGCCAGGTCGTGCTTTGGCCACCGGTGTGTATGCCCAGCTTGTCAAAGGCGCCTTCGGCCGTCGGCAGCATGGCCACCACGCCGATGCTGCCGGTGATGGTGGCCTCGTCGGCCAGCACTTCGTCGGCGGCCAGGCTGATCCAGTAACCGCCCGATGCCGCGACATCGCCCATCGACACCACCACCGGCTTGCCGGCCTGGCGGGTCAATTCCAGTTCACGCCGCACCAACTCAGACCCGAAAGCACTGCCGCCCGGTGAGTTCACGCGCAGCACCAGCGCCTTGATGCGTTTGTCTTCCCGCGCCTGGCGTATCAGCTCGGCGGTGGAAAGCCCGCCAATGTTGCCCGGCCCGGCGCGGCCGTCGCTGATGCTGCCTTCGGCGACGATGACGCCCAACGCTTCGGCGCTGCTGGGGGTCTTGATGCGGCCCAGGTAGTCGGTCCAGTGAACCTGGCGAAAGGTCTTCGCGTCGCCATCGGCTTTGTCGCCGCGTTCGATGAGCGTGGCGCGCATTTCGTCGCGGGTTTTCAGCGCGTCCACCCACTTGCGTTCCAGAGCCCATTTGGCGCTGTCGCCGCCGGCCGCCAGCAGGCTGGTGGGCAGTGAATCAATGGCCCGCATGACGCTGCCGGGGGGCTGCTTGCGGGCCTTTTCGACGCCACCCGTCCAGCTGTCCCACAAGGCTTTGTAGAGCGCGGCGTCGGACTCCATCGTCTCTGGCGAAGGGCCGCTGGCGGTGAAGGTCTCGGCCGCGTTCTTGAACTTGCCGGCGCGTACCACATGGGCCGTCACGCCGACGCGGTCCATCAGGTCTTTGTAGTAGCTGCGCAAGCGGCCATAGCCTTCCACGCTGATGCCGCCCATCGGGTGCAGCCAGACCTGGGTGGCGTGGGCGGCCAGGTAGTAGGCGCGCTGGTCGTACGCCGAACCCCAGGCGTAGACCGGCTTGCCGGCGGCCTTGAAGCGGTCCAGCGCCGCGGCCACTTCGCGCAGCGTCGGCAGGCCGGCGCCGGCCAGGCCGTCCGTCATCAGCAGCGCATGGCTGATGGCCGGATCCTTTGCGGCAGCGTCCAGCACGGCCAGCAGATCACGCAGCCGGGTCTGGTCGTCCTCTTGGCCCTGCAGCCGCAGCAAGGCCGTGCTGCGCCCGCTGCCGGCGCGCTGTTCGGTGATGCGGCCATGCAGGTCCAGCACCAGCGCGGTCTTGGCTTGCAAGGTCGGCGGGCCGCCGCGCAGCAGCGCCCAGGCCAGTGCCACCAACAGCAAAAGCAACAGCAGGTTTAGCAAGGCGCGGCGGCTGGCATCCAGCAGCCACCAAAAGCCGCGCAACGCGCGGCCCAGCATCGAGAGGAGAGAAGACATGGGCGGCGGGCCCGGCGGGCGGGCAGATGCGTAGAAGCCCAGAGCTTACGCACGCGGCGGCCCCGGCGCGCGCGCCGCGCGACGAAGGCCCGCAAAACGCCGATGGCCGGCCACGGGCTGTCGGCAGCGGCGCCCGTGCGGGGCCGTGCGTTGCAGTGGGTATCGGCAGGCGGCAGGCGGCACGCGGCACGCGGCAGGCGGCAGGCGGCAGGCGGCAGGCGGCGCCCGGCGGGCGGCTGTCGTGGGGCGGCTGTCGGCGGTGGGCTTGCGATACTCCCGCCGGCATGCAGGCCATCCTCGCCGTCACCATCCCCTTCTTCGCATTGGTGCTCTGCGGCTACCTGGCCGCACGGCGGCAGGTGCTGCCGGAAACTGCCATTCCAGGGCTGAATGGCTATGTGCTGTACTTCGCACTGCCGTGTTTGCTGTTCCGTTTTGGCGCCGCCACGCCGGTGCTTGATCTGCTCAATCCGGTCGTGTTGGGTGTCTACCTTGCCGCGGCGCTGCTCATCGTGTTCTTCACCATCGCGGTGAGCCTGAACGAGCGCGTGCAGTTGAAGGACGCCGCTTTCGGCGCGCTGGTGGCGGCCTTCCCCAACACCGGCTTCATGGGCGTGCCGCTGCTGGTGGCGCTGCTGGGCCAAGCCGCGGCCGGGCCGGTGATCTGCTCGGTGCTGGCCGATTTGTTGGTCACCAGTTCGCTGTGCATTGCGCTGGCCCAGGCCCATGGTGCGGCGGGGCCGGGGCCGAGGCCGGATGTGGCGAAAAACGCTGCCCTGCTGCGGGCGCTGCGCGGCGCTTTGTCGAACCCGCTGCCGTGGGCCATTGCGCTGGGCGCGCTGGTGTCCGTCACCGCGCTGCGCCTGCCCGGGCCGCTGGCCACGGCGGTCGGCATGCTGGCCGATTCGGCATCCCCGGTGGCGCTGTTCAGCATCGGCGCGGTGCTGTGGCGTTCCAGCCAGCACGCCACCCACCGCACGCCGCTGGCGGACTACCTGCCGGTGGCGCTCATCAAGCTGCTGCTGCACCCGCTGCTGGTGTTTGTGCTGGCCGCTGCGGCGCACGCTGCAGGCGCGCCGCTGTCGAAGTTTCAGATCACGGCGTTGACGCTGGCCGCCGCGCTGCCCAGCGCCAGCAGTGTGTCACTGCTGGCTGAACGTTATGGTGCCGACAACGGCCGCATTGCGCGCATCATCATGACCAGCACGGTGCTGGCTTTTGGCAGCTTTTCGCTGCT
>JANMJI010000392.1:0-2394 GCA_031371275.1 Betaproteobacteria bacterium
CATGCGGCAGCTTTCCGGCGGCATGAAGCGCCGTGTGCTGGTGGCGCAAGCCCTGGTGCACCGGCCGCCCGTCATCGTGCTGGACGAACCCACAGCCGGCGTCGATGTCGAGTTGCGCCAGACGCTGTGGCAGTTCATCAGCCGCTTGAACCGCGAAGGCCACACGGTGCTGTTGACCACGCACTACCTGGAAGAAGCCGAAGCTTTGTGCGGGCGCATCGGCATGCTCAAACAAGGCAAGCTGGTGGCGCTGGACCAGACCTCGGCGCTGCTGGCCGGCACCGCCAGCACCATGCTGCGCTTCAAGACCGACGACGCGCTGCCGCCGGCCGTGGCCGCGGTGGCGCGCACCACCGGCCGCATCGTGCAGGCCAAGGCCCATGACGCGGCCGAGGTTGAAGCCATGCTGGGCTTGCTGCGGGCCTACGGTGTGAAGGTGGAAGACCTGGAGATCGGCCGCGCCGATCTGGAAGACGTGTTCCTGGAAATCATGCAGGGCCCGGCGGTCACCGCGCCGGCGGCGTTCGTCACCGGAGCCCGAGCATGAGCTCCGTGAACTCCGTGAACCTGATGAATCTCGCAGGCGCCGGCACCCTGTTTCGCAAAGAAATCCTGCGCTTCTGGAAGGTCGCTTTCCAGACCGTGTGCGCGCCGGTGCTGACTTCGGTGATGTACCTGGTGATCTTCGGCCACGCGCTGTCTGCGCATGTCGAGGCCTATCCCGGCGTCGGCTACACCAGCTTTTTGATCCCGGGCCTGGTCATGATGAGCGTGCTGCAAAACGCCTTCGCCAACAGCAGCAGCTCGCTCGTGCAAAGCAAGATCACCGGCAACCTGGTGTTCTTGCTGGTCTCGCCGCTCAGCCACTGGGCCTGGTTCGTGGCCTATGTCGGGGCATCGGTGGTGCGCGGCCTGGCGGTGGGCTGTGGCGTGCTGCTGGTGACGGTGTGGTTTGCGCCGCTGCGCGTGGTCGAGCCGTGGTGGATCATCATCTTCGCGGCGCTGGGCGCAGGCATGCTGGGCTCGCTGGGTTTGATCGCCGGTTTGTGGGCCGAGAAGTTCGACCAGATGGCGGCCTTCCAGAACTTCATCATCATGCCGCTGACGTTTCTTTCCGGCGTTTTCTACTCGGTGCATTCACTGCCCGGCGCCTGGCAGGTGGTGAGCCACCTGAACCCGTTTTTCTACATGATCGACGGCTTTCGGCGTGGCTTCTTTGGTGTCAGTGATGTGCCGCCGCTGCTCAGCTTTGCGGTCGTCTTGTGCAGCTTTTTGGTGGTCGCCGGCATCGCGCTGCGGCTGCTGGCCACGGGCTACAAGCTGCGCCATTGAGAACGCTGAAATTAGCCTGCGACAATGGCCACATGGCCGACCCCACCCCCAACGAAGTGCGCGATTTCATCGCCGCCGCTTTGCAATGCGAACACCTGGATATTGACGGCGATGGCCGCCACTTCTTCGCCACCATCGTGTCCAGCGAATTTGAAGGCTTGTCGCGTGTGCGCCGCCACCAGCGTGTCTACACGGCCCTGGGCGATAGAATGCGCGAGCAAATTCATGCGCTGTCGATGAAGACCTTGACCCCCACCGAGTTCGCTGCCGAGCCCCCGCAGGGCGCGGCGCAGCACCACCACCACTGAACACTCCTGCGGGAAGCCCGCGGGGGTTGCCCCGCGCGCCCGCTGCGCGTGCCACGGTGCCCTTGCTGCTGCCCTCGGAAAGCCCACCCGATGATCACGCTCGCCTTGTCCAAGGGCCGCATCTTTGACGACTCACTGCCGCTGCTGCGTGCCGCCGGCATCGAGGTCACCGAAGACCCCGAACAAAGCCGCAAGCTGATTCTTGCGACCACCCGGCCCGACGTGCGCGTGGTGCTGGTGCGCGCTTCGGATGTGCCCACCTACGTGCAGCACGGTGGCGCCGACCTGGGTGTGGCCGGGCTGGACGTGCTGCTCGAAGGCAGCGCGGCGCAAGCCGGCGTCGGCGCGGGCCTGTACCGTGTGTTGGACCTGCACATTGCGCGCTGCCGCATGAGCGTGGCCACGCGTGAAGACTTCGATTACGGCGCCGCAGTGAAACAGGGTTCACGCCTGCGCGTGGCCACCAAGTACACCCATCTGGCGCGGCAGTTCTTTGCCAGCAAGGGCGTGCATGTGGACCTCATCAAGCTCTACGGTTCGATGGAATTGGCGCCGCTGACGGGCCTTGCCGACGCCATCGTCGACCTGGTGTCCACCGGCAGCACGCTGAAAGCCAACCATCTGGTGGAGGTGGAAAAAATCATGGACATCACCTCACGTCTGGTGGTGAACCCGGCGGCGCTGAAGATCAAGCGCGAGCCTTTGCGCTCGCTGATCGATGCGTTTGAAGCGGCGGTGGAGTTGCGGTCATGAG
>JANMJI010000016.1:0-5795 GCA_031371275.1 Betaproteobacteria bacterium
GACGTGCGTTGCCATGATGGGAAAACGAGCGGCAAAGCGCACATCAACGCCGGCGACGGTTTTGCCAAGTCGGCGCGCGAACTGTCCAACTGCCCCAGCGGCGAGCAAGGCGGTTCACTCGGCTGGCTGACCCCGACCGACTGCGCGCCCGAGTTCGCCCGCGAACTGTTCGGCCATGTCGAAGTCGGCGTGTTGCCACGCCTGGTACACAGCCGCTTCGGTCTGCATGTGGTCGAGGTGCTGGCGCGCGAGGGCGGCTTGGCCCAGCCCTTCGAGGCGGTGCGCGGTGCCGTTGCGATGGCGCTGGGCCAGCAGACCTATGTGGCCGCACTGCGCCAGTACTTGCAGGTTCTGGCCGGTAGCGCGGTGGTCGAAGGCGTGGACCTGGACGCGGCGAGTTCGCCGCTGGTGCAATAGCCGCGCTGCGGTTCAAACCGCGCGCCGCGTCGAGCCACATGACGCGCCTTTCACTTCAACAGCACAGTCACCAGAAGCGAGGCCTGTGTGACGGCGCGCAGCGCGTGCGGCTCACCGCCATTCAGCACGACCAGCCGTCCAGCGCCGAGATGGCAGCTGCGCGCGGGTGTCGTCAACACCGCCTCGCCCTCAAGGCATTGAACGGTGATCGCGCCGGCCACGCTGTGCTCGGGCAGCCCGTGGCCCGCCCGCAACACGACGCGCATGAGCTGCAGCGCCGGGGTCTTGATCAGGCTGGTCGTCACGGCGTCGTCCAGACCAGAGCCGAGCGGGCGAATGTCGATGATGTCCAGCGCTTGGGCGTGAGGCAAAGCCATGGCTGCTCCCGGTCGATGTGGATGGGGCGGTGTGGGTGGGCGTGTGGGGGCTCGGCCGGGGCCGGACGGCTACGACGGCCACAGGTATTTCGGCGGGCCGGCGCCGGCCAACGCTTCCAGCGCCGAGCCGACCCCTGACGATGGCGGCAAGGCACCCAGAATTTTCCTGAACAGCGGCTGGTAGGCCGCGACGGCGTCGAACCCCGCGAGCGGATCGCAGTTGGCCCCGAACGCGTCGTCGAGCTCGGCCCAGTCGCCGGCGCCAAGCATCGCTTCGGCCAGCGGCAGCACCTCGGTTTCCTCGATGTGCATGTGCTTGAGGTAGAAGCGAACGTACAACGTCATCGCGGTCTCGAACGTCGCGCGACGCGCTTCGCGTTGGTCGCCGTCACCCATCATCTCGAAGCCCAGCATGGCAAATTCGATCTCGCGGATGGCATGTTCGCCGCGTTCGTGGTCGCGGTCGAGCCTGTCGAGCACGGCGTCGCTGTGCGCGCTGTGGCCGCGCAGTTTCGGGAACAGCAGACGGCTTTCTTTCGGGTGGTGCAGCTTCTCGGGAAACTCGTCGACATAGAACAGCATCGCGCGCAGGGCGCCGAAGTCGGGCAGCGTGCCGCGCCGCCGGTGCACGCCGAGCATCAGCAGGATGGAGCGCAGCATTGCCGACAGCGCCCGGTGTTCATGAACAATGATGGTCACGCTGGCGTGCGTCACGGTGCGTCTCCTGCATGCGCTGATGCGCACAGCGTGTTCCGATTGCCGCCAGCGCGGCTTGACGCAGGTCAACATTCGACCACTGCCTGCCGACGTGACGGCGGCTTGACGTGCATCAGTCCGCAGCCGCGCTGGGCTTCGTAGCATCGACGCAGGCAAGCTCGGCCTTCGCGCCGTACGGACAAGGTCACGAGCCCCCCCCTGCCCTTGCACAATCGAGACCACGCCATGGCGCTATTGATGTCCATCCAAACGCCGCAGCAGCCGGCCGTTGAGCCCGCGGGATTCGCACTCTGGCAGCTCGGGTTTCGGCCTTTCTTTCTGCTCGCCAGCAGTTTTGCAGCCGTGTCGATAGCCCTGTGGGCGGCCCAGTTCGCAGGCTGGTTGCCGCACCCTTATTTGTCGGGGCCGCTGTGGCATGCGCATGAAATGCTGTTCGGTTTCACGCTGGCTGTGATGGTGGGGTTTCTGTTCACGGCAGGCCGCAACTGGTCGAACCGCCCGACGCCCACCGGCCTGCCGCTGGCGGCGCTGGCGCTGCTGTGGGTGGCGGGCCGCGTGCTGGTGCTGACGCCGCTCAGTTGGGCGGCGGCCATCGTTGACGCGGCGTTTGCGCTCGCGGCTGCGGCCGCACTCGCCGTGCCGCTGTGGGCCGCGCGCAATCGGCGCAATTACTTCTTCGTCGGCTTGCTGGTGCTGCTGGGTGCGGCCAACCTGGGCATTCACCTGTCGCAGCTGGGCCTATGGAATGTGCCCGCAGGGCTGGGCGTACAGATCGCGCTGGACATGGTGTTGTTCACCATGGCGGTGATGGCCGGGCGCGTGATTCCGATGTTCACCAACAACGGCGTGCCGGGCGCAGGCGCCACATGCCACGCGCTGCTCGACCGGGTCGCGCTCGGTTTGGTGCTGGTGCTGCTGGCGGCCGATCTGCTGCGCTGGCACGGCGCGGGGCTGGCGGCGATTGCGCTCTGCTGCGCCGCTGCACATGCGTTGCGCTGGGCCTTGTGGAAGCCGTGGCAGACCTGGCGCACGCCGCTGCTCTGGGTGCTGCATGCGGCGTATGCGTGGATACCGCTGCACCTGGCGCTGCGGGCGGCCGCCGAGGTCGGCTGGGTCAACGCCTCGGTGGCCACCCATGCGCTGACGGTCGGCGCCGTCGGCGGGCTTGTCATCGGCATGATGACGCGCACGGCGCGCGGCCACACGGCGCGCCCGCTGCGCGCCGATGGCTTTGATGTCGCGTGCTATGCGCTCATCGGGGCCGCCGCGCTGGTGCGCGTGGGCTTGCCGCTTGCGGCACCGGCGTGGACGATGCCGGCAATCCTGTGCTCGGCGGTGCTCTGGTCGGCTGGCTTCGGGCTCTTTGCGGTGCGCTACTGGCCGGTGCTGAGCCGCCCTCGCCTGGACGGCAAGCCGGGTTGATGCGCATGCAGCCCTTGCCCGTTCCCGCGCCCTTGCCCTTGCCCGAACTCGGCACCGCGCACGGCACCGGCATTGCAGATTTGCAGGCCGCACAGCACGCACGCAGCACCCTGCTGTCGATGTCGCGCCGTTCGATCCTCACATGGGCTGTGCTGGCCGCACTGCTCGCCGCTGCGCTGGCCTGGTGGGCCTTGCGCGCGCCCACTGTGCCCGCGTTGATCCTGCATGTCGCACCCCTGGTGCGCACGTTGCAGTTTTCGGGCCGGGTGGCCACGTTGTCGCGCGTTGATGTGGGCAGCACGTTGACAGGCCGCGTGCTGCAGGTCGCGGTGGCCGCAGGCGAACGCGTCACCCAGGGCGACGTGCTGGTGCGCCTGGAAGGCGACGAGTTGCGCGCCGCACTGGCCCAAGCCCAGGCCAGCGAGCGACAGGCCGCTGCACGCCTGGCGGGCCTGCGCAGCACCGGGCGCGCCAGCGCGCAGGCCACGGTGGCACAGGCGGATTCCGTCCTCGTGGCCGCCGAAGCCGAATTGCAACGCACGCAGGCGCTGGTGACCCAAGGTTTTCTCAGCCCGGCACGGCTTGATGAAGCGCAGCGCAGCGCCGCCGTGGCACAGGCGCAGCAGACCAGCGCACGCGCGCAAAGCGCGGCCAACGGCGAGCAGGGTACCGACCTGGCACAGGCCCAGGCGCAACTGTCTTTGGCGGCAGCCGCCACCGCAGCCGCACAGGCGCGCCTGGCGCAGGCGGTGCTGCTGGCGCCCGCCAATGCCCGGGTGCTGGCCCGTCTCGTCGAACCCGGCCAGATCGTGCAACCTGGGCGGGCCTTGCTGAGCCTGGCGCTGGCCGGCCCGCTGCAATTGGTGGCCCAGGTGGATGAGCGCTACGTCGAGCAATTGCAGGTCGGCCAGGTGGCCAGTGTGGTGGCCGATGCCTACCCAGACCAGCGCTTCACGGCGCGCGTGCTGTCGATTGCGCCGGTGGTCGATGCACAGCGCGGCGCGATCGAGGTCAAGTTCGCGCTGGCGCAGCCAAGCCCGGACTTTCTGCGCGAAGACATGACGCTGTCCATCGAGGTCCAGACAGGGCGCCGCGACGCTGCGCTGGTCGTGCCGATCGCCGCGTTGCGCGGCGACTTGCCCGCGACCGCCGCGGTGCGCGGCGACTTGCCCGCTACGGCCGCATTGCGCAGCGATGAATCGACAACCGCGGCGGTGGTGCTGATCGAACGCAACGGCCGCGCCGAAGCGCGCACGGTGCGCCTGGGTTTGCGCACACTCGATGCAGCCGAAGTGCTGCAAGGGCTGGCCGCGGGCGACACGGTCTTGCTGGGCACCGCAGCCCAGCCGGGCCAGCGCGTGCGCGCCGACACGCAAGCCCGCGCCGCCGCAGCGCTGGGTCAAAGTTCGGGCAACAGTGCCCGCAACGCCGCACGCAATGCCGCACGCGAAGACGCCGGCTCGGCGCTGAGCAATGCAATGGGCCGCTGAGCGTGTGAGAGGCCCTCCATGAACCACTGGCTCGGCTTCGAACGACAGGTCGCCACCCGCTTCCTGCGCGAAGGGCGCATGCAGACCGTGCTCATCATCGTCGGTGTGGCAGCGGGCGTGGCGGTGGTGGCCTACATCTCTGCGCTGATCACGGGCCTGCAAAGCAACACGCTGGAAAAGACGCTCGGCGCACAGGCCCATGTGACCGTGAGCGCGCTTGACGACGAGGTCGTGGCCGCGCGTGTGCCGGGCGTCGGCACGACCGCGCTGGTGCAGACCCAGCCACGCGCGCAGCGCCCGCGCTCGATTGCCAACTGGCGCTTGCTCGACCCTGTGCTGGAAGCCATGCCGCAGGTGGCCGCCGTATCACCGATGGTGTCGGGCGCTGGCCTGGCCGTACGCGGCGAAGCCTCCAAGGCTATCGCGTTGGTGGGCGTGGAGCTTGACCGCTACGACCGCATCGTGCACCTGCGCGCCAAGGTCGTGGCGGGCGTTGCGCGCCTTGGCCCGGGCGAAGGCATCCTCGGCCGCGAACTCGCCGACGATCTGGGGGTGCGCGTGGGCGACCGCGTGGGCATCGTCACCGGCGCAGGCAGCAGCACCGTCACTGATTCACTGCGCGTCACGGCCCTCGTCGACCTGGGGGTGCGCGAACTCAACCGCCGCACCGTCATCGTGCCGCTGCGCACCGCGCAAAGCCTCATGGGCCTGCCTGGCGGCGCCACCAGCCTGGACCTGGTGTTGACCGACGTGTGGGCCGCGCAGGCGCTGGCCACGGATCTGTCGCAGCAATTCCCCTACAAGGTCGAGAGCTGGCAGGAGGCTAACGCGCAACTGGTGGCGGCGCTGCATGCGCAGTCCATCAGCACCGGGCTGATTCGCGGCGTGGTGATGGTGGTGGTGGCGTTGGGCATCGCCAGCGTGCTGGTGGTGTCTGTCGTGCAAAAGCGCCGCGAGATCGGCATCCTGCGCGCGATGGGCGCCACGCGCGGCCAGGTGCTGCGCATCTTCTTGCTGCAAGGGGCGATCGTGGGCGCGCTGGGCTCGGTGCTCGGCGTCTTGCTGGCAGTGGGCTTGATCGCAGCCTTCACAACCCTGGTGCGCGGCGCTGACGGCCTGCCGCTGTTCGCCATCACGCTGAGCGCAGGGCTTGCACTGCGCGTTGCCGGCATCGCCACGCTGTGCGGCGTGCTGGCCGCCGTGGCGCCGGCGCGGCGCGCGGCCCAGCTCGACCCCGCGCAAGCCATCCGCCTGTGAGCCAGCAGCCCGTGCAGGAAGCAGAACAAGTGAGCACCTCACTTGAATTGATAGCACTGCGCGACATCCGCAAGAGCTACAACATCGGCCTGGCCAACGAAGCCGAGGTGCTGCA
>JANMJI010000017.1:0-13214 GCA_031371275.1 Betaproteobacteria bacterium
GCGTGAAGCCCTATGACATCGAAGTGCAGCGCTTGAAGTCGATGAAGCACGACAAGGGCATGATTGAGATCGACATGGATGCGATGGTGATGTCGCGGCCCTTGCGCGACGACCAGTCAGCCGGCAGTTGCCTGCGCCTGCCGGTGGAACACGCGCGCACCCTGCTGATACTGCTGAAGCAGCAGCTTGCCGAACTTGACAAACTGCAGCCTCGCAGCCGTCGTTCAGGGCGTTGCTAGAAATTGGCGGCGCAACGGTGCGCGCGGGTTCCCGGCGTCAATGCGCGCATCATCTGCATCCACCCGCCACTTCGCCTCGCATGCCGCTATTTTCTCTCTGTGTTTTGTTTCGCCGCGCAACACTCGCCGCGTGCGCGGCGCTGCTCGTTGCCTGCGCCGCAGCCCCGCGTGATGCGGGCAGCGCAAAGCTGGCACTGGTCATTGGCAACGCCGCTTACGAGAACGCGCCAGCCTTGGTCAACCCGGTTAACGATGCCGCCGACATGTGTGCTGCGCTCACCAGGCTGGGCTTCAAGACGCTGTGCCACACCAACGTGCGTGACCGCGCCGAGTTCGACGCCGTGGTCAAGAATTACGTCGACCGCCTGGGGCCGCAGAGCGTCGGCGTTTTCTACTATTCCGGCCATGGCGTGCAGGCTGGCAACGCGAATTACCTGATCCCCACGCAGGTGCAGCCCGTGGCGGCCACCGAAGACCCGCGGCGCGTTCTGTACGGCGTTGAAGACCTCTATGTTCAGCTGCGGACAAAGCCGGTGAAGTTTCAGCTGGTGGTGCTGGACGCCTGCCGTACCGACCTGTTCGCGCAGGCGCCGCGCCAGCCTGCCGGCCGCGGCCCGAATACGGTGGTGCGCAGCAACCTCATTCGTGCATTGGAAGTTGCCGGCGCTGGCGGCAACGGGCTGGGGCCTATCAACGACGCGCCGCCGGCCACGATGGTGTTTTATGCCACCGCGGCGAAAGACGCGGCCTTCGACGGTGAAGGCCGCAACGGCCCGCTGACCAAGCACATCCTGCTGCACATCGGCACCCGCGGCCAGCTCGTTGAGGACTTCATCAAGAGCGTGACGGTCGGCGTTGAAACCGAGACGCTGCGCGATTACCGCAAGCGCCAGACGCCGTTTATCTACGGCTCGTTCAGCGGCAAGTTCTGCTTTGCAGGTTGCCCGGGCGAAGGCTGGGTGCCGCCTTTGAACTGAGAAGGTTCAGAACGTGGCGATGGCGCCAAAAGTGAAGCCCTGCGTGGTGTCGCGGCCGTCTTGCGTGCCGAAGGCTTCTTTGGAGCCCATCACCTGAATGCGGTAGCCGCCGGTGAATGTCCAGCGCCGCGGCCAACCATCGGCGTTCAATGTGTAGGCCAGGCCCAACTCGGTAAGGCGGTAGTCGGCCTTGAACTTCACCACTTCTTTGCCACCCGAGGTGGGCGTTTTCAGGCGGCCCAGCCCCAGGTTGCCGTAGAAGGAAAACAAGCCACCCAGCGGTGCATTGGCGTTCAGGCCGGCGACCATGCCTGATGGTTCGTAGCGTGTGCTGCCGTCGCGTTGCGAAACACTTTTGTAGCCCAGCGTCAATGTCAGGCCCGGCAACACCGAATAGCCAATGTTGGCGTCGAATTCCTTGCGCTTGCCGCTGCCGCCGTCGGCAAAGGAGAACTGCGTCGAAGGCACAACGCTGGCCGAACCGACGAAGTTGCCATAGCGCACGCTAAGCAATGGCACCAGCAGCAGTTTGTTGCTGGCCGAGACCTGCGTCAGCGCCACGTTGTTGCCGCCCTGCACCAGGTAGCTGAATGTCGTCCACTCGGTATACCAGGCGCGCGCGCCGACCGACACGCTCAGGCCCGCGTCTTGTGCTTGCGCTGCGCCGGCGCTGCAAAGGGCGCAAAAGAGAAAGCTGATTTTCTTCACGGTGATCCTCCGCCATCAGCACAATGGCCAATTCACATTAGCCCAAATTCGGCGTGCCGGGAAGACCTAGGGCGACGCCGGTGAAGTCCCTGCGGATGCGCGCGCCCTGGTTTGTGATGACGCCCACGCCGGGTCGGCGTTTTGCGGCGCTGCGCGCATCCAAACGCCAGCCCGGGTCGTATTTCCGGGGCGACCCACTGCCAGCCCGCAAAGGCCCGCCATGAACGCCCAACGTCTCGATGTGGAATTTGCCAGTGCCGGCACAGTCTGCCGCGGCTGGTGGTACCGGCCAGCCGCCGCCAACGGCGCCTGCATCGTGATGGCGCATGGCCTGGGCGGCGTGCGCACGGCCGGGCTCGAACCCTATGCGCTGCGCTCGAACGGCTGCGCTGTGCCGCGCGGATGCGCAAGCTTTGTTTCAGTGCGTCGTCAAGATCGCGGATGGTGAGGGTGGCCATGGGCAGCTCCACGGGAGTGCCCGCATCGTAGAGACTGATTTCAATGATTTCATTGGCTTCACTGCGTGCACTGATTGCATGGTGGTGTTGCGCGACAAGCTCGGTGGCCATGGCGCCGGTGCGTCGCGCCACCGTGCTGAAAGAGCGTTAGCCTTCGTTCACGCCCGTTCAAGCCCGTTTGCGAAACACCACCAGGTGCTGCCAAGGCAGCGTGGCCACGGTGCGCACCCATTGCAGCGGGTGCACGCCGGCTTCACGCTTGATCTGCGCTTCGCTCATCTTGTGCAGGGCCTTGATGGGCACCTGCGGGTCTTCAGCACGGTATTCGACGAAAACCAACAGGCCACCGGGTTTCAGCGCCCGCACGATGCTGGCCAGCACCTCGTGCGGCCAGGCCAGCTCGTGGTAGACATCGACCATCAGCGCCAGATCGACGGATGCGGCGGCCAGTTTCACGTCGTCGTCGGCACCGAGCAAGGGCTCAATCTGCGTCAGGCCACTCTGGCGCACGGCGTCTTGCAACATGCGCACCATCTGCGGCTGCACGTCCACCGCCAGCACGCGGCCGCCGGGCATCACCGCCGGGGCCATGCGCCGCGCCAGGTAGCCGGTGCCGGCGCCGATGTCGGCCACCACCATGCCCGGCTTCAGTTGCAGCGCACGCACCAGCAGGTCGGTGCGCTCTTCGCGTTCACGCTCCTCGCGTTCCAGCCAGGCCGCGCCCTGCCAGCCCATCACGCCAGCAATCTCGCGGCCCATGTAGCGCTTGCCGATACCGTCGGCGCTGGCCGGGGCGGGGCTGTAACGCTCGGCCACGGGCTGGGCCTGCGCGGTGTGGCTGGCGGCGCTCAGGCACAGCAGGGCCAACCAGATGAGGCGGTGCATGGTGACCTTCCTTTACAGCAGGTTCTTCAGCGGTGTGGCCGGGTCGCAGGCCAGCGTCGGCGCGGGGCTCTTGCCGGTTTCCAGCAGCTTGCGCGCGGCCATGTGGTCCAGCGGCGCGTTGACACTTTCCACACACACCAGCTTGTCGCCCAGGTAGTGCAGCACCGAAAAACTGGCCGGTGTGGCGCCGCGCCGGCGGTGGCGTGTGGCTTCTTGTTGGGCTTGTTCGGCGTGGTCTGGCGGGTGCGGTATCAAGCCGGCCATTTGCAGCCGCAATGCGCCCTGTTCAGACCAGAACCAGGGCAGCGCGGTATAGGGTGGTGCGTTGCCGGTGAGGGTGGTCAGCGTCGTCAACGCGGTGCGCGCCTGGTCGTTGGCGTTCTGCACCGATTCCAGCCGCAGCCGGCGCCCGCTGTGGGTTTCAGGAAAACTGGTGCAGTCGCCAATGGCCAGGATGTGCGGGTGGCTGGTGCGCATGCTGCCGTCGACGACGATGCCGTTGTCGCAGGCCAGACCGGCGGTGCTGGCCAGCGTGTGTTCGGGCACCGCGCCTATGCCCAGCACCAGCAGGCCCACGGCATGGCGCTGGCCGTCCACGACCAGCGCTGCCAGCCTGTTGTCGGTGATCTCAAAGTGGCCCACGGCCACGCCCAAGTGGATGGCGATGCCGCTGGCACGGTGCGTTTGCAGCACATGTTCGGACAACTCGGGCGACACCGAACGCATCAACAACCGGGGCGCCGATTCCAGCACCGTCACCTTGATGCCCAAGGCGCGCGCGCTGGCGGCAATCTCAAGGCCGATGAAGCCGCCGCCCAGCACGGTGAGCGGCTGGCCGGTGTCAAGCAAAGTAGCCAGCAGCGTGCGCAGGCGTTGGGCGTCGGCGGCGGTGCGCAGCGTGGCCACGTTGGTCAGGCTGTCGGGCAAGTGCGGCAGCCGCCTTGCGCGGGTGCCTGTGGCCAGCACCAGTTGTGTATAGGCCAGCTCGTGCCCGCTGTGCAGGCGCACGCTGCGGGTGGCAGGGTTGATGGCCACGGCCGCGTCGGCCAGGTGCACGGTGATGCCGGCTTCGGCGTACCAGGCTGCGCTGCGCAGCGGCTGCAAGGTTTCGGCCGGGTTTTTCAGATAGGCCTTGGACAAGGGCGGGCGGTGGTAGGGCAGCTCGGTCTCTTCGCACACCAGGTGGACATGCGCACCCAGCCCTGCCGCGGCCAGGCCGCTGCACAGTTGTGCGGCGGCGTGGCCACCACCGATGACCACGATGCTGTCGTTCAGGTTGAACATGTTTGTTTCTCCAGCCAGCCCCGCGTGGGCTTTCAAGGCGGGCGCGACTTTACCCGGCCGCTGCGCCGTACAGTTCGGCAGGGTTGCTGTGGCTGCTGGCGCTGTTGGCACAGGCCTTGCGGCCGGCCACGCGGCCATCACACCGCAAAGGAGTCTTGATGCCACACACCGTCCGCACGCTGGCCTTGCTGGCCCTGGCCGCATGTGCCGCCGCGCCCACACGAGCGCAGATGCAAGTACAGGCGCAAGCACAGGCGCAAGCACAGGCGCAAGCACCAGCGCAAACGCAAGCGCAGCAAAAATTCAGTTTCACCACCAACTGGTATGCCCAGGCCGAACATGGTGGCTTCTACCAGGCGCTGGCGAACGGCCTGTACAAGAAAGCCGGGCTGGACGTGGCGCTGAAAATGGGTGGCCCGCAGGTCAACATCATGCAGTTGCTGGCCGCCGGCCAGACCGACTGCGTGATGGGCTACGACATGCAGACCTTCGCTGGCTGGGAGCAAGGCATACACAGCATGACGGTGGCCGCGGCCTTTCAGAAAGACCCGCAGGTGCTGATTGGCCACCCCGGCAAGTTCGAGAAACTGGAAGACCTGAAGGGCAAGACCATTTTGGTTTCTGCCGCCGCCAACACCACCTACTGGCCCTGGCTGAAGGCCAAGTACAAGCTGGACGACACGCAGCGCCGGCCCTACACCTTCAACATCCAGCCCTTCATGGCCGACAGCAACGTGGTGCAGCAGGGCTATTTGTCGAGCGAGCCGTATTCGATTGAAAAAGAATCGAAGTTGAAGCCGCGCGTGTTTTTGATGTCAGACCACGGCTGGCCGCCCTACAGCACGACCATCGTCTGCATGGAAAAAACCATCAAGGAAAAACCCAAGGCTGTGGCCGCGTTCGTGAAGGCCAGCATGGAAGGCTGGAAGGGCTATTTGAAGGGCAACCCGACGGCGGCCAACGTGCTCATCAAACGCGACAACCCGGCCATGACCGACGACCGCATCGCCGTGGGCATCAAGCTGATGAACGACAGTGGCATGGTCTTTGGCGGTGACGCGGCCACCCTGGGCGTCGGCATCATCACCGACGCGCGCATGAAACTAACCTTCGACATGATGGTGGCCATGAAGCTGCTGGACCCGGCCAAGGTGGATCTCAAACGCACCTACACCACCGAGTTCGTCAAGGACTTGAAGATCTTGCCTTGATGACCGGGCTGTTGAACGGCGTGGCCGATGGCGCGCTGCCTGCGGTGGAAGTGGCGGGCGCCGAGAAAACCTACCCCAACGGCACCCAGGCCCTGCTGCCCGTGCATCTGCGGGTGCAAGAGGGTGAGTTCCTGACGCTGCTGGGCCCCAGCGGCTGCGGCAAGAGCACGCTCTTGAAGATGGTGGCTGGCCTGCTGCAGCCCAGCGCCGGCAGCCTGCGCCTGTGGGGCCAGCCGCTTGACACTGCGCACAACCCCGCAGCACGCAGCGGCCACCGTATGAGCTTTGTATTCCAGGAAGCCACCCTGATGCCCTGGGCCAAGGTAGACGCCAACGTGCGCCTGCCGCTGGACCTGGCCGGTGTGCCCGATGCCGAAGCCGCGCCGCGTGTGCAGGCCGCGTTGCAGCAAGTGGGCCTGCAAGCCTTCGCCCAAAACCTGCCGCGCGAACTGAGTGGTGGCATGCAGATGCGCGTGTCCATCGCCCGTGGGCTCGTGACGCAGCCGCAGTTGCTGCTGATGGACGAGCCATTCGGCGCTTTGGACGAGATCACGCGCAACCGGCTGGACAGCGATTTGCTCGAGGTCTGGCAGCGCCAGAAGCTGACGGTGATCTTCGTCACGCACTCGATTTTCGAGGCCGTCTACCTGTCGCAGCGGGTGCTGGTGATGGCCGCGCGGCCCGGGCGTGTGGCCGACGAACTGGTGATCGACGAACCCTATCCGCGCGAGCCGGGTTTTCGGGTGTCCACCCGTTTCAGCCACTATGCGCGAAGCCTGCAAGACAGCCTGCAACGCGCCAGCGGTGCTGCACCGTGATGGGCGGGCTCACGCATAAAGTGTGGGGCCCCATCGCCGTGGCCGTGCTGCTGCTGGTGCTGTGGCAAACGGGGGTCACGGTCTTCGATGTGCCGGTGTTCCTGGTGCCTTCACCGCTGCGCGTGGCCCAGGCTTTGGTGGCAGACGCCGGCCTGCTGTTCGGCGCCTTGCTGACGACGCTGAAGATCACGCTGTTGGCGTTCTTGTGCGCCACGCTGCTGGGCGTGCTCATCGCCTTTGCCTTCGTGCAAAACCGCGCCATTGAAGCCGCGCTGTTCCCTTACGCCGTGCTGCTGCAGGTGACGCCCATCGTGGCCATTGCGCCGCTCATCATCATCTGGGTCAAAGACCCGACAGCTTCACTGGTGATCTGCGCCACGCTGGTGGCCTTGTTCCCGATCATCGCCAACACCACGTTGGGCCTGCGCAGCGTCAACCCGGGGCTCTTGAGCTTCTTCAAGTTGCACCACGCCACGCGCTGGCAAACGCTGGTGCGGTTGCGCATTCCTTCGGCCCTGCCCTATTTTTTCGTCGGCCTGCGCATCAGTTCGGGCCTGGCCTTGATAGGCGCGGTGGTGGCTGAATTCGTCGCCGGCACGGGGGGCACCGGCACCGGGCTGGCCTACCAGATATTGCAGGCCGGCTACCAGCTCAACATCCCGCGCATGTTTGCCGCGCTGCTGCTGATTGCCTTGACCGGCGTGCTGCTGTTTGCGTTGATGGCGGGCTGCTCGAACTGGGTCTTGGGCGGCTGGCATGAGAGCGAAGCCGCTCACGACTGAGCCTGTGCTTCAGCGCGCTGCTGCAGTTGCCGCAGCCGCCGCCGCAGCGCCCAGCAGACTGCGCCCCACCGCTTCGGCCACTTCAATGCCGTCCACCCCGGCCGACATGATGCCGCCGGCATAGCCCGCGCCTTCACCGGCCGGGTAGAGCCCTTGCACGTTCAGGCTTTGCAGGTCGCGCCCGCGGGTCATGCGCAGCGGCGACGAGGTGCGTGTTTCCACGCCCGTCAGCACCGCATCGGGCATCGCAAAACCTTTGATCTGGCGCTCGAACGCGGGCAGCGCTTCGCGTATCGCGTCCAGCGCATAGCCGGGCAGGCTGGGGCGCTGCGGGTCGGCCAGGTCGGTGAGAAAAACGCCGGGCTGGTAGGAAGGCATCACGGCGCCCAGTGTGCTGCTGCGCTGGCGGCGCAGGAAGTCGCCCACCAGTTGGCCCGGTGCGCGGTAGGCGCCACCGCCCAGTTCGAACGCACGGCTTTCCCATTGGCGCTGGAAGGCCACGCCGTCGAGCGGGTTCACTGCGCCGTCATGTTTGCCGTCCTGCCGGTAATCTTGCGGGGTGATGCCGACCACGATGCCGGCATTGGCGTTGCGTTCGTTGCGCGAGTACTGGCTCATGCCGTTGGTGGCGACGCACCCTGCTTCAGACGTGGCCGCCACCACCGTGCCGCCCGGGCACATGCAAAAGCTGTAGACCGCGCGGCCGTTGGCAGCGTGGTGCACCAGCTTGTAATCGGCAGCGCCCAGGATGGGGTGGCCGGCACTCGGCCCGAAACGTGCGCGGTCTATCAGGCCCTGCGGATGTTCGACGCGAAAGCCGATTGAAAACGGTTTGGCTTCGAGGAACACACCCCGCCGCTGCAACATGGCAAAGGTGTCGCGGGCGCTGTGGCCCAGCGCCAGCACGACATGGTCGGCTGCGATGTGTTCGCCGCTGGCCAGGGTGATGCCGCGGATCTGCCGCGTGCCATTGCCCGGCGCAGTTTCGATCAACACATCCACTAGCTGCTGCCCGAAGCGTATTTCGCCACCCAGCGCTTCGATCTCGGCACGCATCTTTTCCACCACGCCCACCAGGCGAAAGGTGCCGATGTGCGGCTTGGCAACAAAGAGGATTTCTTCGGGCGCGCCGGCGACCACGAATTCGGTCAGCACCTTGCGTGTCAGGTGGCGCGGGTCGCTGATCTGGCTCCACAGTTTGCCGTCGCTGAAGGTGCCGGCGCCGCCTTCGCCAAACTGCACGTTCGATTCCGGGTTCAGCACGCCTTGGCGCCACAGACCCCAGGTGTCTTTGGTGCGTTCACGCACCGCCTTGCCACGTTCCAGCACCAGCGGACGCAGCCCCATCTGGGCCAGGACCAGCGCCGCGAAAATGCCGCAAGGCCCGAAGCCGATAACTACCGGGCGCGGCCGGCCGCTGGCGTGGAAATCGGCCGGCGCATGGGCCACGGGTTTGTAGCGGGTGTCGGGCGCCGCACGCACATGCGGGTGGGGCTGTAAACGGTTCAACACGGCGGCTTCGTCATCGACTTCGCAGTCGATGGTGTAGCTCAGCACCACGGCCGTTTTTTTGCGGGCATCCCAGGCGCGCTTGACGATGGTGAACTGCTTCAGCGCGCCATCGGCCACGCCCAGGCGTGTGCAGACGGCCATACGCAGAGCGGCCTCTGGATGGTCCAGAGGCAGGCGGAGTTCGGTGATTCGCAGCATGTCGCTGCTGCCAGACCGTGCGTCAGTGCCGACGGGCCGGGGTGCTGCGCAGGCCCGCGTGGGCGGGTGCTGCGCGGCAGCGGTCAGCCACCCTTTTTCGGGCGCTTGCCGGGGTTCTTCTTGCTGCGGGTGTGGGCGCCGCGCTCCAGGCTGCTTTTCTGGCCCTTGCGCAGGGTGATGGTCACGCCGATGGGGGCGGGAGGGCGCGGCGTGGCGCGGACATCGGCTTCGGTTCTGATTTTGTTGGCCATGACAGGCTCCGGGATATTGCTGGCAAAGAACCCGCGATTAGGCCACAGGTTGGTGTCGCGGCCACCCGCCTGCCCCTGCGCGCGGTGCGCGGGGCTCAGGCAAACGTGAAGTCATCGAAGCGCTCGGCCTGCACGGCGCGCACGTATTCGCGCGTGAACCCGGGCCAGATGGCGATGTTGCGGCCACTGTCGGCGCGGTACCAGCTGCGGCAGCCGGCCCACACCGAAGTCTTCAGCCGCGCTTGCAAAGCGTCATTGAAAGCCTGCATCACCTCGGGCTTCAGGTCCAGCCAGCGCTGGCCGCGGCGCTGCACTTCGGACATCGCGCGCAGCGCCCAGCGCACGCCGGGTTCGATGAACAGCAGCGTCGACGTGTGGCCGGTGGCGGTGTTGGGACCGAGCATCAGAAACAGATTGGGGAAGCCCGCCACGCTCAGGCCCAGATGCGCTTGTGGGCCTTGCGCCCAGGCGTCGGCCAGCAGCGCACCACCGCGGCCGGTGATGGGCACGGCCAGCGCGTGCTGCACGTCAAAGCCGGTGGCACACACCAGCACGTCCAGCGCGTGTTCGCGCCCGTCGGCGGTGACGATGCCTTGCGGCGTGACATGGCTGATGGCGCTGGTCACCAATTCCACCTGCGGCTGGGCCAGCGTGGGGTAGTAGTCGTTCGAATAAATGATGCGTTTGCAGCCCAGCGCATAGGGTGGCCGAAGGCGCTGGCGCAGGCCTTCGTCGGCCACGCCGCGGCGCAGATGGGCCTGCGCCATGCGCAGCATGTGTTTGCGCATCCGCGTGCCTTCGTCAAAACCACGCCGCCCCAGTTCCAGTAGCTGCGTCCAGAAAGCGCGCACGGCTCGGGCATAGGGCGGTAGCTGGGCCAGCAGTTGGTCGGCGCGGCCGTAGCGCCTGTCCATGCGTGGCAGCACCCAGTTGGCGGTGCGCTGGAAGACATGCAAATGCGCCGCCTGTTGGGCCAGTGGCGGCACCAGTTGTGCTGCGGTGGAACCGCTGCCGATGACGGCCACGCGGCGGCCTTTCAAGGCCACATCGGCGTTCCAGTGGGCCGAATGCAGCCGCGTGCCGGCGAAACTTTCCAGCCCTGGAATGGCGGGCCAGCGCGCCACGCTCAAAGGCCCGGTGCTGCATACGAAAAAGCGTGCACGCAGCGCTGGGCCGCCCGCCACTTCGATGTGCCAAAGGCCGCTGTTTTCGTCAAAACGCGCAGCGGTGATGGCGCAGCCCAGACGCAGGTGCGGGTGCAGCGCGTACTTGTCGGCGCAATGCGCCATGTAGGCCTGGATCTCGGCCGCGGCGGCAAAGCGGCGCTGCCAGCGCGGGTTGGGCTCGAAAGAAAAGCAGTACAGCGGCGCTGGCACATCGACATGGGCCCCGGGGTAGCGGTTGCTCCACCAGGTGCCGCCCAGGCCGGCCGATTTTTCGAGCACCACGAAATTGTGCCGGCCGGCGCGTTTCAATTCGATGGCCGTACACACGCCGGACATGCCAGCGCCCAGGATCACAACGTCGTGGGTGATGGCTGCGGCGGCTTCGGTGGCTTCGGTGGCTTCGGTGATGGCATGGGCATCGGCAGGGCTTGGCATGCGCGCATTCTGGCGCTGTCGGTCTGGCCCACAGGCGCCAGCCATTGCCACAGCCGCTGGTGCCAGGCCGGCGGCGTGTGGCCCACCGGCACGGCGGTGAGCACGGCATCGCCGCCCAAAGCGCCCACCAGCAGGCGCGTGCGGCGGCCGAACTGGCGGCTTTCGCCGGCGTTGAGCTGGATGTCGGCCAACTCGCCGTCCACCGTCACCCACAGCGTGCCGCGTTCTGCACGCAGGCACACCGGCTGGCGGGGTTGCAGGCTCAGGAACTGGTCGCGGCGCAGGCGACGCGCGAATGGAAGAGAAGGCGGCAGCGACAGCGGCAGGGTCAGCAGCGACAGCGGCAGCGACAGTGGCAGGGACAGCAGCGACAGTGTGTTCATTGACATGCTCCAGATGCATCCTTGAACCACGGGTATGGGGTTCAAGGTGCAGCGATATTCGCCCGCCAACGCCTCGCGTTCAAACGATCATTTAGAATCGCATGCATTCCGCCAGCACATGCAAAAAGACCCGCACCGCCTGCCGCCGATGGACCGCCTGGCGGTCTTTGATGCTGCCGCGCGCCACCTGTCCTTCACCAAGGCCGCGGCCGAACACTTCCTCACCCAGTCGGCCGTCAGCCGGCAGGTGGCCGCGCTGGAAGAAGACCTGGGCGCGCCGCTGTTCAAGCGCCGCCACCGCGCGCTCGACCTCACCGACGACGGCCGCCGCCTGGCCGCCGCGGTGGCCGTGGCGCTGGCCGGCGTGCGTGAAGCGGTGGCCCACATCCGCGCGCCGCGCCGGCGCGAGGTGCTGTCGCTGACCACCACGCCGGGCCTGGCGGCGCTGTGGTTGATACCGCGGCTGGCGGGTTTCTTGTCCAAACACCCGGGCATTGACGTGCGCATCGACGCTGCACACCAGCTGCGCGCCATGGCCGCCGAGAACTTCGATATCGCCATCCGCTACGTGGCGCTCGGCACTGGCACTGCCACTGGCACGGGCACGGGCACGGGCACTGGCACGGGCGGCGGGCTGCCGTTGTTTGGTGAATCGGTGCAGCCCGTGTGCGCGCCGGCGCTGCTGAAAAAGGGCGCACCGCCCTTGAAGACCCCGGCCGACCTGCGCCACCACACGCTGTTGCAGGCCGCGCCCACCGGCGCGTCGGGCATGCCGCTGGAATGGCAGTCGTGGTTGCAGGCCGTGGGCGCGGGTGAATTGGAGCCTGCCGCGCTGCTGACCTTCACCAACTACGACACCGCGGTGGCCGCCGCCGTGGCCGGGCAGGGGGTCGTGCTGGGCCGCCACCCGCTGGTAGACAGGCTGCTGAAACAACGTGCGCTGGTGGCTCCACTCAAAGGTGCCACCACTTCGGCGCGCGGTTATGTGCTGGTGGTGGAAGCTGCGGCGGGCCGCAAGCCGGCGGTGCAGGCGCTGGCCGCATGGCTGCAGGAACAGGCGCTGGAAGTGGGCGTTCAAGCCGCGCCGGCCGCCCCGCCCTCGCGTCTTCGACGCGCTGCCCGGGCCTACCATCTGCTAGTCTGATCGCACCATGGCCTGGCAGCACACCGTCGGTGGCCGTGTCCACCACTTCAACGATCTGAAGACGCTGCTGGCGCGCGCCACACCACTGCGTTCGGGTGATATGTTGGCCGGCCTGGCCGCAGAAACTTCAGCGCAACGCATGGCCGCGCGGCTGGCGCTGGCTGACCTGCCGCTGGCCCATTTTCTGAACGAGGCGCTGCTGCCGTATGAAGCCGATGAAGTGACGCGGCTGCTCATCGACACGCACGACGCCGCGGCCTTTGCGCCGGTGTCGCACCTGACGGTCGGCGCCTTCCGCGACTGGCTGTTGAGCGACCAGGCCAGCACCGAAGCGCTGCGCGCGTTGGCCCCCGGCCTGCTGCCCGAAATGACCGCCGCGGTGTGCAAGCTGATGCGCCACCAAGACCTGATGCTGGTGGCGAAGAAGTGCCAGGTGACGACGGCCTTTCGCAACACCATCGGCTTGCCCGGCCACCTGGCCGTGCGCCTGCAACCCAACCACCCCACCGACGATTTGCGCGGCGTCGCCGCTTCGATGCTGGACGGCCTGATGTACGGCTGCGGCGACGCCTGCATCGGCATCAACCCGGCCAGCGACAGCCTGGCCGTCATCGGTGGCCTGCTGCGCCTGCTGGACGAAGTGATACAGCGCCACGCCATCCCGACCCAGGGCTGCGTGCTCACGCATGTCAGCAACACGCTGCGGCTGATGGACGCCGGCGTGCCGGTCGATCTGGTGTTCCAGTCCATCGCCGGCAGCGAA
>JANMJI010000033.1:0-6472 GCA_031371275.1 Betaproteobacteria bacterium
TGCCACAGCAGATGCACCATCCAGGCCACGGTGTTGGCGGTGGTGTCTTCACCGGCCAGCAGCATGATGAGCACGTTGCCCGCCACCTGCTTGTCGTCCATGCCGCTGTCGGGCTCATCGGCGGCCACCAGCATGGCTTCCAGCAGGTTGGCGGGCGTGATGCGCAGGCCGGGGTTGGCGGCCAGGCGTGCGCGCGCCTGAACGATGAAACCGCCGACCGCGGCGTTGACCTCGGCCACGCTGCGCAGCAAGGCCTTGTCGGCAGCAGACGGAAACCAGCGCCACATCGGCAGCGGCGCAAAGATGCGGCTGAAGACGGCCGGGAAAATGCGGTTCAGGTGCCTCTGGATCACGTCTTCGTCGGATTCCAGCGTGTTGACCTCGGCGCCAAAGGCCAGGCCGGCAATGGCGTCGACGGTGTAGCGCATCAGGTCGGCCTGCAGGTCTATCACCGTGCGCTGTTGCGCCGCGCGCTGCCAGCGCCCGCCCAGGCGCTGCGCCACACGCTGCAGCGCCGGGTAATAACGCTTGACATGTGCGGGGTCGAAACCGGCCATGACCATGCGGCGCTGGCGCTTCCATGTCTCACCGCTGGCGCCGAACAGACCACCCAGCAGGCCCATCTCTGTCCACACCTGTTCCAGCTTCATGGTGCGGCGAAAGCCGTCGGGCCTGTCGCGCAGCGCGGCGGCCACCAGTTCGTGGTCGCCCACCACCACCACCCGGCGCGGGCCCAGGCGCAGTTTGAACAGCGGGCCGAACTCTTCGCACCACTGTTCCAGCTGCAGGTGCAGGCGGGTTGATTGCACCTGCAGCAGGTTGCCGAAGACAGGGATGCCGCGTGGGCCGGGCAGATCGTCGAACTGGCGCAGCGGGGGTGGCGGGGGGAGCGTGGGTGGCGTGGGTGGCGTGTCTAGGGTGGCTGGGGCAGTGCGAGTGTCCATCACGTCACCTTGCAGCCGGTGGGCCGTCCATGAAAAAAGGGCCCCATGTTGCCATGCAGGCCCTTGCTTTTGAACACCGCCGCTTCAGCGGAACTTGCTTTGCGGCACGGTGTGCAATTCACTCGGCAGCGCACCGATGTAGGCCGCCATGGCCTTCAGTTCTTCGCGCTTGAACTGCTTGACCTGCCCGGCCATGATGGCGTTGCCGCGGCCGACATTGGGGTTGCCGGTGGTGGCGTAGGCGCGCAGTGCGGCGGCCAGATAGTCAGGGTGCTGCCCGGCCAGCTTGGGGTAGGACGCATCGATGGGTTTGCTGAAGTTGCTGCCGTGGCAGGACACGCATGCGCCCTTGGCCAGGAGCGCCGCCACTTCGGGTGAAGGCTGCAAAGCGGGCGTGTCGGCCACCAGCTTCACCGCCGGTGATGCGGGTGCTGCGCCATGTTTTTCGTAGTGCGCTGCCAGGTCGGCCATGTCGGCATCGGTCATCGACCCGGCAATGGCGCGCATGGTCGGGTGCTTGCGTTCGCCCTTCTTGTAGGCGGTGAGCGCGGCCACGATGTACTTGGCGTTCTGGCCGGAAATCATCGGCACCTTGTGGACTTCAGGAAAGCTGGACTGGTAACCGTAGATGCCATGACAGCCGATGCACATGGCCGCCTTTTGGGCCCCGGCGGCGGCGTCCTGCGCATGGGCGCCAACCAGGGTGGACAGGGCACCGGCCAGCGCCAGCAAAAGGGTAGTCGCTTTGCTCATCATCAAGGAGGGGGGTTGGGTCGTCGAACGGCGCGGCACGTTTGCTGCACCGCAACGGCGGAGTATAGGGGCCCCTTATACTGGCCTGAGCCCTTTGCAGAGCGCTTGCGCGCACCCCCGCACGATGAAGTTCACAGGCTCTGACCAATACGTCGCCACGCAAGACCTGATGCTGGCCGTGAACGCCGCGGTGACGCTGCAACGCCCGCTGCTGGTGAAGGGCGAACCCGGCACCGGCAAGACCATGCTGGCCGAAGAAGTGGCCAGCGCGCTGAAGCTGCCGCTGCTGCAATGGCACATCAAAAGCACCACCAAGGCCCAGCAGGGCCTGTACGAATACGACGCTGTGAGCCGGCTGCGGGACAGCCAGTTGGCGGCCGTTGAAAGTGCGGAAAAGGTCAAGGACATCCGCAACTACATCGTCAAGGGTGTGCTCTGGCAGGCCTTCACGGCCGAGCAGCCGGTGGCACTGTTGATCGACGAAATCGACAAGGCCGACATCGAATTCCCGAATGATTTGCTGCGTGAAATCGACCGCATGGAATTCTATGTCTACGAGACGCGCGAACTGGTGAAGGCCAAACACCGGCCCATTGTCTTCATCACCTCGAACAACGAGAAGGAACTGCCCGACGCGTTCCTGCGCCGGTGTTTCTTCCACTACATCAAGTTCCCTGACGCCGACACCATGCGCGCCATCGTGGCCGTGCATTTCCCGACGCTGAAGAAAGACTTGCTGGCCGCCGCGTTGAAGACTTTTTACGACGTGCGCAACCTGCCCGGCGTGAAGAAGAAACCCAGCACCAGCGAACTGCTGGACTGGCTGAAGCTGCTGGTGGCCGAAGACATTCCGCTGGATGCGCTGCAAAGCAAGGACGAGAAAGTTTCCGTGCCGCCGCTGGTGGGCGCGCTGCTGAAAAACGAACAGGACGTGACGCTGTTCGAGAAGCTCGTGTTCATGCAGAAGCACAACCGCTGATGCAGGCTGTTGTGCCCGTCGCGCTGGCACGCGGTCTTGTGCGCTTGGTGCCGCTGGGCCTGGAGCACGTTGCGGGCCTGGCCGCCGCGGCGGCCGATGGTGCGTTGTGGAATTTGCGCGTCACTTCGGTGCCCGAACCCGAGCAGACCCGCAGCTACATTGAAACCGCCCTGCGCATGCGCGATGAAGGCCACCGCTTCGCGTTTGCCGTGCTCAACAGCCTAACTGGCGAAGTGATGGGCAGCAGCAGCTACCACGACATCGTGCCGGCGGTCGACCGGCTGGAGATCGGCTACACCTGGTACGCCAGCAGCCAGCAGCGCAGCGCCGTCAACACCATCACCAAGTGGCTGCTGATGCAGCACGCTTTCGAGACCCTGGGTGCGCAACTGGTGGGCTGGCGCACCGACAACTACAACTTCGCCAGCCAACGTGCCATCGAACGTCTGGGTGCCAGGAAAGACGGCGTGCTGCGCCACCACGCGTTGCGCCGCGACGGCAGCGTGCGCGACACCGTGATGTACAGCCTGGCCGCTGGCGAATGGCCCGAGGTGAAGGCGCACCTGGAACACCAGCTGAGCCGCCCGCGCTGAACGGCGCCGCCACTTGAACAAGAACCCAGAACCGATTTCCGGAGACAAGCCCCATGGCCCGCAAGAAGCCCATCACCGTTGAAGACCTTTGGAACATCGAACGCCTGGGCGCGCCCAGCCTGGCGCCAGACGGCGCGCAGGCGGTGGCCACGCTGACCCGCTTTTCGATGGCCGAAAACAAGGGGCAGTCGTCGCTGTGGTTGCTGTCCACGCTGGGCGGCCAAGCGCGGCGTTTGACGAGCGCCGGTGAGAAGGACGGCACGCCGCGCTGGAGCCCACGCGGCGACCTGATTGCCTTCACCGCCAAGCGCGAGCAAGAGGGTGGCAAGGACGGCGAGCCCCAGCTTTACTTGATCGCCCCCGATGGCGGCGAGGCCCACCGCGCAGCCGATGTCGCCACTGGCGTGGAAGGCTTTCGCTGGGCGCCAGACGGCCAGCGCGTGGTCTTCATCAGCTGGGTCTGGCCCGATCTGAAAGGCAGCAAGGCGCAGGCCAAAAAGCACAAGGAATTCAAGGACCGCAAGGAAACGGGCTACGTCACCAGCCAAGCGCAATACCGCCACTGGGACCGCAACCTGCCGATGGGCCGCGTGCCGCATTTGCACCTGCTGGAGCTGGGCAAGAACGGCGGGCCCGCGAAAGTGCGCGATCTGTTCGAGGGCACTGGCTATGAACTCGGCCGGGCCGAGCCCAACGCCGACCACTTCGACATCTCAGCCGACGGCAAACGCCTGGTTTTCGCCTTCGACCCCGCAGCAGAAAAACGGGGTGATGGTCGCTTCGCGCTGGCCGAGATGGACATCAAAAGTGGCAAGACCCAGGTGTTGGTGCAAGACGCCGAATGGGACATGGGCACGCCGCGCTACAGCCCCGACGGCAGCCGCGTCGCCTTCACCGCCAGCCACCAGGCCATCAAGCACACCATGCCATCGCACCTGGCGGTGTGGGACCGTGGCGACAACACCTGGGACGTGGTCAGCGGGCAATGGGACCACGATGTACACGCCCCGCTGCTGTGGGAAGAAGACGGCCAGGCCGTGCTGTTCCCGGCCGAGCAAAAAGGCCGCACGCATCTGTGGCGCTTCGATCTGCCCGACCGGCGCGCCGAGATCGTGGTGCAAGGCGGCTGGCTGGGCGGCTTCGACAAGGCCGCGGGCACGTTGGCGACACTGACCGACAGCGCATTGAACCCCGGCCGCATCCATGCCCACCTGCCAGGCGTTGCACCGCGGCGGCTGGAAAAATTCAACGACGAACTGCTGGACACGCTGGCTTTCGGCAAGGTCGAAGAGGTCTGGCTCAAAGGCGCGAATGCCGAAACTTCGGCCGAAACTCCGGCCGAAACTTCATCAGACCGCAAGACCCCAGCCGAAGGCGACGATGTGCAGATGTGGGTCGTCTACCCACCGGGCTTCGACGCCAAGAAGAAGTACCCGGTGATGCACAGCATCCACGGCGGCCCGCACACCGGCCCCGGCGACAATTGGCACTACCGCTGGAACCTTCAGGTCTTTGCCGCGCAGGGATATGTTGTGGCCAGTGTGAATTACCACGGCAGCAGCGGCTTCGGTTTTGCGTTTCTTGACAGCATCACCCACCGCTGGGGCGAACTGGAATTGCAGGACGTGGAAGCCGGCACCGACTGGCTGCTGAAAAAACCCTGGGCCGACAAAAAACGTGTGTTTGCCAGCGGCGGCAGCTACGGTGGCTTCATGGTCGCCTGGATGAACGGCCACCTGCCGGGCGGGCCTGGCGGCCGCTACCAGGCTTACGTGTGCCACGCCGGCTGCTACGACTGGGTGGGCATGTTTGCCGACGACGCCTATTACTGGCATGCCAAGGAATTGGGCGGCTGGTACTGGGACGATATGGCGCGGGTGCAGGCCCAAAGCCCGCACAACTTTGCCGCGAACATGAACACGCCGACGCTGGTGATACACGGCGCGCTGGACTACCGCGTGCCCGATGCGCAAGGCCTGGCCTACTACAACACGCTGAAAGCCCGTGGGGTGGATGCGCGCCTGCTGTGGTTCCCTGATGAAAACCACTGGATCCTGAAGCCCCGCAACAGCCGGCTGTGGTTCACCGAGTTCTTCGACTGGCTCAAGCGCCACGACCCGGGCATCAAGACCAAGAAGTAGTTCGCCATGACGGGGGCCAACACGGCCGTATACACTGGCCGTATACACTTGCCGCATATCCGAAGTCAACAAAGGGGCGCGCCATGACCGAGACCACCGTTTTCCAGTCCGGCAACAGCCAGGCCGTGCGCCTGCCCAAAGACTTTCGCTTCAAGAGCAAGACGGTGGAGATTTTCCGCCGCGGCAACGAAGTGGTGTTGCGTGAGAAGCCGCGTACGGTGGGAGAGATGCTGAAGGAGGCGTTCGCTGACTTGCCGCCACTGACCGAACAAGACCACGCCGAGATGGAAGCGATGCTGGCGGCCATCAAGGAACCGCAACCTCAACAAGAGCGCGATTGGGATGCACTTTTCAGCGAACCCGAAGCGCCGCGCAAAGCGGCCCGGCAAGCGGGTAAGCCTGCGCGTTGAGAAGCCGCCAGCGTGTTGCGCTTACTGCTCGATGCTGACGTTTTCAGCGCTATTGCACGCCAGACCAGCGCCACCGCGACCCAGCGCCTGACCGAATTGCCATCGGGCACTGTTGGCTTGTCAGTTATCACCTGGGCCGAGATCGCCTTCGGTCTGGAGCGGCGCACGGTCAGCGCGGCTCTGGCCACACGCATCGCACGGCTGTTGCACATTCTTCCTGTCGTGGCCCTGCAGGCAAGCGTGGTGCCGCACTACGCGCGGACCCGCACGCATCTGGAAAAACGCGGCACTCCCATAGGAGCGAATGATTTGTGGCTGTCCTCGCATGCCCTGGCCGAAGACCTCACCGTGGTGACCGGCAATGTGCGCGAATACACCCGCGTGCCCGGCCTGCGCGTCGAGAATTGGCTGCGCTGAACATGCGCGCGCACACCAAGGTCTACACACCATGCTGATCGACTTTTTCTACACCCTGCGCGCGGCCAAGCTGAAGGTCAGCGTGAAGGAATTCCTGACGCTGTTGCAAGCCATGCAGGCCGGTGTCATCGACCAATCGGTAGACCAGTTCTACTACCTGGCGCGCACCAGTCTGGTCAAGGACGAAGCCCAGTTCGACAAGTTCGACCGCGCCTTCTCGGCCTATTTCAAGGGC
>JANMJI010000292.1:0-3218 GCA_031371275.1 Betaproteobacteria bacterium
CACGACGCCCGAATCGGCCATCTCGTGATAGAAATCGTTGCCCTCGCGGGTGCGTTCGCCCACGCCCGCAAACACGCTCAAGCCGCTGTGCGCCTTGGCGATGTTGTTGATGAGTTCCATCATGTTCACGGTCTTGCCGACGCCGGCGCCGCCGAACAGGCCGACCTTGCCGCCCTTGGCAAACGGGCAGATCAAGTCGATGACCTTGATGCCGGTTTCCAGCAGTTCTTGTGACGGGCTCAACTCGTCATAGGCCGGCGCCTTGCGGTGGATGGGCGCGGTCAGCGTCTGGTCCACCGGGCCGCGTTCGTCGATGGGGTTGCCCAGCACGTCCATGATGCGGCCCAGCGTGGCCTTGCCCACCGGCACCGTGATGTTGGCGCCCGTGTTGCTGACCATCAGGCCGCGGCGCAGGCCGTCGGATGAGCCTAAAGCGATGGTTCGCACCACGCCGTCACCCAATTGCTGCTGCACTTCCAGCGTCAACGCCGTGCCTTCGAGCTTCAGTGCGTCATAGATCTTCGGCATGGCATTGCGCGGAAATTCCACGTCGACCACGGCGCCGATGCACTGAACAATTTTTCCTTGCGACATTTGTTTGTCCTTCTTGCTAGATTTGTTCCAAATCGGCGCCGGGCCGTCCCAAGGCGATTTGCTCCCCTTGGGGGGCGACCGCCGCAAGGCGGTCTTGGGGCCGGGTCTATCCGCTAATGGCTGCGGCGCCGCTGACTATTTCACTCAATTCCTTGGTGATCGACGCCTGGCGTGACTTGTTGTAGACCAGCTTCAGCTCGCCAATCAGCGTGCCCGCGTTGTCGGTGGCCGCCTTCATCGCCACCATGCGCGCACTCTGTTCGCTGGCCATGTTCTCGGCCACGGCCTGGAAGACCAACGCTTCGACATAGCGTTTGAGCAGGTCGTCGATGACGGCCGCGGCGTCTGGCTCGTAGATGTAGTCCCAGCTGTACTTGCCCGCCTCGGCCGATTTTTCAGCCGCTGTCTGCGTCAGGCGCATGGCGCTTAACGGCAGCAATTGCTCCACCGTCGGTTCCTGCTTCATGGTGTTGATGAAGCTGGTGAAGCACAGGTGCACGGCGTCCAGTTTGCCGGCCACAAACGCGTCAAGCATGACCTTCACCGGGCCAATCAACTTTTCCAATTGCGGCGCGTCGCCCAACTGCGTGGCGTGGCTGATGACGTTGGCGCCGATGCGGTTCAAGAAGCCGAAGCCCTTGTTGCCGATGGCCACCGCCTGGATGCTGCCGCCCGCGGTCTGCACGTCCTTCATCTTGTTCGTGACGGCACGCAAGATGTTGGTGTTCAGGCCGCCGCACAAACCCTTGTCGGTGCTGACGACGATGAAGCCAATGGCTTTGGTCGCCTGCCCGTTGGCGCCACCCGCCTTCGCCACATCACGCATGTAGGGCGACTTGTATTCTGGGTTGGCCTGCGACAAATGCGCGGTGATGTTGCGTATCTTGTCGGCGTAAGGCCGTGCCGCGCGCATGCGTTCCTGCGCCTTGCGCATTTTTGATGCGGCCACCATTTCCATGGCCTTGGTGATCTTCTTGGTGTTCTCCACCGATTTGATCTTGCCGCGAATCTCTTTACCGACCGCCATGGTCTTTCTCCTTGGCGGTGGGTTAAGCGAACGACTTCTTGAACGCGGCCACAGCGCCCGAAAGTTCTTCTTCAGCGCCTTTGTCCATCGCCTTGTCGTTCTCCAGCTTGGCCAGCAGTGCCGCGTGGCTGGACTTCAAATGCTGGTGCAGGCCATGCTCAAAACCCAGCACCTTCTTCACGTCGATGTCGTCCAGAAAGCCCTTGTTGACGGCGAACAGCGTGGCCGCCATCAGGCTGATGGGCAGCGGGCTGTACTGCGCCTGCTTCAGCAATTCCGTCACGCGCGCGCCGCGGTCCAGCTGCTTGCGCGTGGCGGCATCGAGATCAGACGCGAACTGCGCAAACGCGGCCAGTTCACGGTACTGCGCCAGGTCGGTACGGATGCCGCCCGACAGGCTTTTGATGAGCTTGGTCTGCGCCGCACCGCCCACCCGCGACACCGAAATGCCGGCGTTGATGGCGGGGCGGATGCCGGCGTTGAACAGCGACGTTTCCAGAAAGATCTGGCCGTCGGTGATCGAGATCACGTTGGTGGGCACAAAGGCCGACACGTCACCGGCCTGCGTTTCAATGATCGGCAATGCGGTGAGTGAACCCGTCTTGCCTTTGACCTCACCCTTGGTGAACTTTTCGACGTAATCGACGTTCACGCGAGCAGCACGTTCCAGCAAACGGCTGTGCAAATAGAACACGTCGCCCGGATAGGCTTCGCGGCCCGGCGGGCGGCGCAGCAGCAAAGACACTTGCCGGTAAGCCACGGCCTGTTTGGACAGGTCGTCATAAATGATGAGCGCGTCTTGGCCGCGGTCGCGGAAGTACTCGCCCATGGTGCAGCCCGAATAGGCCGACACATATTGCATGGCCGCTGATTCAGACGCGCCGGCCGCGACCACGATGGTGTAGTCCATCGCGCCATTGGCTTCCAGCGAACGCACCACGTTCTTGATCGAGCTGGCCTTCTGCCCGATCGCGACGTAGACGCAGGTCATGTTCTGACCCTTCTGGTTGATGATGGTGTCAATCGCCACCGCGGTCTTGCCGGTCTGGCGGTCGCCAATGATGAGTTCGCGTTGGCCACGACCGATGGGCACCATCGAATCGATCGACTTCAGGCCGGTCTGCACCGGCTGGTCAACGCTCTTGCGTGCGATGACGCCCGGTGCGACCTTCTCGATCACGTCGGTCATCTTGGCGTTGATCGGGCCCTTGCCGTCAATCGGCTGGCCCAGCGCATTGACCACGCGGCCTATCAATTCCGGGCCCACCGGCACTTCAAGAATGCGGCCCGTACATTTGACGGTATCGCCTTCGCTGATGTGTTCGTATTCACCCAAGATCACCGCGCCGACCGAATCACGCTCGAGGTTCAGCGCCAGGCCATAGGTGGCCTGGCCGCTGGCAGTGGCCGGAAATTCAAGCATCTCGCCGGCCATCACATCGCTCAGCCCGTGCACACGCACGATGCCGTCGGTGACAGACACCACGGTGCCCTGGTTCTTGATGTCGGCCGAGACCGCCAGGCCTTCAATGCGGCTCTTGATGAGCTCGGAAATTTCTGCGGAATTCAGGTTCATGGTGTTCTTTCCAAATGCACC
>JANMJI010000212.1:0-2182 GCA_031371275.1 Betaproteobacteria bacterium
CTGTTTCAACCGCGGCTGGGCTTCAATTACAGTTTCGAGCAGGGCGAGGACAAGCGCCGGATGCAATTGCGCGGCGGCGTCGGTTTGTTCCAGGGCGCAGCCGCCAACGTCTGGATTTCGAACCCCTACTCGAACACCGGCGTGGCCACCGGCGTGATCGGCTGCGGCACCGGCGGCTTCAGCGCCTGCCCGCCTGACGACGGCCTGTTCAGCGCCAACCCCGATACCCAGCCGATCAACAAGTTCACCGGGGCGTCGCCGCCGGCACCCAATGTCGACTACATCGACAGCAGCCTGACGCAACCGTCGGTGTGGAAAGCCAACCTGGCGTTGGAGGCCGAGTTGCCGTGGTGGGGGCTCGTCGCCAGTGCCGAGGTGCTGCTCACCAAAGTCAAGACCGGCATCTACTACCAGCACCTGAACCTGGGTGCGCCCACCAAGACCGGCCCCGATGGCCGCGAACTGTATTTCACGCCACAGTCTTACGCGCCTTCATGCTGGTCTGCCAGCAACGGCGCGCTGCTGACCACCGGCGCCTGTGCTGGCGGCCGCAACCGTGCGCTGAGCAATGCGGGGTTCAACAACGTGCTGCTGGCGACTGCGTCGAACAAGGGCAGCGGCACCGCGATGACGCTGTCGCTGGGCAATGGCAATGGCGCCGGCTTTGGCTGGAACGTGGCCTACACCTACACCCGGGCCACCGAAGTCAGCCCGCTCACTTCGTCGGTGTCCAACTCCAACTTCAACGCGCGTTCTATCTTCAACCCGAACGAGGACGTGGCGGCCAATTCGGCCTACCTGATACGCGACCGCGTCAGCGCAGCGATGAACTGGAGCCAGGCTTTCGTCGGCACATACAAGACCAGTCTCGGCGTGTTCTATGAAGGGCGTCGTGGCAAGCCGTACAGCTGGACCTACCTGAACGACGCCAACGGCGACGCGGTGTCGGGCAACGACCTGATGTACATCCCCAAAGGCCCGCAATCGGGCGAGGTGGTGTTCGTCGGCGACACCGCAGCCAGCCACCCGAACGAAGACCGCTTCTGGTCCATCGTCGGCAATTACAAAGACCTCGACAAGGCACGCGGCAGTGTCGTCTCGCGCAACAGCACCTACGCGCCATGGGTCAACAACTTCGACATGCGGCTGAGCCAGGAAGTGCCTGGGTTCACCAGCCAGCACAAGGGCGTGCTGTCTTTGGACCTGTTGAACGTTGGCAACCTGCTGAACAAGAAGTGGGGCCGCATCAACGAAGTCAACTTCGCCAGCGCCGGTGGCCAGCGCCGCGGTTTTGCTTACTTCAACGGCATCGACGCCCAAGGCAAGTACAACTATGCAGTCGCCAATACGGTGGACGATTACACGCTGCGGCAGGTGAAGGGCGAAAGCCAGTGGGGCCTGCAGGTGACGGCGCGGTACGAGTTCTAGAGGATTCGGTCGCACAACGACAAAGGGGGCCTCGGCCCCCTTTTTTCATGCCTGCGCGCCGTTTGGCGGGCGCCGTGTCGGCAAAGCCTACACGCGCTGGCCCACCCAGCCCGCCACGCTGGCCAGCGCCGCTGGCAAAGCCGCAGCATCGCTGCCGCCGGCCATCGCCAAGTCGGGTTTGCCGCCGCCTTTGCCGCCCACCTGCAGCGCCACGAAGTTCACCAACTCGCCAGCCTTCACTCGGTCGATGCTGTCGGCTGTGACACCCGCGGCCAACTGCACCTTGCCGCCATCGACTGCGGCCAGCACGATGGCCGCCGTCTTGAGCTTGTCCTTGAGATTGTCCTTGGATTCGCGCAGGGCCTTGGCAACGGCGCCGTGCAGCACGGCGGCCAGCACCTTGATGGACCCATGCGCGCCCTTCACGTCCACTGCCTGGGCCAGCAATTCGTCACCTTGCGAAGACGCCAGCTTGCTCTTTAGCGCAGTGATTTCCTTTTCCAGCGCCTTGCGTTCATCGAGCAGGTTGTCAATTGCCAAGTTCACCATTCCGCCCCAAGCCGGCACCTTAAGTGACGCTGAAGCCGCTCGGACGTCACGCTCAAGACCTTGCACATAGGCCAGCGCATTGCTGCCGGTGACGGCCTCGACACGCCGTATGCCCGCGGCCACACCAGCTTCGGCAACGATCTTGAAGAGGCCGATGTCGCCGGTGCGCTGCACATGGGTGCCGCCACACAGCTCGCGGCTGCTG
>JANMJI010000127.1:0-28363 GCA_031371275.1 Betaproteobacteria bacterium
GATTGAAGTCGCCCGTCAGCGCGCCGCTGCCCAGAAAGGTGGCCTTGTAGCGCTGGCCTTCTTCTTCGGCAAAGCCCACCACTTCGATGCCAAACGGCAGGCGCTGGCCCGCCGCATGCAACTCGGCCACCAACACCATCGGCACCAGGATGCCCAGCCGACCGTCGTATTTGCCGCCATTGCGCACGGTGTCGTAGTGGCTGCCCGTCAGCAGGCGTTTGGAAGCGACGCCTTTACCGTGGTGCACACCGTGATAGACACCCACCACATTGCCCACGGCGTCCAGCCGCACCTCATCGAAGCCACATTCGCGCATCCATGTTTGCAGCTGCCGCGCCACCGCCTGGTGGGCTTCGGTCAAATACGTCACCGTCAGCTGGCCGGCCTCCTTGAAGCCCGGGTCGCTGTGCACCGCCAGCGCTTCTGCCCAGTCCCACACGCGTTGCCCGCGTGTGGGCGTGACGGAGAACTTGTCGTTCAAGCGAATTTCTGCGATGCGGTGGATGTGGCGCAGCGCCTCGGCAAACTCGAAATCGGGATGACCGGCCAACCTGCGCTCAAAGGTCGCAATGATCTCGCTGCGCGGCAGGCCCAGCCCACGCGGGCCACGCACGGCCATGATGAACGGCCAGCCGAACTTGCTGTTGTAGGCCGCGTTCAATTGCTGGATGTGCGCGAACTCGGCCGGTGTGCAATCGGTCAGCCCCGCCTGGCCTTGTTCGTTGCGACTTTCGGCCGTCAGGCTTTGGCTGACCATGGCCTTGCCGGCCAGTTCGGGGTGGGCGCGTATCAGTGCCAACTGCCTGTCTCGGCCCGCTTCACGCACCGCTGTGGCCATTCCATGCTTCAGCGCCGCCAGCGTACCGAAACCAGCCACGGGCCGCCGCAACCACGCGCCTTCAGCCACCCAGGGTGAATGTTCGTAGGTGCCGTCCAGCAAGGCCGTGAAGGTGGCACTGTCAGTGCCATTCAACTGTTCGAGTGTCAGCATGGGCCTGAATTTTCATCGCCAGAGGAACGCCAGATGAAGGCCGTATTGGCATCAAAAGGATGGGTGGCGCGCCAGTGCCGCGCGATGTCGATACGGCGGCATGTCCACACCTGTTCGTGCGCCTGCACATGGTCGAGAAACCGCTGCAACGACGCAATGCGCCCGGGCTTGCCCAGCAGCCGGCAGTGCATGCCAATGCTCATCATCTTGGGCCGGTCCAGGCCGGCGGGGTCGCCTTCGAGATACAGCGCATCAAAAGCATCGCGCAGGTAGGTGAAGAAGTGGTCGCCGGTGTTGAAGCCCTGGGCCTGCACGAAACGCATGTCGTTGGTGTCCAGCGAATACGGCACCACCAGATGCGGTGCCAGCGTGCCGTCGGTCTTTTGCACATTCAACCAAAAGGGCAGGTCGTCGCCGTAATAGTCGCTGTCGTATTCATAGCCGCCCTGGTCGGCCACCAGGCGGCGTGTGTTGGGGCTGTCGCGGCCGGTGTACCAGCCTTGCGGCCATTGGCCTGCGGTCATCTGTTGCAGCAAATGCGTGGCCACGCCCATGTGCTTGCGTTCGGTGGCCTCGGGCATGTGTTGGTGGTGTATCCAGCGCAGGCCGTGGCTGGCAATCTCGTCGCCGCGGGCCACAAAGGTGGCCACCAGTTCGGGGTAACGCTGCAGCGCCGCGGCCACGGCAAACACCGTCATCGGCAGGCCGCGCTGGTCGAATTCACGCAGCAGCCGCCACACGCCGGCGCGTGCGCCGTACTCGTACATCGACTCCATCGTCATGTGGCGGTTTTCATAAGCCTGCGCGGTGACCAGTTCGGACAGAAAGGTCTCTGAAGTGGCGTCGCCATGCAGCGGGTTGTTCTCGCCGCCTTCTTCGTAATTCAGCACGAACTGCACGGCAATGCGTGCGCCGCCCGGCCAGCGCGCATGCGGCGGGTTGGGGCCGTAGCCGCGCAGGTCTCGGGGGTAGGGCAATTCGCTCATGAAGGGACAGTGCGGCAGGCGGCGGTTGCGGGTGGCTGCGTTCTTGCTTGGAGGCTGAGAATAGCGCCAGCCGTGCCCGCACGATTGAAGCGACAGCCACACGATTGCAAACCATGGGCCACCTCAGTACCCACGTTCTGGACATCGCCCACGGCTGCCCCGCCGCCGGCATGCATGTCACCCTGCTGCGGCTGGACGCCACGGGCATACCCACCACGCTGCGCGAAGTGCTGCTTGACGAAGACGGCCGCGCCGGTGGCCCGCTGCTGGACGCCGCGGCCATGGCGGCGGGCCGCTACCGCCTGCTGTTTGCGGTAGCGGCCTACTTCCGTGCGCGCGGCGTGGCCCTGCCCGAGCCACCTTTCATCGACGTGGTGCAACTCGACTTCGGCATCGCCGACGCAGCGGGCCATTACCACGTACCGCTGCTCGTCAGCCCGTGGGCCTACAGCACCTACCGCGGCTCGTGAGATGGAGACGTATGTACTCGACTGGGTCAACCTGCTGCTGCGCTGGGCGCATGTCATCGTTGCCATCGCGTGGATAGGCTCATCGTTTTACTTCGTCTTTCTCGACAGCAGCCTGACCGAACCAGAAGACCCGGCGCTGAAAAACAAGGGTGTGGGCGGTGAGTTGTGGGCCGTGCACGGCGGCGGCTTCTACAACCCGCAGAAATACCTGGTGGCACCGAAGACGCTGCCCGAACACCTGCACTGGTTTTTCTGGGAAAGCTATTCCACCTGGCTGACCGGCTTTGCGTTGTTCACGGTGCTGTACCTGTTCAACGCCAGCACCTTCCTCATCGACAAAAACGTCTATGCCTGGTCTTCACCGGGCCTGGCAGTGGCCGCTGCATTGGGCTTTCTGGTGTCGTTCTGGGTGGCCTATGACTTGATCTGCCGCGGCGTGGGCGAACGGCAAAAGGGCACGCTAGGCGGTGACAGCACGGTGGCTGTGCTGGTGCTGGTTTATGTCATTGGCGCGTCCTGGGCCGCGTGCCAGTTGTTCGCCGGCCGCGCTGCGTTCCTGATGGTCGGCGCCATGCTGGCCACGGCGATGAGTGCCAACGTCTTCTTCTGGATCATCCCGGGCCAGCGCAAGGTCATCGCCGAGTTGAAAGCCGGCCAGCCGGTGAATGCCATTCACGGTCAGCGCGCCAAGCAGCGCAGCGTACACAACACCTACTTCACGCTGCCGGTGCTGGTGGCGATGCTGAGCAACCACTACGGCTGGCTGTACCAGGGCGCGCACAACTGGGGGGTGCTGGTGTTGTTGATGCTGGCCGGTGCTTTGATACGCCACAGCTTTGTGGTGCGGCACAAGGCGCTGGTGCTGGGCCAACGCGTCGCGTGGGAATACGCCGCCGTGGGCACCGCGCTGTTGCTGGGCCTGGCGGTGTGGTTGGCGCCCAAGCCGGCGGCTCCCGTCGCAGCCGGCGCGCTGCCGGTGACGCTGGCGCAGATCAATGCCATCACCCAACAACGCTGCGTGCTGTGCCATGGCACGGTGATGCAGCAAAAAGGCGTGGCGCTGCACACGCCCGAGCTCATCACCCAGCACGCCCGGGCCGTCTACCAGCAGGTGGTGGTGTTGAAGCTGATGCCGATGAACAACGCGACGCAGATCACCGAAGAAGAACGGGCTTTGATCCAACGCTGGTTCGAGGCCAGCGTCGCACCCAAGTAGACCCAGACCCGACGAGATTCACACAGGAGGAAGCGCCCACGACCCCCAATACCTTGGCCGTGCACCCGGTGGACGAACGCCTGCCCACCCCGCGCCTGGCCGCCTTGGGCCTGCAACATGTATTGGTGATGTATGCCGGCGCTGTGGCCGTGCCACTCATCATCGGCCGCGCGCTGAAGCTCAACCCGGAGCAGGTGGCGCTGCTCATCAGCGCCGACCTCTTTTGCTGCGGCATCGTCACGCTCATCCAGAGCCTGGGCCAGACGCGCCATGTCGGCATACGCCTGCCGGTGATGATGGGCGTGACCTTCGCCGCCGTCGGCCCGCTGGTGGCCATGACCGGCCAGGGCGGGCCCGACGCAGCGCGCGCCATCTTCGGCGCCATCATCGTTGCAGGTGTTCTGGCGATCGTCATCGCGCCACTGATGAGCCGGCTGCTGCGCTTTTTCCCGCCGGTCGTCACCGGCACCATCATCACCATCATCACCATCATCGGCATCAGCCTGATGCACGTCGGCATAGGCTGGGCCATGGGTGGTCCGGCGCCGCTGGCGCAGAGTGTGGACGTGCCCAAGCTGGCCGGCATGGTGGATGCAGCACGCGCCGCGGCCACCGCCGCCTCAGCGCCGCTGGCCAAGCTGCCCGGCCCGGTGCCGATGCTGGACAACGCCAGCTACGGTGCGCTGGACAACATGGCCGTGGCTGGCTTTGTGCTGCTGGTGATCCTGCTCATCAGCCGCTATGCCAAAGGTTTTGTGGCCAACATCTCGGTGCTGCTGGGCACCGTGGCCGGCTGTGTGGTGGCGGTGGCCATGGGCAGGATGGGCTTCGAGAAAGTGGCCAAGGCACACTGGTTCGATGTCGTGCTGCCCTTCGCGTTTGGCATGCCCACCTTCGACCCCCTGATGGTGCTGACCATGACGCTGGTGATGGTGGTGGTGATGATCGAATCCACCGGCATGATCCCGCTGGTGGCGCCGCGCTGGAGCCAGCAGATGCCGCACGCGCTGCTCCCGCTGCTGGAAAGCGGCATCTTGCTGACCGCGCTTTCTGCTGTGTTGCTGAACCTGTACTTCAACGGCGGCAAGGCCGATGAGACGGCGGTGATGGCTGCGGCCAAGGCGGCCGAAGCGCATTGAGCACGCTGCTCGTCAAAGACGCGACGCTGCTCGTCACCATGGACGCGCAGCGGCGTGAAATCGTTGGCGGTGGTTTGTTTGCGCGTGACGGTGTTATCGAAGCCGTGGGCCTAACGACAGAACTGCAGGCCACCGCCGATGTGGTGATTGATGCGCGCGACCAGATCGTGCTGCCCGGCCTCGTCAACACCCACCACCACATGTTCCAGACGCTGACGCCCGAGATGCTGCGCATCAGCACCCAAGTGGCGATGGCCGAGCTGCTGTTGTCGGGCTGCACCACCAGCAGCGACCACCTGTACCTGTTTCCCGGTGCCTGCCGCCTGGACGACACGCTGCACGCCGCCGCGCAGGTGGGCCTGCGCTTTCACGCCGCGCGCGGCAGCATGAGCGTGGGCGAAAGCGCGGGCGGCCTGCCGCCCGACAGCGTGGTCGAAGACGAAGCCGCGATTCTGAAAGACACGCAGCGGCTGATCGAAACCTTTCACAACCCCGCACGCCATGCCATGCAGCGCATCGTCGTCGCGCCGTGCAGCCCGTTTTCCGTCAGCCGCGAACTGATGCGCGACGCTGCGCTGCTGGCGCGCAGTTTCGGCGGCGCGCATGGCGTCGGCCTGCACACGCACCTGGCTGAAAACGACAGCGACATCAACTACACGCGCGAGAGATTCAATTGCACGCCGGCCGAATACGCCGAACAACTGGGCTGGTTGGGGCCGGATGTCTGGCACGCCCACTGCGTCAAGCTCGATGCCGCTGGCATCACCATGTTCGCCCAGACAGGTACCGGCGTGGCGCACTGCCCGGGCAGCAACATGCGGCTGGGCTCGGGCATTGCGCCGGTACGCGCCATGCGTGACGCAGGCGTGCCGGTGGGCCTGGCGGTAGACGGCTCGGCCAGCAACGACAGCAGCCACCTGTTGGCCGAAGCGAGGCTGGGCCTGCTGCTGCAACGCGTGGGTTTCGGCGCCACCGCGATGGGCGCCCGCGAGATGCTGGAAATCGCCACCCTGGGCGGCGCCCGCGTGCTGGGGCGCGACGACATCGGCGCGCTGGCGCCGGGCATGGCGGCCGACTTCGTGGGCTTTGCGCTGGACGAAGTGCACACCGCCGGCGCCCTGCACGACCCGCTGGCTGCGCTGCTGTTCTGCCAGCCGCCGCCACTGAAGCTGAGCGTCGTCAACGGCCGCGTACTGGTGCAAGGCGGCCGGCTCACGCAGCTTGACATTCGGGCGCTGGTGGCGGAACACAACCGGCTGTCGCGCCTGTTGATGGCTTGAACTGCTGGCTTGAAAAAGGCTGCACCATCGACTGGCGTACCAAGTCAGGCGACGCCCATCATCATGACCGTCAGGCTCCGTTTTTCACCCAGCCTTGCCGCGCTGGCCTGGCTCTCAGCCTGTGGTGGTGGTGGCGGTGGTGGCATGCCCGTGGTTGCCGTGGTTGCCGTTCACGACGCGCAGCGCAGCGTAGCTGCACAAAACACCGCGCGGTTCAACACCAACTGCACCGCGGTACAGCCCTTTTATTGGGAAATCTGCCACAGCACCGGCATGGTGGCCGGTGCCACTGTGGGCGGCGCAGGCGGCCGATTCGCAAGGCCGGGCTGACAGGGAAGGCGGTTCCTTAGCGCCTTCCCGCGCCATTCAGCGTTGCCAGCGCTGTCAGCGCTGTCAGCGCCTGCAGCCTTCAAACACCAGCGGCTGCAACCCGCTGGGCAACACGGGCGGCACCTTGGTGCACAGGTTGTCGGCCTTGGCGCGCGGGTCGAGCAGGCCGGTGTCGAGGAAGTCGTACAGGTCGTCGAACTCGCCTTCGTTCAGACGCACGGGGTGGGCCAGCAGCGGGTCTATGACCTGCAGCACCGGCTGTATCGGCCCGAGCCGGCCGCGCAGGTCGGGCGCCACGCCGGCAGCGTGCGCGTTGTAGTGCGGCGCCCTGCTCAGCGCGTCAAGGTGGAAGCGCAGCGCACCGCGCAGGCTGGTGAAGGCGCCGTTGTGAAAATAGGCCACCTGCAGCGACACATTGCGCAAGGGCGACGTACGGAATTTGTAGCGGTCGGCAGCGTTGCCGGTGATTTGCTCCAGCCCGAAGTCCTCGTCCTCGCCCGCGCCGTCGAAAATGACGTTGCTCTTGCCCAGGCCAAAGAAGGGCGCGATTTGCGGCAGGCCCACGGTGCGGTTCTTGAAGTCGCTGAACATCTCATTGGCCGGCCCCGCCACCGCATGGCAAGCCACGCAGCCGGCCTTGCCGAAGAACAGCAGCGCACCGCGTTTTTCGCCCTGGCTCATGGCCGCGGTCTGGCCGCGTGCGTACTGGTCGATGGGCGCATTGGCGCGCACCAGCGTGAACTCGAATTCGGCGATGGCCTGCGCGAACATCAGCGCTGTCACAGGCGCGCCATTCCTGACCGTCGGGAAGACGCCGCCAAACAGCCCCACATAGGCCGGCGTGGCGTTGAGCTTTTGCGCCACCACGGCGCGTATCGGGTCGTTGCGAAAGCCCGATGCGTCGGGCAGCGGCACGGCCGTGCCCAGGCCGTCGTCGAAGACATCGAAGCGCGGGCCGATGGTGCCGCGGGTGCCGGTGAAGCCGGCCGCCTCGGTCAATTCGGTGGGCGGGATGTGGGCCTGCGCGATCAGCAGGTGGCGCACGACGGGGTCGTTGGCCGGGAACTGCGTGTTGCCTTCGGGCGCCGGAAAACTGAAGCCCTGCGAATTGTCGAAAGGGCTGCCCGATGGCGCGTTGAAGCGCCCGTTCCACATCAGCTGCGGATAGAAGGCCGTGTTCACCACCGTGGGTGTGCGGCGCTGGTTGCGCGGGCCGGTGCGGCTGGGGCCGACCCGGCGGTTGCTCTGCACGCCGATGGCGATGGACTGCGTATCGCCAAAACCGTCGCTGGGTGAATGGCAGCCGGCGCAGGCGTTGTCGCCGTGCAGCGCGCCCAGCGGGTCGAAGAAGAGCTTGCGGCCCAGATCGGCCAGGCGGTTGTCTATCGGCCGGCCCAGGCGCGGCAGCAGCGTCGATTCAATGCGGCCGGTGAAGCCGGCCTTGCGCAGTGCAATGTCAAGCTGGCGGTTGAGGTCGTTGTGATCGCCGTCATGGTCGCCGTCATGACCACCATTTGCCAGCGCCGGCATGGCGGCCAGCAGCAGCGTGGCAAGGCCTGCGGCCAGGCGGGACAAGAGAAATCGCGGCACGGCTGTCTCCTCGTCGCCGCGCTGTTGTGGGTTTGTTGTGGGCAGCCCGGCCGCGCGGCGCCCGGTGGGCTGTCCAGCCGAATGTAGGGCGCCAGCTGGGCAGTGGCAAGCCAGCGCAGACCCCTGGGCTAGGGGGAAGCTCTGAGACATCGCGCGGCGGCAGGCCGCGGCCTTGCACCAGAATCCTGGTCATCGCGGGAACGCTTGCCACCGCCCGCGAAGCATCGCCAAAAGGAGACCCCATGAACGGCCAGATGATGCAGCAGCCGCTGCTGATTTCCTCACTGCTCGTACACGCCGAACGCCACCACAGCGAACAGGTGGTGGTGTCGCGCCGCGTTGAAGGCGACATTCATCGCGAGACCTACAAGGAAATGGCCGCACGCTCACGCCGCATGGCCAAGGCCGTGACGGCACTGGGCGTGCAGCCAAGCGACCGTGTCGCCACGCTGGCCTGGAACGGCTACCGCCACATGGAGCTGTACTACGCCGTCAGCGGCAGCGGCGCCGTGCTGCACACGCTGAACCCGCGCCTGCACCCCGACCAGATCGTCTACATCGCCGACCACGCTAGAGACCAGGTGCTGTTCTTCGACCTGACCTTCTGGCCGCTGATTCAGGCCGTGGCCCACCGCACCAAGACCATCAAGCATTTTGTGGCCATGACAGACCGCGACCACATGCCCGCCGACGCCGCCAAGGTGCCCGGCCTGCTGTGCTTCGAGGAACTGCTGCAAGCCCAGGACGACGACTACACCTGGCCCAGCTTCGACGAGAACCTGGCCAGCAGCCTTTGCTACACCAGCGGCACCACGGGCAACCCCAAGGGCGTGCTGTACAGCCACCGCAGCACGCTGCTGCACACCTTCGCCATCTCGCTGCCCGACGCGCTGAGCATCAGCGCTTGCGACAGCATCCTGCCCGTGGTGCCGATGTTCCATGTCAACGCCTGGGGCCTGCCCTATGCGGCGTGCATGAACGGCGCCAAGCTGGTGTTCCCCGGCGCGGGGCTGGACGGCAAGAGCCTGTATGAATTGTTCGAGTCCGAGCAGGTCACGGTGTCGGCCGGCGTGCCCACGGTGTGGCAGGCGCTGTTGAGTTATGTCGAGGCCAACGGCCTGAAGTTTTCCACCATGCGCCGCACGGTGATCGGTGGGTCGGCCTGCCCGCAGGCCATGCTGCGCAAATTCGGCGACGACTACAACGTGCATGTGCTGCACGCCTGGGGCATGACCGAGATGAGCCCGGTGGGCACCGTGCCGGGCTTCAAGGCCAAGCACGCCACGATGTCGGCCGACGCGCGCTACGCCGTGATGGCCAAGCAGGGCCGCGCGGTTTTCGGTGTCGACATGAAGATCGTTGACGAGAGCGGCGCCGAGTTGCCCTGGGGCACCGAGACATCGGGCGACGTGCTCGTCAAGGGGCCGTGGATCATCGATCAGTACTTCAAGGGCGAAGGAGGCAACCCGCAAGTGGACGGCTGGTTCCCGACCGGCGACGTGGCGCGCATCGACGCCGACGGCTACATGCAGATCACCGACCGCAGCAAGGATGTCATCAAGAGCGGCGGCGAATGGATAGGCAGCATCGACCTGGAAAACATCGCCATGGCCCATCCCGCCGTGGCCATGGCCGCGTGCATCGCCGCCTTCCATCCCAAGTGGGACGAACGGCCCTTGTTGGTAGTGATGAAGAAGCCCGGCGCCGAGGTCACGCGCGATGAATTGCTGGCCTTTTACGAAGGCAAGATTGCCAAGTGGTGGACGCCCGATGACGTGGTGTTTGTCGACGCCATACCGCTGGGCGCCACCGGCAAGATGCAGAAGAACAAGCTGCGTGATTCGCTCAAGGATTACAAGCTGCCGACAGCTTGACGGCGCCGGCGCTGCTAACTTTCATGATGAGGGGCAGCGCCCCGCATCTTGAAAGGCTTTCAGGCTAAGGCGACGCTGATTAAGTCCCAGCGAGTGCGCGCGCCCTGGTTTGGGATGGGCTGCAAGGCGCAAACCACAGCCATAGCCCGGCTATGGCGAGGATTTGCAACGCCGCAGACCGCCCAAAGCAGGGATGCGCGCGCCGCGAGCGACTTGATCAGCGTTGCCCTAACGGCCCTGGTGCGCCAAGTAGTGCGCCAGCGCCTGCAGCTCGCCGTCGTTCAAGCCGTACAGCGCCGCCGACATCGCCGTATCGCGGCCCGGGTCGGGCTTGTCGCGGTACATCTTCAGCGTTGCTGCCAGATAGCTTTCCTGCTGCCCGGCCAGGCGCGGCACCTGGTTCTGGCCGCGGTAGTCGCGCAGGTGGCAGGTGCCGCACAGTGCGCGCCGCGAGACCTCAGCACCGGCGGCGAACTGGGCCTGCCGCCGTTCACCGGCCGGCGCTGTGGCCGGCTGGGCCGCGAAATGCTGGGCCAGCGCGATGATGGTTTCGTCGCCCAGGCCGGCCATCACGGCCTTCATCGCCGGCACGTCGCGCAGGCCTTCGCGTATCAGCACCAACTGGTTTTCGATGAACACCTTGGGCTGCGCCGCGATGGAAGGAATGGCCGGCAGCGGCGAGTTGCCACCCGGCCCGTGGCAGGCGGTGCACTGTGCCGCAGTGGCTGCCATGGCGGCCGACAAAGCATCCGGCTTGGGTGCTGCGGGCTGCTGCGCCCGCACGGCAGCGCCCGGCAGGGCCAGGGCCGCGGCCAGCAGCGCCGCCGCGGCGCTATGTCGCATGCTTATTTCGCACAGCCACTTCGCACAGTCACTTCACATAACTGATGCGGTAGATGGCGCCCAACTGCTCGTCGCTGACGAGCAGGGCGCCGTCGGGCATTTGCAGCATGTAGGTCGGCCGGCCGCTGAAGCTGTCGTTGCTGGGGTCGAGAAAGCCCGTCATGAAGGGCTGGATGCGCGGGTTGTTGCCCTGCGCATCGGTGCGCACGATGACCACGTCGTAGCCGAACTTCTGCGTGCGGTTCCACGACCCCTTGCGGGCCACGAACAAGGCGTTACGGTACTCGGCCGGGAACATGCTGCCGGTGTAGAAATGCGCCCCCATCACCGCAGCGTGCGGGCCCATGGTCTGCACTGGCAGGGTCACGTCGGCGCAGGCGTTGGCTTTCGGAAAATCACGGTCGGTCATGGCGTTGGCATGGCAGTACGGGAAGCCGAAGTTCAGCCCCGTTTTCGTCATGCGGTTCAGCTCGTCGGGCGGGCCGTCGTCGCCCATCCAGTCGCGGCCGTGGTCGGTGAACCACATCTCGCGGGTCTCGGGGTGCCAGGCAAAACCTTGCGTGTTGCGCACGCCGCGCGCGATGACTTCCATGCCCGTGCCGTCGGCGTTGTAGCGCCGTATCTGCGCGTATTCAGGCGGTGGTTCGCAGATGTTGCACGGCGCGCCGAAGGGCACGTACAGCTTGCCGTCGGGCCCGAAGGCGATGTACTTCCAATTGTGGTGTTGTTCTTTGGGCAGCTGGAACACGGCCGTCATGTCCACCGGCGCCACGCCGGGGTTGCTGGCAATGCCGTCGTAGCGCAGCACCTTGTCGATGGCCATCACATACAGCGCGCCGTTGGCATAGGCCACGCCTGAGGGCTGCACCAGCTTGTCGACGACGACGCGACTGCTTCGGGCCGTGCCGCTGTCGGTGATTTCGTAGACCCGGCCGATGCCGCGGCTGCCGACGTAGACCTTGCCGTTTTCAGCCCGCACCATGGCCCGCGCCCCGGGCATGCCGCTGGCCCAGATTTCGGCCTTGAAGCCCGGCGGCAGCTTGAAGTTCTGGATCGGGATGTCAGCGGCCGGCGTCACCGTCAGCTTGCCGGCCAGCGGGGCCAGTGCCGAGCCTGCCTGCTCGGGCGTGCGGCCCTGTTGCCAGGCTTGCGGAACGGCGGCGGCTGGACCGGCAGCAGGCGTGGCGGTGCTGGTGGCGGAAGGCGGGGTCTGGCAGGCGGCCAGCAGCGACAAGGTCGCTAAAGCCAGCGTGGTGCGAATGAACATCGGTGTCTCCTCTTTGACTGTGGCGCCCGTGCTGACGCGCGCCAGTATGGCCAGCACCCAGCGGCCCATCACTCGGGGTTCGCCCTGCCAAACGAACACCAAAGCGACACCAAACAGACGCCAGACCGACGCCAGACCGACGCCGGACGGGAAGCCGCAGCAGGCCGGCCAGGTCGCGCAAGCGGCAAGAATAAGTTTCAATGGCTGTCGATTCAGCCCAGCCCCAAACATCTGCAAGACAGGAGTGGCAGCGTTTGCCACCCCATCAACCCAGAACCAGGAACGACCATGGAATACATGCTGATGTTTTGCGAAAACGAAGCCGAGCTGGCGCGCAGCGACAACCCCGCCGAAGCACCTGCCTACTGGGGCGCGTGGAACGCCTACATCGGCGCGCTGGTGGGCAGCGGCATCGTGCGCGGCGGCAACGGCCTGCAGCCGCCGCGTTCGGCCACCACCGTGCGCGTCATCGGCGGCCAGCGTCAGATACAGGACGGCCCGTTCGCCGACACGCGCGAGCACCTGGGCGGCTCGTGCACCCTGCGCCAGCGCCGGTGGCACCGAGGTGCGGCCCGTCATGCCGCCCCCGCCGGACGCACCGGTGGCCTGATGTCCTGATGACAGCACCCGGGTGGCCCGAAGCCGAGCGCGCTGCGCGCGAGGCCTACGGCCGCCTGGTGGCCTGGCTGGCCTGGCAGGCCTGGCAGTCGGACGACCTGGCCGCCGCCGAAGATGCGCTGGCCCAGGCGCTGTTGAAAGCCCTGACGCTGTGGCCAGCCCAAGGCGTGCCATCGGCGCCCGACGCCTGGCTGCTGAGCACGGCCCGGCGCGAGCTTCTGCAGCAGCACCGCCACCAGAAAATGGCGTGATCGCCCGAGGTGCTGGCCTTGTTCGACGCCGAACCCGAAGCGCCCACCGCGCCCACGCTGCCCGACCGCCGGCTGGAACTGCTGTTCACCTGCGCCCACCCGGCGCTGGCGGTCACCGTGCACGCGCCGCTGATGCTGCAAGCCGTGCTGGGCCTGGATGCCAAGGCCATTGCGCGTGCCTTTCTGGTGGCGCCAGCCACGATGGCGCAGCGGCTGGTGCGCGCCAAGGCCAAGATCCGCGAGGCCGGCATCGGCTTTCACATCCCCGAAACAGCCGAGCTGCCAGAACGTCTGGGTACGGTGCTGGAAGGCATCTACGGCGCCTACACGATAGGCAGCGAACTGGCCTCACCGGCCACCGAAGCGGCGGGCGAACTGCGTGAAGAAGCGCTGTTCCTGGCCCGCCTGGTGGCCGCCGCGCAGCCACAGGCCGCAGAAGCCTTGGGCCTGCTGGCGCTGCTGTTGTATTGCGAAGCGCGGCGGCCGGCAAGGTTTGCCGCCGACGGGCGTTTTGTGCCCTTGATGCAGCAAGACACCGCGCGCTGGCCCACCTGCAACGCCAGGCCGGGCTGGCCAGCGCAACGGCGTTGCAACAGGCCCTGGGCTTGACCACCGACCCGCGCGTGCGGGCCTTTCTGCGCAGCGCGCACGGGCTGCCCGATTGAGCGCTTGTCGAAGGGGGCCGATTCCCCCGGCTCATTCACCAGGCATACGCGCCGGGTTCAGCTGCACCCGCTTGGCCTTTTTCTTCTGCATGCGGATGTTCAGCATTTCCACCCCCAGCGAAAACGCCATGGCGAAGTAGACATAGCCCTTGGGCACATGGTGATCGAAACCTTCGGCCACCAGCACCACGCCGACCACCACCAGGAAGCTCAAGGCCAACATCTTGATGGTCGGGTGGTCTGACACAAAGTGCCCGATGGGCGCGGCAAACAGCATCATCAAAGCCACCGAAACGATGACCGCCGCGATCATCACGCGCACGTCGTCCACCATGCCCACCGCGGTGATGATGCTGTCCAGGCTGAAAACCATGTCCACCACCATGATCTGCACGATGACCGAGGCCAGCGTGGCCTTCACGGCCGATGCGGCATGGCCTTCTTCACCTTCCAGCGACTGGTGAATCTCGCCCGTGCTCTTGTAGATCAGGAACAGGCCGCCGGCAATCAGGATGAGGTCGCGGCCCGATATTTCCTTGCCCAGCACAGTGAACAGCGGCGCCACCAAACCGACGATCCAGGCCAGTACCAGCAGCAAGCCGACACGCATGAACATGGCCATGAACAGGCCCAGGCGGCGCGCAAACTCTTGCTTGGCCTTGGGCAGCTTGTCGACCAGGATGCTGATGAAGACGATGTTGTCTATGCCCAGCACCAGCTCCAAAGCGGTGAGCGTGGCGAAGGCTATCCAGGCCTGCGGGTTGGAGAGAAGTTCGATCATGGCTGCCCTTGAAGGCCGGTTCTTGACGCCAGCGTTGACTTGAAATCATAGGCGGGCGCCCTTTGGCCCTTCAGTCTCTGGCGTCATCGCGCCCGGGCGACTTGTTCGAGTCGCGCCGAAAGCATCGCGCGGAGTTGAGCCGATGGTGCTGTGCGGAGGTCTCGCAACACGGCCCATGCCGGCCAGTGCGCACTGTCCGAACAGGCATCATCGCCCCCATGCCCGCCGCCCCGCTTTCGATACGCGCCACGCTGCGCCACAGCGCCTTTCGCGCCTTGCTGGGCGGCGGCAGCGTGTACTTCGTCGGCAACGCCATGCAGGCCATGGCGGCGGCCTGGCTGATGGTCGAAGTGACGGGTTCTTCTTTTCTGGCCGCGCTGGTGCAGACGGCCGTGTTCCTGCCGATGTTCCTGTTCGCCCTGCCCGCCGGCGTGCTGGCCGACACCACCGACCGCGGCAAACTCATGCTCGGCGCGCTGGCCGTGCAGGCCGCGCTGGTGGCCTTGATGGCGCTGCTGTTTTTGCTGGGCGCGGCCGGCGCGGCCACGCTGCTGGTGCTGACCTTTCTGGCCGGCTGCTGCACCGCCGTGTTGTCACCCTCGTGGAATTCTGGCGTCGTCGATGTGGTGCCGCGCGATGAGCTGCCGCAGGCCATCACCGCCATCGGCATCTCGTACAACAGCGCGCGCGCTTTGGGCCCGGCGATGGCCGGCTGGGTGTATGCGCAGTTCGGCGCCGGCTGGGTCTTTGTGCTGACAGTGGCCGGTGTGCTGGCGCTGTTCGAGGTGGTGCGCCGCAACCCGCCGCGGCCGCACCCGCCTTCGCGTCTGCCGGCCGAACGGCTGTGGGGCGGCATGCTCAGCGCCTTGCGTTTCGCGCGCCATTCACAAACCGTGCTGGCCCAGCTGGTGCGCACCGTGGCTTACAGCGCTGCCGGCTCGGCCTTGTGGGCGCTGCTGCCCGTCATCGGCCAGCGCCAACTGGGCCTGGGCGCCACCGGCTTCGGTTTGTTGATGGGCTGCCTGGGCACCGGCGCCGTGCTGGCCGGCCTGGGCATCGGCCGCATGCGCGCACGCCTGGGGCTGGAAGCGCTGGTGTTGGGCGGCGGCGTGGTGTTTGCGGTGGTCATGGCGGTGGCCGCCCTTTCGCACACGCGACTGCTCACTTACGCGGCACTGATGGCCGGTGGCGCCAGCTGGATGAGCGTGATGTCGACCTACAACACCGCCACGCAAACCAGTGTGCCGCCCTGGGTGCGCGCCCGCGCCACCGCCATGCACACGCTTTGCGCGTTAGGCTCATTTGCCATCGGCTCGGCCTTCTGGGGCGCGCTGTCCGATGTCGTGGGCCTGACGCCCGCGCTGCTGGTCGCGGCAGTGGCGATGGCCGCCGGCCTGCTGCTGGCGCGGCCCTTTCCGCTGCGCATGGGCGGGCTGCTGGAAGTGACGCAGGTGCCGCTGTCGCAAGACCTGTTCGTGGCCCATGAGCCCGACCCCGAAGCCGGCCCGGTGGCGGTCGAAATCGGCTACCGCGTGCGGCCCGAACACACCGCTGCGTTTCTTGACGACGTGAGCCTGTTGCGCGGCCCACGCAAACGCGACGGCGCCACCTTCTGGCGCGTCTACCGCGACCTGTCTGACCCTTCGCGCTATGTCGAACGTTTCATCGTCACCAGCTGGGCCGACTACCTGCACCAGCGCGCCCGCGGCACGCTGGCCGACCAGGAACTGGAAGCGCGGCTGCGCGCACATCTGCAGGCCGGTGATGTGCCGGTGGCCCAGCACTACATTGCCGAGCTTTGATGGCGCGGCGGGTTTTCGTCATCGGCGCCACCGGCACCATCGGCCGCGCCACGGTGCGTGCATGGGTGCAGCGTGGCCACGACGTGGTGTGTTTCGTGCGCCCGCGCGCCGGTGTGCGCGGCGCGCTGACGCCGGCTGACAGCGCGCGCTTACTGGCCGGCGCCAGGCTGCGCTTTGGCGATGTCTGCGACCCGGCTTCCCTGCAACACGAAGGTTTTTGCGGCGAGCGTTTTGATGTCCTGGTGTCGTGCCTGGCCTCACGCACTGGCGCGCCCAAAGACGCCTGGGCCATCGACCACCAGGCGCATCTGCACGCGCTGGCCGCGGCGCAGCAGGCGGGGGTGGCGCAAGGGGTGTTGCTGTCGGCGCTGTGCGTGCAAAAACCGCTGCTGGCGTTCCAGCACGCCAAGCTGGCCTTTGAGAAAGCGCTCATCGCATCGGGCCTGACCTACTCCATCGTGCGGCCCCCGGCCTTCTTCAAATCGCTGTCTGGCCAGGTGCAACGGGTGCGACAAGGCCGGCCTTTTCTGGTCTTTGGCGATGGCACGCTGACGGCTTGCAAGCCCATCAGCGACCAAGACCTGGGCGACTACCTGGCCGGCTGCGTAGACGATGCAAGCCGCCACAACCGCGTGCTGCCGATAGGCGGGCCCGGGCCTGCCATGACGCCGCGGCAGCAGGGCGAGCGGCTGTTTGCGCTGCTGGGAAAACCGCCGCGCTTCAAACAAGTGCCGGTGGCTTGGCTCGACGCCATCATCACCGTGCTGGGCAGCGCCGGCCGCCTGCTGCCCGTATTCCCGACATTGGCGGCCAAGGCCGAGTTGGCGCGTATCGGCCGCTACTACGCCACCGAATCGATGTTGGTGTGGGACGCGGCCAGCGGCCGTTACGACGCCGACGCGACGCCGTCTACAGGCAGCGAAACGCTGTTCGACTGCTACGCCGGCCTGGTCAGCGGCGCCACGGCGCCCGAACGCGGCGACCACGCGGTGTTCTGAACGGTCCACAATCGTCTGAACCATGAACACACCCCATGACCGGCCGGCCAGCTACCTGTACCTGCGCCACAGCTGGGTCGTGCGCCTGACGCATTGGCTGAACGTGTTGTCGCTGACGGTGTTGTTGATGAGCGGGCTGATGATCTTCAACGCCCACCCGGCGCTGGACTGGGGCAAGTCTTCCGACACCGGCAAACCATCGTTCTTCGAGATCACCTCACGCACCGGCGCTGGCGGCCAGACCGAAGGCGTGACGCGCATCCTGGGCCACGCGTTCAACACCACCGGCGTGCTGGGCGTGTCCAGCAACGCCGAAGGCCAGGCCAGCACGGTGGCCTTCCCCGGCTGGGCCACCATCCCAGGGCGCTATTCGCTGGCCGAATCGCGGTTGTGGCACTTTTTCTTCGCCTGGCTGCTGGTGCTGAATGGGGTGGTCTATCTGGTGCATGCATTTGCCAGCCGCCATCTGCGGCGCGACCTGCTGCCGACCACGCAGGACTGGCGCGGCATGGCTGCTTCGGTACGCGACCACCTGCGCTTTCGCCACCCGCAAGGTGAAGATGCGCGGCGCTACAACGTGCTGCAAAAGCTGGCCTACCTGGTCGTCATCTTCGTGCTGCTGCCGCTCATCGTGCTCGGCGGCTGGGCGATGTCGCCGTGGTTGAATTCGCTGTGGCCGGGCTGGGTGGATGTGTTCGGTGGCCGCCAGGCCGCGCGCGCCGTGCATTTCATCGTCGCCTGGTTGCTGGTGGCGTTTGTGGTCATCCATGTCTTCGAGGTCGTGGTCAGCGGGCTGTGGAACCACCTGCGCTCGATGGTCACCGGGCGCTACCGAATCACCCGAGTCACCCGAATCAGCGGCAGCACTTCGACAGCAACCCGGGAGAAGGCACATGACTAGACAACTGCGTGTCTCGCCCCAGGCCCTGGCCAAGCGCCGTTTTCTGCGCGGCGCGGCAGTCGCCGGCAGCGGCCTTCTGCTGGGCGGCTGTGACCGCCTGGTGGCCAACGAAACCTTTGCCAAGGTGTTGTCCACCGGCGAAGCACTGAGCCGCGGTGTGCGTGATGTGGTGGGCCTCGGCCCGGTCACTATGGCGCAGGAATTCGGCCGCGAAGACCTGTCGCCCAGCTTCCGCGGCAACGGCAACACCGACCCCGCTGATGCGGCCTACAAGAGGCTCGCCGCCGCTGGCTTTGCCACCTGGCAACTGGTGGTGAATGGGCTGGTGCAAGCGCCGGCCGCGCTGTCGCTGGCGGCCTTGCGCGCAATGCCCAGCCGCACCCAGATCACGCGCCACGACTGCGTCGAAGGGTGGAGCGCCATCGGCCAGTGGAAGGGCGTGCCGCTGGCGCAGGTGATGGCCATCGTCAAGCCCATGCCGAATGCACGTTATGTCGTTTTCCACTGCGCCGATGCCATGGACGAAGGCACCCCCGACGCCACGCCCTACTACGAAAGCATAGACCTGCAAGACGCCTACCACCCGCAGACGCTGCTGGCCTACGAGCTGAACGGCGCCACGCTGCCGGTGACCAACGGCGCGCCCCTGCGCCTGCGGGTGGAACGCCAACTGGGCTACAAACACGCCAAGTATTTGATGCGGCTGGAACTGGTGGAAAGTTTTGCCGAGATCGGCCAGGGCCACGGCGGCTACTGGGAAGACCAGGGCTACCAGTGGTACGCAGGGATCTGAGGCCGCGCGACGCGCTTGCGCAGCGCCCCGGCCAGCAGCGCCAGGCCGCCCAACATCAAGGCCACCGACGCGGGCTCGGGCACGGCGCCCACCCGCGCGAAGTTGCCGAATGACCCGGCCGTCACGGTGTCGTTCTGCACCCCCAGCGAAAAGTCGGCGAAATATTCGAAGGTGCCGGTGGCCGTGCCCTGGGTCTGGAAGCGGTAGCGCGTGTCGCCGCTGGCCCCGGTCAGCAGCCAGGCGTTGATGACCCCGTGGTTGAAGGTGAAGTTGGTCTGCAGGATGGACAACTGCCCAGCGTTGGTCGAGCCTATGTTCGTCGTGCCCGACGTGAGTTGCCAGCTCAGCAAATCCGCAAAGCCCTTGGTCTGCGTGCTCAGGTTTGCATAGTCGAAATCGCTGGCGAAGGTGAAGCTGCCAGCGAAGTGGCTGCCCAGTGCGGCGCTGCCGATGCGCGTGAAATTCGGCCCGCTGTAGGTGTAGCTGGCCTGTGCGGCCTGCGCAGCCCCGGCAGAAGCCAGCAGCGCAACGAACAGGGCCTGGGCGACTTTCGTGGGGATAAGGAATTTCATGACGCGGCTTTCGGTGGTGTTGGCCATCGTTTGCGCACGAACCGTCGGCCTGGCGGCTCATCGCGGGCCCCCCGATTCACGGGGCCCTGCGTGGGCACGCCATACGCTTCACCTCAACGCCAGCACCAGGAACAGTCGCGTCTGTGGCGAAAGCGTGGCCATGCCGGAATCAACCTTGGCAACACCGATCTTGGCGAAGGCGGCGGACAGCGCCGCGAAAACCGCGGACAACAGCGCCCATACCCACCAGCCTGTGCCCGCGAATTTCGTCATCGCTGTGCCCTCGTCAAAATTGTGACCCCGGCGCGCCCGACTGCCGCCCCCGCCCGGCCCCCTTGGCGCGGTACAACTCGGCGTCGGCGCGGGCCAGCAGTTCGGCGCTGCCTGAAGCACCTGCCGCGGGGTTGGCACCAAAAGCCACGCCCACACTGGCGCCGATGTGCAGTTGCAGCGCGCCGGCATCGAAGGGCCGGTGCGCGGCGGCCAGCACCTTGTCGGCCACCGCGCTGGCGTGGCCGGCTTCGCGCACGCCGGTCAGCAGCACGGCAAATTCATCACCGCCCAGCCGGGCCACGGCGTCAGTGGGGCGCACCAGCAGCGTCAGGCGCTGCGCAAACTGGCGCAGCAATTCGTCGCCCACGGCATGACCATGCTGGTCGTTGACAGGCTTGAAGCGGTCGAGATCGATGTACAGCAGGGCCACCGCCGCGCCTTCACCGACTTGCAGGCAAGCCTGCAGCTGCTGCTCAAACCCGGCGCGGTTCAGCAGCCCGGTGAGCGGGTCGCGCTGCGCCAGTTGTTGCAGCCGCACCTGTTCACGCCGGTGCGGGGTGATGTCCATCGCAATGCCCACAAAACCGTCGACCGTGCCGTCTTCCAGGCGCAGCGGCACATAGGTCACCGACAGGTGTGGCGCGCCGGGCCGCTGGGGAAAGTGACGCTCGAACTGCACGGTCTCGCCGGCCAGCGCGCGGCGGGCCCAGGCGACGCTGTTTTCAAGGTCGGCGGGTACCATCACTTCGCTGGCCATGCGGCCCAGAACCTGGTCGCGCGGCAGGCCGTACCAGCGCTCGAAAGCGCTGTTCGCAAAGCGGTAGCGCAGTTCGGTGTCGACCGCCGAGACGATCGCCGGCAGCGCTTCGGTGACCGATCGCAGCGTGGCCTGTTCGCGCAGCAGCAGCCGGCGTGATTCCACTTCCACCGACCTGTCTCGCATCACCGATGAATAGCGCGCCACGCGGCCCTGGCGGTCGCGGTGGGCTATCACCAGCTGGCTGACGGGCAGCACCTGCGCACCGGCCACCAGCACCGTGGTGTTGCCCAGCCACACGCCCTGCGCCTGCACGGAGGGAATGATGACTTCGGCAAACAGGCGGTTGGTGGCCGGGGTGTTGAATTCGCTGATCTGGCGCGGCTTCGCCAGCGCATCGGCGTCCAGCCCCACTGCGCCCAGTGCTGCCGGGTTCATGTACAGCACCTGGCCGCGATGGTCGGCCTGCACCACCAGGTCGGTGGTGTTGTCCAGGATGGCCGCCAGTTCGCGCAGTTCGCGTTCGGCCGCACTGCGTTCGGTGATGTCGATGCCGGTGCTGAAGTAGCCGCGCACGCGGCCGTCTTCGCCGATGTCGGGCAAGAGCTGGCATTCCATGCGGAGCACGCGGCCGGCCACCGTTTCATCGAACTCGAAGCGCTGCGGCTGGCCGGCCAGCACGCCGTCAACGCGCGGTGCGACGACGTCGTCGCCCACGCCGTGCAGCAGTTCACTGCGCGTGCGGCCCAGCACCTGTTCACGCAGCAGTCCGAAACGCACCAGGTGCGCCTGGTTGACGAAGCGGTAACGCCGTTCGGTGTCCAGGTAGGCCATGCGCACCGGCAGGCTGTCGGTGATGAGGCGCACAAAGCGTTCGCCTTCGGCAACCTGGAGTTCAAGTTGTTTGCGTTCGGTGATGTCTTGCACCGCGCCTATCAACCGCACCGCCTGGCCGTCCTGGAATTCGGCCTCGCCCACCGCGCGCACCCAGATGCGGCGGCCGTCTCGCGTGTCCAGACGCAGTGCCAGGTCCCAGGGCTGGCCGCTGGTGATACCGAGCTGTACCGCGGCTTCGATCAGCGGCCGGTCTTCGGGCGCGTAGAAGCGCACCGCGGTTTCCAGGCTGGGCACGTAGTCGGCCGCCACGCCGTGAATGCGCCGGGTTTCCAGCGACCACAACAGCACTTCCGTGCGCAGGTCCAATTCCCACCCGCCCACGCCGGCGACGCGGCCGGTGCGTTCAAGAAAAGCCTCGCTCGCACGCAGTGCCGCTTCGGCGCGTTTGCGCGCGCTGATGTCGCGCCCCACCGAACGCAGCAGCACGTCGCCATTGCTTTCAAGCTGGCGGCTGTTGGTCCAGGCCACCCAGCATGCGCTGCCGTCGGGCGAACACATGCGGTTTTCGCTTTCCAGCACTTCGCCCGTGCTCAACACCCATGCGGCGCGTTCACGCACCAGGCTGCGGTCGGCCGCATCGACGAGGTCATACAGGCTGCTGTTGAGCAGTTCTGCCGTGCTGCGGCCAAAGTGGCGGGCATAGGCCGGGTTCAGGTAGAGCAGTGAACCATCGGCGCGCGCCAGAGACACGAACTCGGACTGTTCTTCGACGATGGCGCGGTGGCGCGCTTCGCTGCTCGCCAAAGCCTGCTCGAAGCTGCTGCGCACGGCCAGCGTGCGGTGCACGAGGTCGCACCGCATCAACAGCGCTTCGGTGGCCAATTGCGCCAGTGCACGCAGCGTCTGCTGCTGGGCCGCGGTCAGGCTGCGGGGCTGGCGATCCATCACGCACAAGGTGCCGACCCGTTCGCCACCGGGCAGCACCAGCGGCGCACCGGCATAGAAGCGGATGTCGGGCCGGCCGCTGACCAGCGGGTTGGCGGCGAAGCGCGGGTCGAGCGTGGCGTCGGCCACCTCGAACAGCGTGTCTTGCGCGATGGCGTGGCCGCAAAAGGCGATGTCGCGCGGTGTTTCGTTGCCACCGTCAAACCCGACATGGGCCTTCAACCATTGCCGTTCTGCATCGACCAGGCTGAGCAGCCCCATCGGCACACCGCAGGATTCAGATGCCATGCGCACCAGGCTGTCAAACAGCGGCTCGGCGGCGCTGTCAAGCACCATCAGCTCGCGCAGACAGGCCATGCGCTGGACTTTGTGGTCGGGCTGCGGGGGAATGGTGGGCATGTCGGCCAATGCGCCGCGACTGCGGCAAGCGCAGCAGCATTTTAGGGACGCGCCCGTGCCGCGCCCGGCGCGTGCTTCAGCGCAGGTCGCGCGAATCGATTTGCAGCGCCTCCAGAAAGCGCGACACCATGTTGTAGCCAGCGATCGTGGCGGCCGCTTCCACAGTGCCGCGTTCGCCCAGCAAAGCCCGCACATCGGCCACGATTTCTGGCGCGAAGTGAATGTCGCGCGTCATCGCATCCGTCATGCGCAGCACCGCGCGCTGCGTCGCGTCGTAGCAGGTGGCATCGGGCCAATCGGCCAGCGCGTCCAACTGGGCCTGCGTGAGCCCTTCCTGCAGCGCAATCGGCGCGTGCTGTTCAGCCTCATACGGCGCGCCGTTGACGATGGCCACGCGCATGATGATGAGTTCACGCAAGCTGCCCGCCAGCGCCAGCTTCTGGCGCACGGCGGTAAAGTAGGCCAGCCAGCCTTCAACCAGCGGCGGGCTGTGGATGAGCATCTGGTACAGGTGCAACACCTGGCCGCGTTCAGCGACGATGCGGGCCACCAGCGGGCGCTTGTCGGCGTCTTCCAGGTTGGCATAGGGCAGGCGAGCCATCGTCGTCTCCTTGTGGTTCGATGCAGGGCGAGCGTAGCGGCAGCGCCAGCGCAGCGCCAGCGCAGCGCTTCAGACCCGCGCTTCAGACCGGCCAGCGACATGCCGATACCCCAGACACTGCCAGTCACATTTGAGGGGTGCACACGATGAACCGCACGGCCAGAACGCAGCCTGCCCACCAGCCCGCGGCAAACGCTGTCACAGGCGCCGCGAGAAGCGCCGTAAGAAGCGCCGCGGCGGCACCAGACAGCACCTGGGAAGCCGGTGTTTCAGTCACCGGCTACGACGGGCTGGGCGCGGCGCGGCAGTTTCAGGAACCGGTGCGCGGCCTGCGCATACGTGAACTGCTGGCGCCGGGCGTGTTCAGGCGCTTTTTTGGCGCTTCTGGCGCGCCCTGAATCGCCGTGTTGCCGCCACGCCAGCGCGCTGGGCCGGCATTCAAAGGGCCTCGTCAAAAAGCCCGATGCCCAGGAAACTGCCGCCTTGCAAGCGGGCCATGGCGCTGCCTTCGGGCGCTGCGATGTGGTGCACCCGGGCCGCGAAATCAGCGGCGCAATCTTGCGGCACACAGCCCGTTGAAGGGGCTGTTCCCTGTCTTCACCGTGTGGCCGTTGCGCCGCGCGACCTCAGTCACCAGTTCGATCTCGAAACCGACGAACTGGCCTTTGGCATGCTGAAATTCCCAGGGCACGTTGCCGATGTTGGCGCCCACCACCCATTGCGCGGCAGCGGCCGGCAAGGCCACCGCAAACCGCGGCGCGCACAGGGCGCGACGGGCCCGGATCGGGGCGTTGGAGCGGACGCGGCAAGGTGTTGCCACAAGCACCGCATGCCAGTGACGTGGAGCAAACAGTTCATGCGCTGCGTGTGCTGGAGTAAACGCGCCAAAGGCGTGCGGCGCACTGCAATTCTGGTGCAACTGCACCGTGCCGTCGCATTGCCGCGGCTGCACCACGCCGACGACTTAAGGCAACGCTGATCAAGTCCCTCGCGGCGCGCGCACTCGCGGGGACTTCATCAGCGTCGCCTTGATTGAAATCGACGTGGGGTTTCATCGCCGGGCCTTTTTCGCTTGCAGCGCGGCCAGCACCGCCGCGGTGTCCTGGCCCACCGTGGGCGCCACGCGGCGGTGGCGGCCTGGCGTGCGCGACAGTTTGGGCACGATGCCGGGCACGGCCAGCCGGCTGCCATCGGCCAGCAGCACTTCATCGAGCATGCCGCGCGCGGCGTAGTGCGGGTCGGCGGCGATGTCGGCCACGGTGTAGATGCGGCCAGCGGGCACGGCCGCTGCATCCAGCGCGGCCAGCACTTCGGCGACGCTGCGCGGCGCCGTCCACACGCCGATGGCGGCGTCGATTTCGGCCACGCGCTGCACGCGGCCGGCGTTGTCGGCCAGCGCCGGGTCTTGCGCCAGGTCGGGCCGGCCGATGACGCCCATCAAGCGCTTGAAGATGCTGTCGCCATTGCCGGCAATCAACGCATAGCCATCATGGCAGCGGTAGGCGTTGCTGGGTGCGATGCCGGGCAGCGCGCTGCCCGCAGGTTCGCGCACGGCGCCAAACGCGCTGTGCTCGGGCAGCAGGCTTTCCATGCAGTTGAAGACGGCCTCGTACAGCGCCACGTCGATGACCTGGCCAAGGCCGCTGCGGCTGCGTTCGTGCAGCGCCGTGAGCACGCCGATGACGCCATGCAAACCGGCCAGCGTGTCGCCAATGCTGACGCCCACCCGCACCGGCGTGCGGCCGGGTTCGGCCGTCAGGTGGCGCAGGCCGCCCATGGCTTCGGCGACGACGCCGAAGCCGGGCTTGTCGCGGTAAGGCCCGGTCTGGCCGTAGCCGCTGATGCGCAACACGATCAAACGCGGGTTGCTGGCCATCAAGCGCGTGGGATCAAGCCCGAAACCTTCCAGTGCACCGGGGCGAAAGTTCTCTATCAGCACGTCGCTTTCATCGGCCAATTGCCGCACGATGTCCTGCGCCGCAGCGTCCTTCAGGTCAAGCGCCACACTTTGCTTGTTACGGGCCTGGACCTGCCACCAGACCGAGGTGCCGTCTTTCAACAGCCGCCACTTGCGCAGCGGGTCGCCGGCGCCGGGGCTTTCGATCTTGATGACATCGGCGCCGAAATCGGCCAAGGTCTTGGCGGCGAAAGGGCCGGCGATGAGCTGGCCCAGTTCAAGCACTTTCAGGCCGGCCAGCGGCAACGCAGTGGTTTCAGACATGGTGTGCAGCGTGCCTGCGCAGACGCGGCTTGTCCATTGCGCTTTGCGCGGGGCAGCCTTCGCACTTTGCGAAGACCAGCGGGAATCGCTGTCTTGCTAACGCTGGTCTTGCGAACTCCTGTCTTGCTAACGCCGGTCTTGCAAACGCTGCTGCGCACCCTGCTGGAAGAAGCGGATGCGTTCGCTGTCCACCGGGTGCGTGGCCAGGCCGAAGGCCGCTGACTCGCCGTTGCGGTCGGCGTCAGACTTCTTCAGCGCGTCGAAAAACTGCACCATCACACGCGGGTCGATGTTGGCGGCCTGCATCACACGCAGCGCCTCGGCGTCAGCCGCGCGTTCGTGCTGGCGCGAATAGCCGGCCTGGGCGGCCAGCGCGGGCGCGCCGGCCAGCAGCGTGGAATAGTCGCCTATCCACCAGCCAAGCAGCGCAGACACGGCGCCGGCCTCGAACACCAGGCGCAGGCCGTGGCGCTCGCGCACATGGCCCAATTCGTGCGCCACCACGCCCAGCAGCGCGGGGCTGACATCGGCGCCGTCGCCCTGCAGCAGCGTGACAAGCGCGTCGGTGACGATGAGTTCACCGCCGGGCAGTGCAAACGCGTTCGGCCCCATCCAGCGCGGCGCCTTGCGCATTTGCAGCGTGTAGTGCGGCGCCGGGCCACCGCGGTAGGCCGCGCCCACCATGCGGGCCACGGCTTCGGTGATGCGCTGGCGCAGTTCGGGCGGCAGTTCGCTGGGCTGCAGCCAGCCGCGCGCTTCTATGTCGCGGCGCACGCTCTGGCCCAGGCTTTCTTGCAGTGCTTCAGGCACCCAGCGCGCCCCTTGTTCGGCGCCCCACGGTATGCCCCAGCGCCAGGCGCCGAACATCAGCCCCAGCAACAGCAGCGCCGCCAAGGCCACTGCGCGCCAGTTCATCGCCCAGCGGGCCGCCAGCGGCTGCGCGATGCCGGCCGCTTCGGCCCAGGCGTCCCAGGCGCCGGCGTCGGGCAGCGCCACCACGCCGCCATCGGGCAGCAGCAACTGGCGCAGGCCGTGGCGTGTGCGCTCTGGCCACACCACCTGCGCTGGCACGTAGCGGCGGGCTGGCGCGTCGGGCCTGCACAGCAGCAGCGTACCGTCCTGCCAGGCCAGTTCACAGGCCTGCGGCTGGGCGCTGGCGCCATCGAACCAGCGCGCCGGCAGCCGGCCGGGCAGCGCCAGCATCACAGGCCCAGGTCGATGCCGAAGAAGTCGCCGGCCATCTCGCCGCTGGTGGCGTCGGTGGCCAGGGCGCCAGCGGCCTGCCAAGTGTCGATATTGCCCTGCACTTCGATGCGCACGGCGGCCAGCCGCAAGGCCAGCATGTTGACGACGGCGAACGGCCGGTACAGGCCCAGCGTGACGAGCATCAACAGCAGGTTCTTCAATGTCAACACCGCCAGCTGCCGCACGCGCAGCGCGCTCTGAAAGCCCAGGGCCTGCGACTTCGTGGCGTTCCACACCAGGTTTTGCATGCGCGCCGAAAAGTAGGCGCCCAGCAGCGACCACAGGCCGACGTAGAAGACCACCATCACCAGGCCGAAGAACAGCGCGCCGGTCATGCTCTGCTCGCGCAACGCGCTGCCGACGACCCAGAACGTCAGCGCCACCACCGCGCCCAGCACCACAAAGGCCAACAGCATCCAGCCCAGCGACTTCAGAGCCAGCATGTAAAAGGCCCGTGTCCGGGCACTGAATTCACCCTGCTGCCCGGCATAGCGGTAGCCGGTGTGCTGGTAGCGCTTGATGAGGCTCAGGCACAGCGGGAACAGCAGCGCCAGCAGGCCAAAGCCCGCCAGCAGCCAGGGGCCTTGCGCGGCCATGGCGGCCTGCATGGCGCGGGGGTCTTGCTGGTCGACATCGCCCAGAAACCAGGCGTTGGCGGCCAGGAAGACCAGGCTGGGCGCGAACAGCGGCAGCATGGCTTTGTAGGCATCGGCCACCGAACCTGCAAAACCGAAGCGCAGGCCGCGCCAGCTCGTGTTGTGCAGGCGAAAGCGCAGCGAAGACCGCCACAGCGCCGGCCACAGCAGCGCCAGCAGCACAAACACACCCAGCGCCAGCCAGACAGAAAAGCGGCCGGCCAGGGCATAACCGCCAAAAAGCACGAGCATCAGCAGGTAGCCGCGCAGCATCTTCTTGGGGTCGCCATGAAAGGCCAGCGGCTCGCGCCCGACCAGCGTGTTGGCATAGAAGTAGCGCAGCCGGCGCGCCTTGGCAAAGGGCATGTAAAAGCCCAGCGTGACGACGGTCAACAGCAGGTTGACGATCCAGATGCGGAAGTATTCGCTGCCCGAGCCGGTAAAGCGGATGTCAAACGCCCGCAGCGGCGGCGTGTGGAGTTGCAGCGAATCGTTCATCGCGGCAGTCTAGCCACGCGCTGCCTCGCCGCGCCCGCCCCTTGGCGGTGTCACCCCGCAAGGCGGATGCCGGCCGCCCGCAGCTCGCGCGCCGAGCAGCCGAAGCGCGCGCGGAAGGCGCGGCTGAAATGCGCGGCGTCATTGAAGCCCCAGGCGAACGCGATCTCGCTGACGCTGCGCGCCGCCTGCGCCGGGTCGCACAGGTCACGCCGCGCGGCGTCGAGCCGCTGCGCCCAGATCCAGTCGGCCAGCGAACAGGCTTCGCCAGCCCAGGCGCGGTGCACGGTGCTGGGCGACACGCGCAATTGCGCCGCCACGCTCGCCACCGTCAACCCCGGGTCGCGCAGCCGAGCGCGCACGCAGGCCCTGATCTGCTCGCGGTGGTAGGCCGTCAGTTGCGACACCGGCGGCCGGCGCGCGGCCGGCAAAGCCGACAAGCCGGCGATCAGGATCTGCGTCACGCTGTCGGCCACTGCGGTGGCCGATTCCGGCGCCAGGGTTCCGATGTCGGCCGCCAAAGTGCGGATCATGCCGATCATCAAATGGCCGGCGCCGCGCTGGCCGCTGACGGTGCTGGCGGTCAGC
>JANMJI010000129.1:0-51492 GCA_031371275.1 Betaproteobacteria bacterium
TCCCGCATCCGCTTGTTGCCAATAAACGGCGGATTCCCCACGATGAAATCCGCCTTTGGCCATTCCGCCGCGCGCGGTTTCAGATAGCGCCATTGCGGCACCATCGCCGTCTCATCGGGCACCTGCTCACCCGTCACCGGGTGCCGCTTGAAGGTCTTGCCGTCCCAGCGCTGCACCAATTGGCCGGCCGCGTCGCGCATCGGCGCTTGCCCGTCATAGGCCAGCACGGCGTCGCGGTGTTCGATGTTGCCGTAATCGTGGATCACGGGTTCGGCCACGCTGGCGTTGCCGAAGGTGCGGATGTGCCATTGCAAATAGCCTATCCACAGCACCAGTTCGGCCAATGCCGCGGCGCGTTCGTTGATCTCTATGCCCAGCAGTTGCTGCGGCGTTACCGTCTCGCCAACAAAGCCCAGCCGAGTTTGTGTTTCACCCAACGCTTCAAGCTGAATGTGCACCTCGCCTTCCAGGCGCTTCATGTGTTCCAGCGTCACATACAGAAAGTTGCCGCTGCCGCAGGCCGGGTCCAGCACGCGCGTCGTACACAACTGGTGGTGAAAGCGCTTGATCTCGGCGCGCGCCTGCGCCAGTTTGTCGTCGCGCTTCTTTCCTTCCAGCGTGTCGGCCTCCTTGGCCAGCACCAGCGCGGCGGCCTGCGCGTCGGCCCAGTCGGCGCGCAAGGGTTCCACCACGGTGGGCAGCACCAGGCGTTCGACATACGCACGCGGCGTGTAGTGGGCGCCCAGCGCATGGCGTTCGTCGCGGCTCAACGCGCGTTCCAGCAGCGTGCCGAAGATGGCGGGTTCCACCTCGCGCCAGTTGCTGGCGGCGGCGTTCAGCAGGCCGTCGATGTGGCGGCGTTGCAGCGGCAGCACGAAGTCGGCGGCAGCGCTGCCCTTGAACAGCTTGCCGTTGAAGCGCAGCAGCGGGTGCGCCAGCGCGGCGCTGAAACCGCCGCGGTCCATGTCGGTCCACAGCACGCGCAGCATCTGGCGCAGCGTGTCGGGCTGGGCTTGCCACTGGTGCAGCAAGGCCACGAAAGCACCGCGGCCGTCGGCGGCTTTGGGCAGCAGTGCCACGTCTTCGGCAAACATGCAGAACAGGCAGCGCGTGAGGAAGGCGGCCACGGCCTGCGCGGGGTGGCCGGCGTCTTCCAGGTCGCGCGCCAGCGTGGCCAGCTTGGCCGCCACTTCGCGCGTGACCTTGGCGCTGGCGCGCGCCGGGTCCAGCGCCATCGGGTCTTGCCACAGCAGCCGCAGGCGGTCTTGCGTGGCGGGCTGGCGCAGGTCGGCCAGCTTCAGGCGGTGGCTGCGCGCGTCAGGAAAGGGCGTGTAGGTGGCGCCGCTGCGCGTGAATTCGGCGTACAGCTCAATGACATGGCCCACGTCCACCACCAGCAAGAACGGCGGGCGGCCTTCACCGGCGGGAAGGGCGCGCGCGTAGCCCTCGGCCTGGTTGCGGGCGCGCATCAGCGCGTCGTCAAAACCTTTCGTGAGCACCTCGCCCACGCGGCCGGCCTTGACCTTCTTGGCTTCCAGCACGAAAGTGCCGCGGCGGTAGCAGTCGATGAAGCCGTGGCTGTGGCTGCCGTCGCCGTGCGCGAAGGTGACGCGGCGCTCAAACACATAAGCGTTGTCGCGTGTGTCGTCGCTGGCCGGGTCAGGCTGCGGCAGGGCCAGCAGCGTGCAGAGGTCGGTGATGAAGAGTTGGCAGTTGGAACGTTCGGAACCGGATGCCTTGGACCAACGGTGGATGAAGGCTTCTGTCGGGTGGGGGTCTGCCATGGGGGGATGATAGGCAGGCGGGGGGCTGCGGCGGGCAGCCGGCCAGCGCTCTCATCCGGCGGTTGCGGCCCCGAATGCAGCCTGCACGGCGCGCACGAGTGAAGGGTGCAGCGTGCCCAGCTTGGGCGTCTGCCCATGCGGTGCGGCAGGCGGGACCGAGAACCAATCGGTCGTGTAGGGCAGGTCGAGGGCTTGTTTCAGATCGAATTTGGTGTCGTGGCTAAGGCCCGCTGCGGTGTACGCGGCAGCGTTGCGGTCACGCAAGATGCTGAACTCGCCCCGGTACAGCTGCGTGGTGCGCTGGCTGGTGCCGTAAGCGACGCGCACTTCGAAATGCGGCGCGTCGTCGTCGAACACCGCCAGGATCAACGCCGGCCGCGGCTTGGGGCGCGGGTTGATGTCGTCGGGGAAGTGGCACCAGACGATCTCGCCAGCGGTGGGTTCGCCCCACCACTGCGATGTCATGCCGGTTGCGGATCGAACAGGCTGGAACGCACCGACCGCTTCTTGCCCTGCGGCACGCGCTTCTTGATGTCGCGCAACTGGGCGGCGGTCAGCGGGCCGTCATCTGCTTCGTACTGTGGCAGCAGCTTGACAGCCAGCTCGCGCAGCGCCAGATGGATGGTCTGGGTTTCATCAACACCCAGTTGTTCGGCCAGACGTTTGATGGTTTCGCGCGTGACGCCGGTGCTGCTGTCGGTGCTGCGGTAGCGGAAGGCGATCTGGTCGGTGGCGATGCGGATGGTCATGAGAGGTCCCCAAGCAGAAGATATCTGAAAGATATCCATGAAGAGGGTGTCCGTCAAGGGCGAGTCTGGTGCCTTGTTTACGCGCGTGGCTGTGCGTATGCAGTTTCGTCAGGCCGCCACCAGGGCCTGGGTGTGTGGCTGGTGTCGAGCAAGACGGTGGCGGCCAGAATGCACGCATGAAGTTCGCCGCCCTGGGTTCTGTGCTGCTGCTTGCCCTGCCACTGCCGTTGCAGGCGGCTGACCCGCCCCCATCCCCACCCACCCCCGCCGCCGCCGTGCTGCCCACGCCGCGCCCCAAGGTGGGCCTGGTGCTGGGCGGCGGTGGCGCGCGCGGCGCCGCGCACATCGGCGTGCTGGAAGTGCTGGAACGCCTGCGTGTGCCGGTGGACTGCGTGGCCGGCACCAGCATGGGCGCGCTGGTGGCCGGGGCGTGGGCGGCGGGCTTGTCGCCCAAGGCCATGCGCGAAGAACTGGGCAAGGCCGACTGGGGCGACATGTTCCAGGACGACCCCGGTTTCGGTGACCTGAACTTCCGCAACAAGCGCCTGTCGCAGCGCTTCTTGCCGGGCAGCGAAACAGGCATCACCGCCAACGGCGCGGTCACGCCGCCGGGCGTGGTGCTGGGCCAGAAGATCAAGCTCTTCTTCAACCACCTGGTGCGTGCCGACACGGGCGAGCGCGAACTGCAAACCCTGCCGCTGCCGGTGAGCATCATCGCCACCGACATCGGCAATGGCGAACGTGTGGTCTACCGCGACGGCAGCATCACGCTGGCCATGCGCGCCAGCATGTCGGTGCCGGGCCTGCTGGCGCCGCTGGAATACCGCGGCCGCAAGCTGGTCGATGGTGGCCTGACAGACAACGTGCCGATACGCGAGGTGCGCGAACGTTGCGGCGCGCAGGTGGTGATTGCCGTCAACGTCGGCTCGCCCCTGCTGGCGCCAGAACAGGTGAACGGTTTTCTCAGTGTGTCGGCGCAGATGGTGGCTTTGCTGACCGAGCAGAACGTCAGCGCTTCACTGGCCACGCTGAAGTCCAGCGACATCTACATCAAGCCCGACCTGGGCGACGTCGGCGCCGGCGACTTCGATCGCCACGCCGACGCCGCCGAGCGTGGCCGCGTGGCCGCCGAAGCGCTGGCCGAACGGCTGGCCCTGCTGAGCGTGGACGCGCCGACCTACGCCACCTGGCAAAAACAGGTGGCCGTGCGCGAACGCGACGTGCCGCGCATCGACGCGGTGGAAATCGCCGGCAAGGGCCGCGTCAATGCCGAGGTCTTGCGGCGTTATGTCGAACAACAAAGCAGCGCGCCGCTGGACACCGAAAGGCTCAACCGCGACCTGCTGCGCGCCTATGGCGACGGCCACTACGAAAGCGTCGACTACAGCGTCATCACGCAGCAGGGCAAGAACATCCTGCGGCTGACGCCGGTGGAAAAAAGCTGGGGCCCCGACTACCTGCGCCTGGGCTTGCGGCTGGACAGCAACCTGAGCCAGGGCAGCACCTATCTGCTGCGCGCCGGCTATCAAAAAACCTGGCTGAACAGCCTGGGCGCCGAGTTGCTGGTGGTGGGCGAACTGGGCAACAGCACGGGGGCCAGCGTCAGCTTCTACCAGCCGCTGGACGCCTGGCAGCGCTACTTTGTTGACGCCACGGCCGAATACCGTCGCGATCGCAACGACTACTGGTTCGAAGGCCAGCGCATCGCAGAGTACCGCAGCGGCCGCAGCCGGCTTGAGCTGATGGCCGGCGTCAACTTCAGCCTGCTGGGTCAGTTGCGTGCGGGCTGGCGTGAAACGCGCACCAGCAACCAGTTGGACACCGGCGTCGACATCTTCCAGGCGCTGGGCCAGGCCGCGCCAGCACGTTCCAGCGGCGGCTGGCTGCTGACCCTGGACATGGAACAGGCCGACCGGCTGTACTTCCCGCGCAGCGGCTGGTCGGCCCAGGCCAGCTACTACGAGACATCACGGCGCGACTATTCGCGCCTGGCGCTGGAAGTGCGCGGTGCCGTGCCTTTGGAAAGTTATGTGCTGGCCAGCCGCTTCACCTGGGTGGGTTCACCGCGCGGCCAGTTGCCGCTGAACGACGCCGCCCGGCTGGGCGGCCTGCTCAACCTCACCGGCTTTGCCAGCGGCCAGTTGATAGGCGACGAGGTGGCCTATGCACATGTGCGGGGTGAACGCATCATCGGCCGCGCGCCGCTGGGCCTGCGTGGCGACTTGCGCCTGGGCCTGGCGCTGGAAGCCGGCAAGGTGGCCCACCCGTACACCGTGCAGCGGCAGGGCGGCTGGCTGAATTCGGTGGCCGTGTACCTGGGCGGTGAATCGCCGGTGGGGCCGTTTTTCCTGGGTATCGGGCGCGGCAGCGGTGGGTCGGTGAACGCCTATTTGGTGATTGGCGTGCCCTGATCGGCTGACACGCCGCGCACGGCCTGTAGGGCGGCGTGCAACCCCTGCTCGACGATGCGCTGCTTCCATTGCGCCGTGTCGGTATAGAACGCATCCCGCGTGTGCCGGCGTGCCGCCGCCCGCTGGTCTGCGGGTGCTTCGGGATGGTTCTGAAACCACTGGTCCTGGCGCAGCGCGTCAATCATCTGCGGCAGCGGCAGCGTGCCGTATTCCAAAGCGATGCCGGTGTACTGCGCCTGCGCACATTCTTCATACGCGGCGTTCCACATCAAACCCGACAGTTGGGCCGAGCTTGAACTGCCGTCGTAGGTGGACGTGACATCTGCACCCCACCAGGCGCGCGCCCGGGCCAGCGCGGGTGCATCGTCGCGGCAGGCAAATATGCGCTCACCATGGCCGTTAGGCCCGAGGCCGGTGTGCAGGTCTATCCAGCCCAGACGCTGGCAGCGCGTGCCATGCTGGCGCAGCACGCGGCGCAGCGTTTGCTGGCTCCAGGTGGGTGCGGTGCCGCCGTAAAACAGGCCGTCGGCATGCTGGTGCTGGCCGGCGGTGGTGGCTTGTTGCAGCGCGCGCGCGCCATAGGTGGTGGCATAGGTTTGCAGCGCGGCCTGCACTTCGCCGCTGGGCGGCCATGCATCGGGCACCAGCAGGTGGGCGATGGCTTCATAGCCCAGGTTCAACGGCAGCGGGCCTTGGAAGTCGTGCCAATTGCGGTTCAGGTCGACGTTCTCGTGCGTGGTGCGCCGCCACCATGAAAAACCGTGCGGGTTCAGCGCATGCACGTAGAGCACGGCCACGCCGGCGGCCTGCGCTTGGGCATGGAACTGCGCGTCGGCCAGCAGCGCGTTTTGCACGCCAGAACCGCAGAAGCCTTCAACGCCATGGCAGGCGCTGCTGACGATGAGCAGTGCCTGGGCATCGAAGCCGCCCAGCCGCGCCACGTCCATCGCCAGTGCTTCGCCGTCGGCGCCGGGCAGCGGGTGGGCAAAGGTCTGCACCGCAAGCCCGGCGGCGCTGCTGGCGGCCAGGAACTTGGCGCGCGCTTCGCGGTAGGTCTGCGCGAAAAATGCTTCGGCCATGGTCATGTTCAAGCGCACATCAAAGCCGCACCGGGGCCGGCCGGCCCAACCAGGCTTCGGCCAAACGCACCCAGGCCGTGGCGCCCAGTGGAATGAGCTCGTCGTTGAAGTCGTAGCTGGGGTTGTGCAGCATGCACGGCCCCAGGCCATGGCCGCCTTCACGGTGCGCGCCGTCGCCATTGCCGATCATGAAATAGCAGCCCGGTTTGGCCTGCAGGAAGAAGCTGAAGTCTTCGGCGCCCATGGTCGGCTCGAAAGGCAGCACGTTCTCTGCGCCCACCACCTGGCCCAGCACATCCTGCACAAACTGCGTCTCGGCGGCGTGGTTCACGGTCGGCGGGTAGTTGCGCTTGAAGGCAAATTCACAGGTCGCGCCAAAGGCCGCGCAGGTGTGTTCGGCCACTACCTGCATGCGGGCTTCGATGAGGTCCAGCGTTTCGATGCTGAAGGTGCGTACCGTGCCGCGCAACTGGCAGCTATCGGGCACGACGTTGGTGGCTTCGCCGGCGTGGATCATCGTCACGCTGATGACGCCGGGGTCAATCGGCTTGCGGTTGCGCGTGATGATGGTTTGAAAGGCCATCACCATCTGCGCGGCAATCGGCACCGGGTCTGTGCCCAGGTGCGGCATGGCGGCGTGGCTGCCCTTGCCACGGATGGTGATGTTGAACTCGTTGCTCGACGCCATCATCGCGCCCGGGTTGACGCCGAACTGCCCGACCTGCATGCCGGGCCAGTTGTGGGCGCCGAACATCGCCTCCATGGCAAACTTGTCGAACAGCCCGTCCTTCATCATTTCGCGCGCGCCGCCACCGCCTTCTTCGGCGGGCTGGAACACGAGATACACCGTGCCGTCGAAGTTGCGGTGCTTGGACAGGTGCTTGGCCGCGGCCAACAGCATCGCGGTGTGGCCGTCGTGGCCGCAGGCGTGCATCTTGCCCGGGTGCTGGCTCGCATGCTCGAAGGTGTTGTGCTCGGTCATCGGCAGCGCGTCGATGTCGGCGCGCAGGCCCACGGCGCGGGTGCTGCTGCCGTTCTTCACGATGCCCACCACCCCCGTCTTGCCGAGCCCGCGGTGGACGGGAATGCCCCAGTCCGTCAGCGCCTTGGCAATCACATCGGCGGTGCGTTCTTCCTGGAAACACAACTCGGGGTGGGCGTGGATGTCACGGCGAATGGCGGTGACGGCGGCCGTGTCGGCCAGGATGGGATCGATAAGGTTCATGGGTGCTTGACCAGTGCCACACAAGCCCCGATGGTAGGCCCGGCCGCGGCGGCTTGCCCAGGCCTGCGCTGTGGCACATTCCCACCATGCCAGCCCACCCCGCCGCCGCCGCCGACAGCCCCCCCGACACCCATGTCGTGCAGGCCACCTGCCCGCACGACTGCCCCGACACCTGCGCCCTGCACATCACCGTGCAAGCCGGCCGCGTGGTACGCATCCATGGCGACCCAGACCACCCACCCACGCACGGCACGCTGTGCACCAAGGTCAGCCGTTATGCAGAACGCAGCTACCACCCCGAACGGGTGCTGACGCCGCTGAAGCGGGTGGGCGCGAAAGGCGAGGGCCGCTTTGAGCCCGTGGGCTGGGACGCAGCGCTGGACGACATCGCCAGACGATTGAAGGCCATCGCGGCGCGCCACCCCCAGGCCGTGCTTCCTTACAGTTATGCCGGCACCATGGGCCTGGTGCAGGGCGACGGCATGGCGGCGCGCTTTTTCCACAAGCTGGGCGCCAGCCTGCTGGACCGCACCATTTGCAGCAACGCCGGTGGTGATGCGCTGGTGGCCACCTATGGCGGCAAGGTGGGCATGCACACCGAGTTCTTCGTTGAAAGCAAGCTGATCCTGATCTGGGGCAGCAACCCGATCACCAGCAGCGTGCACTTCTGGAACTTCGCCCAGCAGGCCAAGCGCGCCGGTGCCAAGCTCGTCTGCATCGACCCGCGCCGCACCGAGACGGCCGAGAAATGCCACCAGCACATTGCGCTGCTGCCCGGCACCGACGGCGCGCTGGCGCTGGGGCTGATGCACGAACTGGTGCTGAATGACGCCATCGACCATGACTACGTGAACCGCCATGTTGAAGGCTGGCCCACACTGCGTGACCGTGCATTGCAATGGCCGCCAGAGCGAACGGCCGAAGTGTGTGGCATCAGCGCTGAAGAAGTGCGCGGCCTGGGGTGTGACTACGGGCAAATGAAGCCCGCGGCGATACGCCTGAACTACGGCATGCAGCGGGTGCGCGGCGGGGGCAATGCGGTGCGTCTGGTGGCGCTGCTACCGTGTTTGACAGGCGCCTGGCGCCACCGCGCCGGTGGCCTGCTGCTGAGCAGTTCGGGTTGGTTCAAAGGTGTGCGGCATGACGGCTGGCTGCAGCGGCCCGATTTATTGGCCGGCCAGACGCCGCGCACCATCAACATGAGCACCATCGGCGATGCGCTGATGCACGAAGCATCGCCCAGCTTCGGGCCGCAGATCGAAGCCGTGGTGGTCTACAACAGCAACCCGGTGGCGGTGGCGCCGCAAAGTGGCCAGGTGGCGCGCGGCTTTGCGCGTGAAGACCTGTTCACCGTGGTGCTGGAACACTTTCTCACCGACACCGCCGACCATGCTGACTACGTCTTGCCCGCCACCACCCAGCTGGAACACTGGGACGCGCATTTCGCCTACGGCCATACCTACGCCATGCTCAACCGCCCGGCCATCGCACCCGTCGGCCAGGCACGTTCCAACGCCGACATCTTTCGCGCACTGGCAGCGCGCATGGGCTACACCGAAGCCTGCTTCCAGGACAGCGACGAGGTCATGGCGATGGCCGCGTTCAAGGCCGAACATGTCGATCTGCCCGAGTTGGCTGAACGCGGGTGGAGCAAGCTGAAGATTGCCGACGCGCCGTTTGCCGAAGGTGGCTTTCACACGCCCAGCGGCAAGGCCTGCGCCGAGAGCCCTGATGTCGGCTTGCCCGACCATGTGCCTAACTATGAAAGTGTGCTGTCTGCACCCGAACTGGCGGCGCGTTATCCGCTGGCCATGATTTCGCCGCCAGCGCGGCACTTCCTGAACTCCAGTTTCGTCAACGTCGCCAGCCTGCGCGCGGCCGAGCATGAGCCGCTGCTGGAAATGCATGCCGACGACGCCGCCGCCCGCGGCATCACCGCCGGCGCCGAGGTGCGGGTCTTCAACGACCGCGGCGAATACCGCTGCAAGGCCAGGGTGAGCGAACGGGCGCGGCCCGGCGTCGTCAACGGCCTGGGCATCTGGTGGCGCAAGCTGGGGCTGGCCGGCACCAACGTCAACGAGCTGACGAGCCAGCGTCTGACAGACCTCGGCCGCGGGCCCACGTTCTACGACTGCCTGGTTGAGGTGCAGCCGGTTTGAAGCTGTGCGCCGGAGCATTCTGCTGATGGCCGGCGGCGGCTTGGCCGGCACTGCGCTGCTGGCCGCGGCGGCGCTGTGCCTGGGCAGCGGTTGCAGCAACCTGGGCTACTACACCCAGGCCGCCAGCGGCCATCTGGGCGTGATGCAAAGCGCCCGCCCGGTGGCCGAGGTGCTGGCCGATCCGGCCACCCTGGAGCCGTTGCGCCAGCGGCTGCTGTTAAGCCAGCGGCTGCGCGACTTCGCGGTGAGCGAGCTGAAGCTGCCCGACAACAGCAGCTACCGCCGCTATGCCGACCTGCAACGCGACGCCGTGGTGTGGAACGTGGTGGCCGCGCCGGCGCTGTCGCTGACGCTGAAGACCTGGTGTTTTTCGGTGATGGGCTGCGTCGGCTACCGCGGCTACTTCGACCGCGCCGCGGCCGACGAACAGGCCGCACGGCTGAAGGCCGAAGGCTTTGAGGTGATGGTCTACGGTGTGCCGGCCTACAGCACGCTGGGCTGGAGCAACTGGGTCGGCGGCGACCCGCTGCTGAACACCTTCATCCACTGGTCCGAAGGCGAACTGGCGCAGCTCGTCTTTCACGAACTCGCGCACCAGGTGGCTTATGCGGCCGACGACACCACCTTCAACGAGAGTTTTGCGGTCGCCGTAGAACGCCTGGGGGCACGGCGCTGGCTGGCCTTGCACGGCACGCTGGCGTTGCAGGCCCAGATGCGGGCCAACGAACAACGGCGCGAAGACTTCGCTGCGCTGACCCAGCGCTACCGCAAGCAGCTGCTGGCGCTGTACGACAGCGCCGCCGACGAGACCACCAAAACCGCGCGCAAGGCGGCGTTGATGGCCGCGCTGCGCAGCGACCATCTGGCGCTGAAAACCGGGCCCTGGGCCGGGTTTGCGGGATATGACAACTGGTTCTTGCGTGCCAACAATGCGTCTTTCGGCGTGCAGGCCGCGTACAACGAACTGGTGCCCGATTTCGAGCGCCTGTTCGAGCAGCAAGGCCATGACTTCACGCGCTTGTACACGGCCGTGCGCAGCCTGGCGGCGCTGCCCAAGGTCGAACGCCGGGCACGGCTGGCCGCCCCTTGAACCGCAACTTGGCCGGCCACCCCGGCGGCTTCAATTTACAAGCACAGAGAGACCCACCATGGCCGACATCCATATCCACCGCGACCATGCCCTGGGCCTGGCCAAAGCGCGCAAGATCGCCTGGAAATGGGCCGAAGAAGTGGAAGCCAAATTCGACATGGAATGCACCGTTGTCGAAGGGCAAACCAGTGACACGGTGGAATTCAAACGCTTGGGTGTCAGCGGCCAGCTCATCGTGGCGGCCAAGCACTTCGAGCTGGACGCCAAGCTGGGTTTCCTGCTCGGCGCCTTCAGCAAGACGATTGAAGGCGAGATCACCAAGAACCTGGATGCACTGCTCAGTGCCAGCGCGGCGCCGGTGAAGAAGGCGCCAAAAAAAGCTGCCAGGTAGAGCTGCCAAATAAAGGTGCCCGGTAAGGCTGCCCGGCATGCGGTATCAACCGCCTGCGCCAGCCCGCACCCAGTTCACCAGACGCAGCCCCGGCACGCGCTGGAATTCACACAGGTTGTTGCTGACCAGTGTGATGCCCAGCGTCAGTGCCTGCGCAGCGATTTGGGTGCCCAGCGGGCCGATGGGCGTGCCCGCTGCTTCCAGTTGCGCGCGCAGGCGGCCGTAGGCGCTGGCGGCGGCACGGTCGAAGTCGGCGATGGCCAGTGGTTCCAGGAATTGCTTCAGCGCAGCCTGGTTGCGCGCTGACCCACGCTTGGCCACGCCAAATTCCAGTTCGGCCACGGTGATGCTGGACACGCCCAGACCTTCAGCCTCGTGCCGGCGCAGCGCGGCCAGCACCGAAGGCGGACGGTGTTTGATGGCCTAGATGCAGATCTTGGTGTCGAGCATGAAACGCATGCCCGGCACCGTTCAAAAGGCTTCGCGCGGGTCTGCCAGCGGTGGTTGCGCGCGTTCTGGAAAAACCTCGAATTCGGCGAGGGCGGAAATCAAACGCTCAACGGACGGTTTGCGCGCCGGGCTGAGGATGATGCGGTCGCCGTCGCGTTCGATGTAGACCTCGGTCAAGCCCTCGAATCGAAAGGGTTTGGGCAGGCGCACGGCCTGGCTGCGGCCGTTGCGGAAAATCTTGGCGGTTTGCACGACATGCTCTCAAGGCGATGGATAGTACCAAGTACATATCGCAAGATATGAACGACCCGCCCCGTAGCGGGGACCAGCCTCACGCTGCCTTCGGCGTCAAGCCTTGAAGGGGTTTTCGATCAACAAGCCCTCTATGCGCTGGCCGTCTTGCAGGTCTTCGGTCAGCAGGCGTTCGCAGTGTGCTTCAAGGGCCGCAGCGACGATCAGGCTGTCGTAGAAGCTGCACTGCCAACGGGCTTGCAGTTCCAGCGCTTTGGCGTACAGCGCGGCGCTGGGCATCACGCTCCACAGCGGCAACAGCGCGCGTTGCATGAAGACCTGTGCTTCGTCGGCAGTTGCCGGCCGCTTCAGCTTGCCGGTGATGACGCGCAAGGTTTCTTGCACGACCTGAAAACTGACATGACCATTGCCCAGTTCGATGGCGTTGTCTATCAGGCCGCGAGCCGTCGCGCTTTTCTTGGGGTCGGTGGTATCGAAGGTGTAGATGAAGACATTGCTGTCAAAGAAGTCAGCGCTCATTCATCTCATCTCGTGTGAACTTGCGGCCACCGGTGTCAATCTTGCCTTGCAGGTCGTCCATGACCTCTCTGAAGCGTTGCGCCCGCTGCTTGCGGGTATAGGCCTCCAGCCACAACCGAAACTGTTCGTTCAAGGTGCTGTTCTCGGACTTCGCCAGCGTACGGGCCTCTTCAATCAAGCCTTCATCGGCACTGAGGGTGATGTTGCGCATGCCAGTGGAAAAAATTAGTGCAGGAGATTTAGTGTACGCTGGAAGTCCACACGCGCAATCGTCGGTGACACCTGCAGCCTCAAGCCAAATCGCCTGGCAGCGGCCTGGCAGCGGCCTGGCAGCGTCATGGAATGGGTCGCAGCAACGGCCCGTCATGCGCACTGAGAAACACCGAGCCTTCCTCGATCAGGTAGTAGCGAAAAGCCTCGGCCGCGGGGCTGAGCACCTTGCTGCCCAGGTGCACCACGTTCCACATGCGCATCACCGGCGTGCCGGCAATGTCCAGCACTTTGAGCAAGCCGCTGCGCAATTCCAGGCCCACGGTGTGCAACGACAGAAAGCTCAGGCCCAGCCCGGCGATGACGGCCTGCTTGATGGTTTCGTTGCTGCTCATCTCCATCGCCACGCGCGGCGCGCTGTGGTGTTCGGTGAAAAAGCCTTGCATCGCGTGGCGCGTGCCCGAGCCATGTTCGCGGGCGATGAAGGCATACGGCGCCAGCGCGGCCACCGGCGCGTTGGGCTGTTGCAGCAGCGGGTGGCCGGGCGGGGCGATGAAGACCAGCGGGTGGCGCGCAAACGACTCTGAACGTGTCGCCAGTTCGCGCGGTGGCCGGCCCATGATGGCCAGATCAACCTCGCCAGCCTGCATCAGCGCCACCAGTTGTTCGCGGTTGCCCACCACGCGCAGACGCAGGTCCACGCCCGGGTGGTCTTCATGAAAACGGGCCAGCAGGTGGGGCACGAAATACTTGGCCGTGCTGACCATGCCGATGGTCAACAGCCCGCGTTCGACGCGCTTGAGCCGCGCCATCGCATCGTCGGCCTCCTTCAGCGCGGCCAGCAGCCGCTTGGCATGCACCAGGAAGTACTCGCCGGCGGTAGACAACGCCAGCGTGCGGCCCTGGCGGTCGAACAGCAGCAGGCCCACCTGGGCTTCCACTTCCTTGACCTGCATGCTGACCGCCGGCGGCGTCAGGTGCAGCGCTGCGGCAGCACGCGCCATGCTGCCTTGTTGAGCCACTTCAGTGAAAACCCGCAGCTGCCTGAAAGTGATGTTCATACGTCAGCTTGACCTTACCTGTCCCGAAAGGAATTCTGACTTCTACTTAATCGACGGCGAACCTACATTCGGCTTCTTCGACCCCCAACCCCCGGCCACAAGGAGCCTGACCTGTGAACAAACCCGCCGAAGACGGCATCATCACCGATGCCAAAAAGCGCTACAGCGCTGGTGTTCTCAAGTACAAGCAGATGGGGTATTGGCAGCCCGACTACGTGCTCAAGGACACCGATGTCATCGCGATGTTCCGCATCACGCCGCAAGAGGGTGTTGACGCCGAAGAATGCGCCGCCGCGGTGGCCGGTGAATCGTCCACCGCCACCTGGACGGTGGTGTGGACAGACCGTCTGACGGCCTGCGACCTGTACCGCGCCAAGGCCTACCGGGTTGACGCCGTGCCCAACACCGGCGCGGGCACCAAGACCGAGGCGCAGTACTTCGCCTACATCGCCTACGACCTGGATCTGTTCGAGGGCGGCTCGATTGCCAACCTGACGGCGTCGATCATCGGCAATGTGTTCGGCTTCAAGGCCGTGAAGGCGCTGCGCCTGGAAGACATGCGCATTCCGGTGGCCTATCTCAAGACTTTCCAGGGCCCGGCCACCGGCGTGGTGGTCGAACGTGAACGGCTGGACAAGTTCGGCCGCCCGCTGCTGGGCGCCACCACCAAGCCCAAGCTCGGTCTGTCTGGTCGCAACTACGGCCGCGTGGTCTACGAAGGTTTGAAGGGCGGCCTGGACTTCATGAAGGACGACGAGAACATCAACTCGCAGCCCTTCATGCATTGGCGTGATCGATTCCTGTACTGCATGGAAGCGGTGAACAAGGCCAGTGCGGCCAGCGGCGAGGTCAAGGGGCACTACTTGAACGTGACCGCCGGCACGATGGAAGAGATATACCTGCGGGCCGAATTCGCCAAGAGCCTGGGTAGCGTGATCATCATGATCGACCTGGTGATCGGCTACACCGCCATTCAGAGCATGGCGCTGTGGGCGCGCAAGAACGACATGATCCTGCACCTGCACCGCGCGGGCAATAGCACCTATTCGCGGCAGAAGAACCACGGCATGAACTTCCGCGTCATCTGCAAGTGGATGCGCATGGCGGGTGTCGACCACATCCACGCCGGCACCGTGGTCGGCAAGCTGGAAGGCGACCCGGCGATGATCCGAGGCTTCTACGACACGCTGCTGGACACGCACACGCCCATGCAGCTAGAAAAGGGCCTGTTCTTCGAGCAGGACTGGGCTTCGCTGAACAAGGTCATGCCAGTGGCGTCAGGCGGCATCCACGCCGGCCAGATGCACCAGTTGCTGACCTACCTGGGCGACGACGTGGTGTTGCAGTTTGGCGGCGGCACCATCGGCCACCCGATGGGCATACAGGCCGGCGCCACCGCGAACCGCGTGGCGCTGGAAGCCATGGTGTTGGCGCGCAACGAAGGCCGCGACATCTGGAACGAAGGGCCCGAGATCTTGCGCGACGCCGCCAGGTGGTGCAGCCCGCTGAAGGCCGCGCTCGACACCTGGGGTGACGTGAGCTTCAACTACGAGTCCACCGACACCGCCGACTTTGTGCCGACGCCCACGCTGTCGGCCTGAGCCTTTCCAGCATCCCGCACCGAGGAGCCCCACCATGATGACCAACCACGGCAACCGTGTGACCCAAGGCCAGTTCTCGTACCTGCCCGACCTGACCGACGTGCAGATCACGGCGCAACTCGAGTACGCCATCCGCAACAACTGTGCGGTGGGCGTCGAATACACCGACGACCCGCATCCGCGCAACACCTATTGGGAGATGTACGGCAACCCGATGTTCGACCTGAAAGACCCGGCGGGTCTGCTGCAAGAGATCAACGCCTGCCGCAAGACCTTCCCCAACCACTACATCCGCGTCACCGCCTTTGACTCGACGCGCGGCATCGAGTCGCCGCGCATGTCCTACATCGTCAACCGGCCCGCGAAGGAGCCCGGCTTCGGCCTGGCACGGCAAGAGATGGAAGGCCGCCAGGTGCGCTACCGGATATCGTCGTACGCCACCGACAAGCCCGAAGGCGAACGGTACTAGGCCGAGGCCAGAGCGTGAACGTCAGCGTGCAGGGCGCAGCGCAGGTGGCTACTGCGCGTACCGTCAACGAGGTGCTGGCGCAAAGCCAGGTCACCGCGGTGATGGACGAGTTGGAGCGTGACCTCGTGAGCCTGGCGCCGGTGAAGCAGCGCATACGCGACATCGCGGCGCTGCTGGTGGTGGACAAACTGCGCGCCAACCTGGGGCTGGCCACGCACAACCCCAGCCTGCACATGAGCTTCACCGGCAACCCCGGCACCGGCAAGACCACGGTGGCCTTGCGCATGGCGCAAATCCTGCACCGGCTGGGCTATTCACGCAAAGGCCATCTGGTGGCGGTGACGCGCGACGACCTGGTCGGCCAGTACATCGGCCACACCGCGCCCAAGACCAAGGAAGTGCTGAAGAAGGCGATGGGCGGCGTGCTGTTCATCGACGAGGCCTATTACCTGTACCGCCCTGAAAACGAACGCGACTACGGGCAAGAGGCCATCGAAATCTTGCTGCAGGTGATGGAGAACCAGCGCGACGACCTGGTGGTCATCCTGGCCGGCTACAAAGACCGCATGGGCACCTTCTTCAAGAGCAACCCGGGCCTGAGCAGCCGCATCGCCCACCACATTGACTTTCCGGACTACGCGCAGGGCGAGTTGCTGCAGATCGGTGAGCGCATGTTGGGCAGCATGAATTACCGCTTTGGCGAAGGCACGCGCGAGGTGTTTGACAATTACCTGGCGCGTCGTCTGGTGCAACCGCATTTTGCCAACGCGCGCAGCGTGCGCAACGCGCTGGACCGCGCCCGGCTGCGCCAGGCCAGCCGGCTGTTTGCCGACGCCGACCGTGTGCTGGACGAAGCCGACCTCACCACGCTGGCACCGCAGGACATCCTGGCCAGCCGCGTGTTTCTCAATGCCACTGCCTGAGCGCACACCATGCCCCTCTCGAACCGCCGCACGCTGACGCAATACCTGATCGAGCAGCGCCGCCGTTTCCCCGCTGCCAGTGGCGAGCTGAATGCGCTGATCCTCGACGTTTCCATCGCCTGCAAGGCGATCGCGCGTTCCGTGGCTTTTGGCGCCCTGGGCGACCCCAGCACACGGCATATCGCCGTGGGTGGCGACACCAATGTGCAAGGCGAAGTGCAAAAACCGCTGGACGTGCTCAGCAACGAGTTTTTCATTCGCACCACCGAATGGAGCGGCAACCTGGCCGGCCAGGCCAGCGAAGAAATGGCTACCGCGCGCCAGATACCGGAAGGCTTTCCGCGTGGCAAATACCTGCTGGTGTTTGACCCGCTGGACGGCAGCAGCAACATCGATGTGAATGTCAGTGTCGGCAGCATCTTTTCCATCCTGCGCCTGCCTGGTCATGAGCACGCGCCAGGCCGCGATGTCACCGATGCCGACTTCCTGCAACCGGGCACGCAGCAAGTGGCCGCAGGCTATGCGCTGTACGGCCCGACCACGATGCTGGTGTTGAGCGTGGGCGATGGCGTGGTGGGCTTTACGCTGGACCCGAACCTGGGCGAATTCAAGCTCACGCACCCGAAGATAACGGTGCCTGTCGACACGCAAGAGTTCGCCATCAACAGCAGCAACAGCCGTTTTTGGGAACCGCCGGTGAAGCGTTATGTCGACGAATGCCTGGCCGGCAAGACGGGCCCGCGCGGCAAAGACTTCAACATGCGCTGGATAGCCAGCATGGTGGCCGAAGCCCACCGCATATTGATGCGTGGCGGTGTCTTCATGTACCCGCGCGACACCAAAGACCCGACGAAGCCCGGCCGGCTGCGCCTGCTGTACGAGGCCAACCCGATAGGTTTCTTGATGGAGCAGGCCGGTGGCCGCGCCAGCACCGGCCGCCAGCCCGTGCTGGGTGTCAGACCGAGTGCATTGCACCAACGCATCGGCCTGGTGTTTGGCAGCAAGAACGAGGTCGAACGCATAGAGCGCTACCACGCCGACCCGGTCAGCCGCGAAGTGGGCAACCCGCTGTTTTCAGAGCGCAGTTTGTTCAGGGATTGAGATGAGCCAACGCCACCCCATCATCGCCATCACGGGTTCCTCCGGCGCAGGTACGTCCTCAGTCACGCGCACCTTCGAGAACATTTTCCGCCGCGAGAACGTCAAGGCTGCGGTGATTGAAGGCGACAGCTTCCACCGCTTCGACCGTCTGGAAATGCGCGCGCGGCAGGCCGAGGCCGAGAAGGCCGGCAACAAGAACTTCAGCCACTTCGGGCCCGAGAACAACCTGTTCCCAGAACTGGAAGCGCTGTTCCGCGACTACGCCGAAAGCGGCCATGGCCAGCGCCGCAAATACCTGCACGACGCCGTCGAAGCCCAGCCCTATGGCCAGCCGCCCGGCACCTTCACGCCGTGGGAAGACGTGCCACCAGACACCGACTTGCTGTTCTACGAAGGCTTGCACGGCGCGGTGATAACGCCCGAAGTGAACGTAGCGCAGCATGCCGATTTGTTGATTGGCGTGGTGCCCGTCATCAACCTGGAATGGATACAGAAGCTGTGGCGCGACAAGCATGTGCGCGGCTACAGTGCCGAGGCGGTCACAGACACCATCCTGCGCCGCATGCCCGACTATGTGCATTACATCGTGCCGCAGTTCGCCCACACCCATGTCAACTTCCAGCGCGTGCCGATTGTCGACACCAGCGACCCCTTTGTTGCACGCGATATTCCGCAGCCTGATGAAAGCCTGTGTGTGATTCGTTTTGCGAACCCGAAAGGCATCGATTTCCTGTACCTGCTGAGCATGATTCACGACAGCTTCATGTCGCGCGCCAACACCGTGGTGGTGCCCGGCGGCAAGATGGAATTGGCCATGCAGCTGATCTTCACGCCCTTCATCTGGCGCATGATGGAAAGGCGGCAGCGCGCCTTGGGTGCCTTGTGATGGCGCGATGTTGCGCGCGCTGATCTGGGACGTCGACGGCACCGTTGCCGAGACCGAACGCGACGGCCACCGGCTGGCCTTCAACGCAGCGTTTGAAGCGCTGGGCCTGGCATGGCGCTGGGACATCGAAGCCTACGGCCGACTGCTTCGCGTCACCGGCGGGCGCGAGCGCCTGCTGCACGACATGGCCAGCCGCACTGATGCACCCCGCGCCGTGGCCGAACGCGAAGCGCTGGCGCGTGAACTGCATCAACGCAAGAACACGCTGTATGCGCAGCGGGTGGCCCAAGGCGGCATCACCGCGCGCCCCGGCGTGCTGCGGCTGCTGGCGCAATGCCGCGCCGCTGGTGTGCAGCAGGCGATTGCCACCACCACCAGCCGCAGCAATGTCGATGCCTTGTTCAGCAGCCTGTTGGGTGCAGACTGGCAGCGCAGTTTTGCCGCACTGGTCTGCGCCGAAGACGCGCCGCTGAAGAAGCCACACGCGCAGGCCTACCTGCTGGCGCTGCAGCGTCTGGGCGTGGCCGCGCATGAAGCCTTTGCGCTTGAAGATTCACCGCACGGCCTGCAAGCCGCGCGCGCTGCAGGCATCGCCTGTGGCGTCACGCGCAGCGCTTACTTTGCCGATGCCCTCTTCGAAGATGCGGCCTGGGTGCGTGACGATCTGCAAACCCCCACGCCCATGACCCTGGCGCTGCTGCAAACCGGGCTTGCTGGCACCATCGCGGCTTCGTGAGCGTTTTCTGGAGCCCTTTCGCATGAACACCCCTTTCGCTTTGGCGCTGTCAGCCGCAGGCCTGGGCCTGGCCCTGCTGGCCGCGCCGGCACCCGCGCAAACCGCCATGGGCAACACCCCAGCGCCCACAGCGCCCGCCGCCCCCGGCAACGCCGCCACCTGCCCGCTGCTGTTGCAACACACCTTTGCACGCCTGCAAGACGAAAAGCCGCAGGCCCTGTGCCAGTACAGCGGCAAGGTGGTGTTGGTCGTCAACACCGCCAGCTATTGCGGCTTCACACCGCAGTACGAAGGGCTGGAAGCGCTGTACGCCAAATACGGCCCGCAAGGCCTGGTGGTGCTGGGCTTTCCCACCAATGACTTCGGCCAGCAGGAACCCGGCGACGCCAAGCAGATTGCCGACTTTTGCTTCAACACCTACGGCGTGAAGTTTCCGATGTTCAGCAAGACGGTGGTCAAGGGCAAGGACATCAACCCCTTGTATGCCCAGTTGGTCAAAGCCACCGGCAAGGCGCCGGGCTGGAACTTCCACAAGTACTTGCTCGACCGCCAGGGCCGCGCCGTGGCCAGCTTTGACAGCAATGTGACGCCGACCAGCGCGCAAATGGTGGCCGGCATCGAGAAGGCACTGGCTGCGAAATAGCGTATGGCTCGGCGCAGGGGCCGGCCGCGCCCTAACGCCGCACCTTGCCGTCACCCGTCAGCATCGACAACTCCACAAAACTGCTGCCACGGTGGTTGCGTGGTGCAAAGCTGACGAGGTAGCCGCCGGCGTCGAAACGCTGCAAACCTTCCAGCGCGTTGACCAGCCCTTCACGCGTGAGGTTGCCGCCGGCGCGCTTCAGGCCCTCGGCCAGCACCTTGGCGCCGATGTAGCCTTCCATGCTGGAATAGTTTGGCGTGGCGTCGCCACCGGCGCGTTTCACGGCGTCCAGGTACTCGCGTGAAATGGCCGTGGTGGTGCTGAAAGGAAAGGGCATCACCTGGCTGATGACCACGCCCAGCGCGTCCTTGTCCAACGCATCGGCCAGCGCCTTGGTGCCGACGAAGCTGACGTTGTAGAAGGTGCCGCCGTATCCGGCCTTGCGCGCCGCCCGCACAAAAGCCGCGCAGCCTTTGTAGGCGCCAATCTGCACCACCGCGTCGGGCTTGCTGGCGACGATGGTCTGCACCGCGGCGGCCACATCCACCGAATTGCGTTCCACCAAACCCACCGCCGTGGGGTCGAGTTTGCTGGCCTTCAAGGCCCGCAGCACGCCGTCCAGCCCGGCCTGGCCGTAGCTGTCGTTCTGGCGGCACACGGCAATCCGCGTCAGGCCCAGCGACGTGAGCTGTTTGACGATCAGCGCCGTCTCGTCGAAGTACGAAGCGCGGACATGGAAGACGTTGCGGCTGAAGGGTTCACGCAGCGCCTCGGCGCCCGTGAAAGCGCCGAAGAAGGGCACGCCGGCGGCGTTGACCAGCGGCAGCGCAGCCAGCGAAGTGGGCGTGCCGACGTAGCCGAAGAGCGCAAACACGTTGTCCTTGTTGAGCAGCGTTTCGGTGTTGGCGGCGCAGCGTTCTGGCTCGTAGCCGTCGTCCAGCGCCTTGATCTCGATGGTTCTGCCATTCACGCCACCTTCGGCATTCAAGCGCTCGAAGAAGATGCGTGCACCGCGGTTCATCTGCAGGCCCAGCTCGGCGGCAGGGCCTGTCAGCGCGGCGCTTTGGCCCAACAAAATGCGGCGTTCGCTCTGGGCCCAGGCCGGCAGCGCCATCGCCGCGGCGGCGCCCTGCGCGATGTGGCGCAGCGCGCTTCGTCGGTTGGGCAGCGGGGTCATCCGCAGCTTATTTCAGCGACTCGATCAGATCGGTATAGCCCTGCATCGCGTCGTCTTTGCTTTGCCCTTTTGCGGCCGCCCAGGCGTCAAACTTGGCGCGGCCCACCATGTCGGTGAAGCCGGGGCGTTTGCCTTCCACATCGCCTTCGGTGGCCTGTTTGTAGAGCGCGTAAATCTTCAGCAAGGTCATGTTGTCGGGCTTGTCGGGCAACTGCTTGCTGTCGGCAACGGCGGCGAGGAAGGCGGCTTTCAGGTCGGCCATGGTGGGCGCTCCGTGGGTGAAAATCCTTGGTTGACGGCCTTGATGTTACCCAGCATCGTCGCCGGGCCCTTTCACAGCTTTCCCTAGGAGTGCCCCCCATGCCCGTTGTTGCCGAACGCATGTCGCGTGTCGATACCGCCTGGCTGCGCATGGACAACGAGGTCAACCTGATGATGATCGTTGGCGTGTGGCTGCTCACGCCTGCCATCACGCTGGCTGCGCTGCGCGAACGCATCGCAGACAAGCTGCTGAAGTACGAACGCTTCCGCCACAAGGCCGTGGCCGACACCATGGGCGCGACCTGGGTGCCCGATGAAGCGTTCGATGTCAACCGCCATGTGCGCGCCGCCGCGCTGCACGCACAGCCCGGTGAAAGCGAACGCCACGCGCTGCAACGCCTGTGTGGTGATTTGGCGATGACGCCACTGGACCCGGCCCACCCGCTGTGGCAGTTCGACCTGATAGACCGCTATGAAGGTGGCAGCGCCATCATCGCGCGCATTCACCACTGCATTGGCGACGGCATTGCGCTCATCAGCGTGATGATGAGCATCACCGATGGCGGTGCCGACCCACCCAAACGCAAGCGGCGCGAGCGTGCCGAAGACAGCCCCGAGCCAGACTGGCTGGCCGACGCTGTGCTCAAGCCGCTGACCGACCTGACGGTGAAGGCCATCGGCATGTACGGCGGTGGCATGGCCAAGACCATTGAAGCGCTGTCCAACCCGGCGGCGCTGGCGGGTGGCATGGACATGGCCCGCACCGGCGCCAAGGTGCTGGGCGACGTGGCCGCGCTGGCCATCATGCCCGACGACTCGCCCACGTTGCTCAAAGGCAAGCCCGCCGGCAAGAAGGTGGTGGCCTGGAGCGAACCGATGTCTCTGGACACCGTGAAAACCGTTGGCAAGGGCCTGGGCTGCACCGTCAATGACGTGCTCTTGTCTTGCGTGGCCGGTGCCATTGGCGAGTATCTGCGCGGCCGCGGCCAAGACCCGGCGGGCAAGGAAATACGCGCCATGGTGCCGGTGAATTTGCGCCCGATCGAGAAAGCCTGGCAGTTGGGCAACCGCTTCGGCCTGGCGCCTTTGGTGCTGCCCATTGGCATCGCCAACCCGGTGCAGCGCGTGTTTGCGGTGCGCCGGCGCATGGACGATTTGAAGGGCAGCTACCAGCCCTTGCTGGCGTTTGCGGTGTTGAGCATGAGCGGCCTGTTCATCAAGCCCGTGCAAGACGCCGTGCTGGGCATGTTCGCCAAGAAAGCCACCGCGGTGATGACGAATGTGCCCGGCCCGGCCACGCCGCTGAAGTTCTGCGGCAGCACCATGCGCCAGAGCATGTTCTGGGTGCCGGCGTCGGGTGATATCGGCGTCGGCGTTTCCATTTTGAGTTACGGCGGTGGCGTGCAATTCGGGCTCATTACAGATACCGGCCTGTGCCCTGAACCACAAGACATCATTGACCGCTTCGAGCCTGAATTCGACAAGCTGGCCTGGCTGGCAATGATGCTGCCCTGGGCTGGGCAGCCCGAAGCCTGAACCTGTTCAACACGAGGAGACACCCACCATGGCCATTACCGTTGACATCGACCTGGGCTACGAATTCGCCGTCAAGGCGCCATTCAAGGAAGTGTTTGATCTGCTGTCTGACGTGCCCACGTCGGCTGGCTTCTTTCCCAAGGTCGACAAACTCACCGACCTGGGCGGCGGCGTCTACCGCTGGGAGATGGAAAAGGTGGGCACGGCGCAGGTCAACATCCAGACCGTGTACGCCAGCAAGTACGTCCACAACGCCGCCAAGGGCAGCGTGGTGTGGACACCCGTGAAAGGCGAAGGCAACGCGCTGGTGGGCGGGCACTGGAAGATCACCGACAACAAAAAGAGCACCGCGCTGGAATTCAAAGTGAGTGGCACGGTGGAAGTGCCCTTGCCCGGGCTGATGAAGATGGTGGTGGTGCCGGTGGTGCGGGGTGAATTCGAGAAGCTCGTTGAAAAATACATCGACAACCTCATCAAGCGTTTTGGGGGTGAAGTCGACTGACGGCCGGCCATTGCACATCCACGACGGCATACACGCCGCGCTGAACCGAACGCATTGACCTGTCCCGCTTTCCGCGCCGCCGCTACACCATCAAGGTGCCGTGCGGAAAGGTCGTCAGCGTGGGCGGCTGGCGTGAACCTGTTTGTCTGCTGAACAGGCGGTTCACGCGGGTGGCCGTGGCACAGTCCCTGCACTGCATTCGAGCCACCCAGCCCTGGAGAACCGCATGACCGCACCCCTGTTCACCCGCCGCAGCGTCGCGCTGGCCGGCGCTGCGGCGCTGGCCGCGCCGGCGCTGCACGCCGCCACACCCAAAGACACGCTGGTGGTGGCCATGGCCTTCGACGACATCATCAGCCTGGACCCGGCCGAAGCCTTTGAGCTCAGCGCCGGTGAGCTGATGGGCAACTGCTACGACCGCCTGCTGCGCACCGATGTCAACGACCCGACCAAGCTGCTGCCCGACGTAGCCAAAAGCTGGAAGGTGTCTGACGACGGCAAGACCTTCAGCTTCGAGATCAAGCCCGGCCTGAAGTTCGCCAGCGGCAACCCCTTGACGGCCGACGACGTTGCCTGGTCGCTGCAGCGCGCGGTGCTGCTGGACAAGACGCCGGCCTTCATCCTGACGCAGTTCGGCCTGAACAAGGCCAATGTGAAGGACATGGTCAAGGCCACAGCGCCGCTGTTGCTGAGCCTGCAAACCGACAAGGCTTATGCGCCGACGCTGGTCTACAACTGCCTCACCGCCAACGTGGCTGCGGTGGTCGACAAGAAACTGCTGCTGGGCAAGGAAAGCAGCGCTGACATGGGCTACGCGTGGCTGAAGACGCATTACGCCGGTTCTGGCCCGATGAGCATCCGCGAATGGCGGGCCAACGAGCTCGTGGCCATCGAACGCAATGACAACTACGGGGGCCCCAAGGCACGGCTGGCGCGGGTCATCTACCGCCATGTAAAAGAGTCGACCACGCAGCGCCTGCTGCTGGAAAAAGGCGACATCGACATCGCCCGCAACCTGACGCCGCAAGACCTGGCGGCGCTGGCCGGCAGCAAGGACATCCTGACCACTTCAACGCCCAAAGGCACCGTGTACTACATGGGTCTGAGCCAGAGGCACCCCGCGCTGGCCAAACCCGAGGTGCGTGAAGCTTTCAAATGGCTGGTGGATTACGACGCCATTGGCGCCACCATCATCAAGAACATCGGTGTCGTGCACCAGAACTTCCTGCCCATCGGCATCCTGGGTGCTGTCAAAGACAAGCCCTACAAACTCGACGTCGCCAAGGCCCGTGCGCTGCTGGCCAAGGCGGGCTACCCGAACGGCTTCAAGGTCAGCATCGACATGCGCACGGTGCAGCCGGTGCAGGGCATCGTCGAAGCCGTGCAGCAAACCATGAAGCAGGCCGGCATCGAGCTTGAAATCCTGCCCGGTGATGGCAAGCAAGTGCTGACCCGTGTGCGCGCCCGCAAGCACGAAATCTCCATCGGCCAATGGGGCGTGGACTACTGGGATCCGCACAGCAATGCCGACACCTTTGCGCGCAACCCCGACAACAGCGACAACGCCGCGACCAAGTCTTCGGCCTGGCGCCAGTCCTGGGATATTCCTGAACTGACGAAAAAGTCCGACGCTGCGGCACTCGAGCGCGACGCGGCCAAGCGCGCCCGCATGTACGGCGAAATACAGGCCGAAGTGCGCAAGACCGGGCCCTTCGTGATGCTGTATCAAGAGATCGAAGTCGCCGCCTACCGCAGCAACGTGCAGGGCCTGAAGCTGGGACCGACGCCGGACACGGATTACCTTTTTACGGTCAGCAAGCGCTGATGTTCCGGACACCGCACCGGGCCTTGCGCTGGTTGAACGCCGGCGCGCGTTTTGGGGTGGTGATGGCGCTCACCTACCTGGGACTGCTGGCCGTCACCTTCTTCATCGGTCGCGTCATTCCGACAGACCCGGCGTTGGTCATCGCTGGCGACCGGGCCCCCGAGCATGTGCTGCAGCGTGTGCGCGAAGAGCTGGGTTTGAACCAGCCGCTGCCCACGCAGTTCGTGCGTTATGTTGGCAAAGTGTTGCAGGGCGACTTTGGCAATTCGGTGCTCACCGCCGGGCCCGTGCTGGAAGACATCAAGAAGACTTTTCCGGCCACGCTGGAGTTGGCCACCGTGGGCATCTTGCTGGGCGCCGGCCTGGGCGTGCCGCTGGGTGTTTGGGCCGCAGTGCGCCGCGGTGGCGCGGCCGACCACGCTGTGCGCCTGATGGGCCTGGTGGGCTATTCGGTGCCCATCTTCTGGCTGGGCCTGATGGCGTTGGTCTTGTTCTACGCCAAGCTGGGCTGGGTGGCCGGGCCGGGGCGCATTGACGTGGCCTTTGAGTACAGCTTTGAGCGCCACACCGGCTTGATGCTGGTGGACGCGGCGTGGGCTGGCCTGCACACCGGCGACTGGGATGCCTTTCGCAACGCCTTCAGCCACCTGGTGTTGCCGGCCGGCCTGCTGGGCTATTTTTCGCTGGCCTATATCAGCCGCATGACACGCAGCTTCATGCTCAACGAGCTGGCGGCCGAGTACATCGTCGCAGCACGCGCCAAAGGTTTGAGTGAAGCGCGCATCGTCTGGCGCCACGCGCTGCGCAACGCGCTGGTGCCGCTGGTCACCGTCATCGCACTCAGTTATGCCGGTTTGCTGGAAGGCAGCGTGCTGACGGAAACTGTGTTCGCCTGGCCCGGCCTGGGCCTGTACATCACCAATTCCTTGCAGAACGCCGACATGAATGCGGTGCTGGGCGGCACCATCGTGGTGGGCACGGTGTTCATCGCGCTGAACCTGTTGAGTGATGTGCTCTACCGCATGCTGGACCCGCGCACACGGGACACGCGATGAGCAAGCTGTTGCCACCCCCTGCAAGCCACACCGAACGGCAGCGGTACGCACGGCTACTGGCCGACATCAAGACAAAAATCCAATCGGCGCAGGCGCGGGCCTTGTCGGCGGTAAATGCACAGTTGATTCATCTGTATTGGGAATGTGGTCGCTTGCTTGATGAGCGCCAAACCGCGCAGGGTTGGGGTGCTGCGGTAATCCCGCAACTGGCCAAAGACATTCGCAACGAATTGCCCGAAATAAAAGGTTTCTCGCCGCGCAACATGGACCGCATGCTTGCCTTCGCGCGGGCCTACCCACAGCCGGCAGACTTTTCGCCACAGGCTGTGGCGAAATTGGGCGGGCCGGCAATTTCGCCACAGCCTGTGGCGAAAAGTGCCGCTGCCACAAAGGCTGCTCAACCGACCCATCACTTCGTCGATAGCCTGCTGTGGCAAGTGCCCTGGGGCCACCACGCCCTGCTGCTGGAAAAGGTGAAGCCACTGCAAGCCCGGCGCTGGTACATGGCCAAGACGCTGAACGAAGGCTGGAGCCGCACGCTGCTGGCCATGATGGTTGATTCGGCCGCGCACAGACGGCAGGGCAAGCTGAGCAACAACTTCGAGCAGCGCCTGCCCAAACCGCAGTCCGACCTGGTGCAGCAAACGCTGAAGGACCCCTACATCTTCGACTTCCTGACGTTGCAAGAACCGTTTCACGAACGTGAACTGGAAACCGGCTTGGTGCGTCACCTGGAAAAATTCTTGCTGGAACTGGGGCAAGGATTTGCATTTGTCGGCCGCCAGTATTGCGTGGCTGTGGGTGATGCTGAGTTCTACATCGACCTGCTTTTCTACCACCTCAAACTGCGCAGCTACATCGTCATCGAACTCAAGCGCGGCGAGTTCGAACCGGGCCAGGCGGGCAAGATCAACTTCTATTGCAACGTGGTGGACGACCGGCTGCGCCACGCCACCGATGCGCCCACCATCGGCTTGCTCTTGTGCCAGAGCAAGGACAACGTGCTGGCCGAATACGCGCTGCGCGGCATCAACAAGCCCATTGGTATCGCCAGCTACAAGCTCACGCGCGCTCTGCCGAAAAAGCTGAAAAGCGCCTTGCCCAGCATCGAGACCATCGAGTCTGAACTGCTGGCCATCACGGCCAAGAAGCTTGCCAAACCAGCGGCCAAGCCGACAGCCAAACCGGCAGTCAAGGCCGCGCACAAGCGGGCCACCAAACCCGTTGTCAAAGCGCCTGTCAAAGCGCTGACCAAACAAGTTAGCAAGGCGGTTGCGAAGAAGGCGCGCCGATGAGCCCCTTGCAGCAATGGTTGCTGAGCGATCACCCGCAGTCGCGCCGCCAGGCCGCGTTGGGCCGCTGGTACGCCGGCTGGCGCAGCTTCAGCCGCAACCGGCTGGCGATGGTGGGGCTGGTAATCGTGCTGCTGTTGGTGCTGCTGGCCGCGCTGGCGCCGCTGATTGCACCCTACGCGCCCAGCGTCGGCGACCTGCGTACCGAACGGCTGCTGCCACCTTCGGCCGCGCACTGGTTCGGCACCGACGACCAGGGCCGCGACATCCTCAGTCGCTTGCTCTACGGCAGCCGCATAACGCTCTATGTGGTGGTGCTGGTGGCCGTGCTGGCCGCACCGATTGGCCTGCTGGTGGGCACCGTGTCAGGCTATGCCGGCGGTTATGTCGATGCGGTGCTGATGCGCATCACCGACATCTTCCTGGCCTTCCCGCGCCTGATCCTGGCGCTGGCTTTTGTGGCGGCCTTGGGTCCTGGCATCGAGAACGCAGTCATCGCCATCGCCATCACCTCGTGGCCACCTTACGCCCGAATTGCACGGGCTGAGACCTTGAGCCTGCGCCAGGCCGACTACATCAGCGCGGTGGCGCTGCTGGGTGCCAGCCCGGCGCGCATTGTGCTGCGGCACATCATGCCACTGTGCGTCAGCAGCGTCATCGTGCGCGTGACGCTGGACATGGCCGGCATCATCCTCACCGCCGCCGGCCTGGGTTTTCTGGGCCTGGGTGCGCAGCCACCCAGCCCCGAGTGGGGCGCGATGATCGCCGCCGGCCGCGCCTATGTGCTGGACCAGTGGTGGGTGGCCGCCGCACCGGGCGCGGCCATCTTCGTCGTCAGCCTGGGCTTCAACCTGTTGGGCGATGGGCTGCGCGATGCGCTCGATCCGAAGGCCGTACGCTGACTTCAGCCTCGACAGGGCGGCCTTGTCCGGCATAACATCCTGCTGTCTTACGTTTGTCTTACCTATAGCATCGTGAACACCATCAGACTCTCCAGCAAGGGCCAAGTGGTCTTGCCCGCAGCCTTGCGTGCGGCGCGGGCCTGGTCGCCCGGGACCGAGTTCGAGTTGCTTGAAACTGCCGAAGGTGTGTTGCTCAAGCCCCTGGCCAGCCGCAGCCCGTTTGCGCCCACACGTCTTCAGGATGTCTTCGGCATGGCCCGCCACGAAGGCCCTGCTTTGAGTGTTGAAGACATGCATGCGGCGGTGCAGGCCGAAGCAGCGCGGCGGCGATGATTGCGGTCGACACCAATGTGGTCGTGCGCCTGCTGGTCAATGACCATACCGCCCAGGCTGCGCGTGCCCGGGCCTTGTTGGCGGCCGGCCATGAGGTGTTCGTCAGCCCGACAGTCTTGCTGGAAACAGAGTGGGTGCTCAGGGCTGCCTACCGCTACACCGCGGCTCAGATCGCCCCCTTCTTGAGGGCACTGCTGGGCTTGCCCGGTGTACAGACCCAAGCGCCAGAACGCGTCGTCATGGCCTTGGACGCCTACGAACGCGGGCTGGATTTCGCGGATGCCTTGCACGTCTTGCTGGCTGAGGACGCCACCGCGTTTTATTCTTTCGATGCCGACCTTCGCAAGCGTGCCGGTCGGCTGCTGAACGCCGCGCAAGTGTTGGCGCCGTGATGCGTGCAGATGCGCACGACCCCAAGGCCGTGAAATGACGGCGTCAATCTGCCGGCCGCCAAGGCCCTTCGATCAGCGCACGCGTCTCTTCCACTGCGATGTTCCACATCTTCAACACATCGGCATCGGGCCTTTCGTAGCTGCCACCAAAGTTGCCGTCGCCGGCAAAGGCGCGGGCCTGCTGTGGGTTCAACAGGCGGTAGAGGGCGTAGTCGACCACCGGCTTGGGCACAGTGGGCTGCACCACGCCGGATACCCGCGTGAACGGCAGGTTCTCCATCCAGCTGGCGTGCGAGCTGTCGGGTTCCAGCCCCGAGACAAACGCCCAGGTGCGCGGCGCGTTCCACCAGTTGTGAAACTTCACCTGCAACTGCGGGTGCTCGGCCTGCAACTCACCGATCAGCGAAGCCACCGCGCTGTTGCCACCATGGCCGTTGACGACCACGATGCGCTTGAACCCCTGCGCGTGCAGCCCGCACAGCAAATCACGCACGACGGCCAGCAACGTGGACAACTGCAACGACACCGTGCCCGGGTAGGCCGTGAACGACGGCGTGAAGCCGTAGTTGAGCACCGGGAACACCGGCACGCCCAGCGCTTGGGCCGCCTCCACCGACACCCGCTCGGCCAGCAGCGCATCGGTGGCCAGGCTCAGGTGGGCATGCTGTTCGATGCTGGCAATCGGCAGCACGCAGCGGTCTTCGTGCTGCAGCAGCGCTTCCACCTGCGTCCAGTTCATGCGGTCAATGCGCATCGTGTGTGTCCTTTTGAAAACCGTGTGGTGAGATCAGTGGCTGGGCAGCAGTGCTTCCAGCGGTACGGCTTCAACCTGTTCGGCAAGCCGGTAGCGCCTGGTGCCTGGATACACCACGTACAGCGCATCCAGCGCCAGGTCTTGCAGTGCCACGCGCATCGAAGGCGTGAGTGTGGGCGCGTCGCTGCGCTTGAATTCGACGCCGATGCGGCGGCCGTCCTTGAACATCAGCAGGTCAAGCTCAGCCCCGGCGTGCGTGGCCCAGAAGTAGGCTTGTTCGGGCTGTGCAATCCGCAGCACCTGGTCCAGCGCAAAACCTTCCCACGAAGCACCAAGGCGCGGGTGCTGGGCCAGCGCCTGCGGGTCGGCAATGCCCAGCAGTTCGTGCAGCAGGCCGGTGTCGCGCAGGTAGATCTTGGGCGCCTTGACCTGGCGCTTGCCCGTGTTGACGAACCAGGGCTGCAGCTGGCGCACCAGGTAGGCCTGGGTCAGCCAGTCGAGATACCGCCGCACCGTGCTTTCGTTGACACCCAGCGACCTTGCAGGGTCGGCCGCGTTCCAGGTCTGCCCGTGGAAGTGCGCCAGCATGGCCCAGAAGCGGTAGATGGCCGGCGCCGGCACGTTCATGCCCAGCTGCGGCAGGTCACGCTCGACCACGGCGCGCATGAATTCGCGGCGCCAGACGCGACTGTCGCTGTCGCTTGTCGCGAGATAACTGCGCGGGAAGCCACCGCGCCACCACAGCGCTTCGGCCTTGGTGGCGCCGGTTTCTGCCAGCGTGAAGCCGCCGGCTTCGATGACCTCGATGCGGCCGGCCAGCGACTCGCTGCTCTGGCGCAACAAGGCCGGCGACGCGCTGCCCAGCAGCAGAAAGCGAACGTCTTGGTCGGGCCGGTCGACCAGCACGCGCAGCACCTGAAACAGCTCAGGGGCATGTTGCACTTCGTCAATCACCACCAGCCCCTGCAGCCCGCGCAATGCCACCAGCGGTGTGGCCAGCTGGGCGCGCACTTGCGGGTCTTCCAGGTCGAACCAATTGGCGCTGCCGTGGCCCGCCCAAATCGCTCGCGCCAGCGTGGTTTTGCCCACCTGGCGCGGCCCCACCAGGGCCACAGCGGGGCTGCGGCGCAAGGCTTGTTGCACGGCTGCGAGGAGGGTGGGGCGGTGCAGCATGATTTGAATCATATTGAAAATCCCGTTTTGCGTGCGGGAATATCAATGTAAAAGTTGCAGCATGCACGATCAAATATCGCGCCCGGCTTTGTTGTCGGTGCAAGACCTGCGCGTGGCCTACCCTGGCCGCGAAGGCGGTTTCACCGAGGTCGTTCGCGGCGTCGGCTTCACGCTGGGCCGCGAGCGCCTGGGCATCGTCGGTGAATCGGGCAGCGGCAAAAGCCAGACCGGCCGCGCCATCCTGGGGTTGACGGCGCCCGGTGGCCGCGTCACCGCGAAGACGCTGGCCTTCGACGGCACCGACCTGCTGCACTGCACGCCGCAGCAGCGCCGCACTTTGCGCGGTGGCCGCATGGCGATGATCTTGCAAGACCCCAAATACGCGCTCGACCCGGTGATGCGCATTGGCGCGCAGATTGCCGAGACGCTGCAAACCCACGCGCCGGTGCCGGCACGCGAACGGCATGAGCGTGTGCTTCAAGCTCTGGCCGCGGTGGGCATAGACAACCCGTTGCGCGTGGCCAGGCTGTATCCGCACGAGGTCTCGGGCGGCATGGGCCAGCGCGCAATGATTGCGATGATGTTGATCGCCGGGCCCGAACTGCTGATCGCCGACGAGCCGACCTCGGCCTTGGACGTCACGGTTCAATTGCAGGTGTTGGCGATATTGGACAAGCTGGTGACAGACGGCTGCGCAGGCAAGGGCATGGGTTTGATTTTCATCTCGCACGACCTGCGCCTGGTCAGCAGCTTTTGTGACCGCGTGCTGGTGATGTACGCCGGTCGCGTGGTCGAAGAACTGAAGGCCACCGAGCTGCACCAGGCGCAACACCCCTACACCCGCGGCCTGCTGAACTGCCTGCCGCAGCTGAACGCACCACGCCATCCACTTCCCGTGTTAGACCGTCAGCCGGAATGGTTGTTGCCGTGACGGGCATGGGCTTGCAGGTGCAAGACCTGAAGGTGGTCTTCGATGGCTTTGTGGCCGTGGACGGTGTGTCCTTGGCCATCGCGCCCGGCGAGAGCTTCGGCATCGTCGGTGAATCGGGCAGTGGCAAGAGCACGGTGCTGCGCGCCATCTGCGGCCTGGCGCCGATGGCTGGCGGGCAAATTGCACTGACAGGTTCTGCATCGACAGACGTTGACGCGTCGCCGTTGCCGTTGCCGTTGCCGTTGCCGGGAACCAAGGCCTTCCGCCGCCAGGTGCAGATGGTGTTTCAAGACCCCTATGGCAGCCTGCACCCGCGCCAGACGGTGGACCGCATCCTGGCCGAAGCGCTGGCCATCCACGGCGTGGCCGATGCCGAAGCGCGCATCGAACACGCGCTGGACGAAGTGGGCCTGGGCGGCGCTGCAGGCGGCTTCCGCTTCCGCTACCCGCACCAGCTTTCAGGTGGCCAGCGGCAGCGTGTGGCCATCGCACGGGCCTTGAGCCTGGAACCGCAGGTGCTGCTGCTGGACGAGCCCACGTCGGCGCTGGACGCTTCGGTGCAGGCCGAAGTGCTGAACCTGCTGGAAGCGCTGCGCCAGCGCCGCGGCCTGACCTTTGTGATGGTCAGCCACGACCTGGCGGTGGTCACGCATTTGTGCCAGCGCCTGGCGGTGATGCAGCGTGGCCGGGTGGTGGAAACGTTGGCCGCGGCCGACCTGGCGGCGCAGCGGGTGCAGATGCCCTACACGCGCAGCCTGATGGACGCCGCGGCGGGGTTTGTGCGCGGCTCATAGGGGTGGTGGTGGCCGGCGTTGCAGCAGCGCTGCGGCCCGCGCCTCGTAAGCCGCGGCCACACGCAGCAGCGCGGCTTCGCCCTGCGGCTTGCCTATCAGTTGCAAGCCCATGGGCCAGCGGCCGTTGGCGTGAAAGCCCGCCGGCACACTCAACGCGGGCAGGCCGGCGAAGGTGGCGTACAGCGTGCACTCCATCCAGCGGTGGTAGGTGTCCATGGTGCGGCCGGCCACTGCTTTGGGCCAGGCTTGCGCCACGTCGAAAGGCCACACCTGCGCCACCGGCAGCGCCAGCACGTCGAAGCGCTCGAAGAGGTCCAGCAGGTGGTGCAGGAACTGCGTGCGCACCTGGCTGGCCTGCATGAATTCGGCGAAGCTCAGGCCCTGGGCCTGGTCGTGCTCCCACAGCGCTTCGGCTTTGATGTCGGCGCGTGCGGCGCCGTTTTGCAGCAGTGTGGCGATGTTGGGTGCGGTCAACGCCCGTCGCCACACCAGCCAGGCCTGCCACAAGGCTTCGGCCGAAAAGCCCAGCGCCGTGGGCTCGACATGGGCACCGCTTTCGACGCAGCGGGCCAGCGCGCTTTCGCAGACCGCCAGGATGCCGTCTTCCACCGCCAGATGGCCGGCCAGGTCACCCAGCCAGCCTATGCGCACACTTTGCAAGCCATGTTCCGCAGCATCGGCCGCGGGCATGAAATCGGGCACGGGCCCGGCCAGTGAAAGTGGCGCACGCGGGTCGTGCCCGGCCTGCACCTTCAGCAGCGCAGCAAGGTCGGCCACGCTGCGGGCCAGGGGCCCGTCGGTGCCCAGCTGCGCCAGCCAGACATCGGGCTTGGGCCAAGCCGGCACGCGGCCCTGGCTGGGGCGCAGGCCGAAGATGTGGTTCCAGCCCGCGGGGTTGCGCAGGCTGCCCATGAAGTCTGAACCGTCGGCCACCGGCAGCAGGCGCTGTGCCAGCGCCACCGCGGCGCCGCCACTGCTGCCGCCGGCGCTGACGGTCTGGTCCCAGGCGTTGGGTGTGGTGCCGAAGAGCTTGTTGTAGGTGTGCGAGCCCAGCCCGAATTCGGGCATGTTGGTCTTCGCGATGACGATGCAGCCGGCGGCTTTCATGCGTGCTACGTACAGGCTGTCCACGGCCGGCATAACGTTCTTGCAGAGTGGGCTGCCTTGCGTGCTGGGAAAGCCCACCGCGTGGCCGGTGTCCTTGATGGACTGCGGCATGCCGTGCAGCCAGCCGCGCGATGCGCCGCGGGCCAGCGCTGCATCGCATTCATCGGCCTGCCGCAGCAAGGTTTCTGCTGGCGCCAGATTCACCAGCGCGTTGAACTGCGGGTTGATTTTCTCGATGCGCGCCAGCGTGGCCTGCATCAGTTCGCGGCAAGAGATTTCGCGTTTGTGCAGGGCTTGCGAAAGCGCCAGCGCGTTCAGCGATGTGATGTCGTCTGTGGTCATGGTGGGGGTCTTGGGTGCTGGCCAACAACAGGCCCGGTTCAGCACAACACCAGCTTGCGGCCAAAGGGCTGTGGCTGGTGGGCGTGGGCTTCGGGCACGGCCCACAGCACGGGCGTGCGCGGGCGGAAAAGCGCCGGGCCTTGCAGGTCGGTCAACACCACCGTCAGGTCGGGGCGGTGGCGTTCGGCTTCTTCCAGCAAGGGTGTGAAATCGGTGCCGCCACCGCCGTTGAAGGCAATGCCCTGCAGGCTGGCATCACCGGGTCTGAAGTGCAGAACCTGGCGCACCGCATCGTCGCCCAGCACCAGCACCAGGCCGGCTTCCAGGCGGCGGGTGAGCGCCTCGATCTCGCGGGCGAAGCGGGCCATCAGGCCTTCTTCGATGGCGCCCGACACGTCCACCCCCCCCACCACCACCAGCCGCGGCACCGGCGTGGTGGCGCAGTGGCCAGGCGCCCAGGGCATGCGGCGCTGCGCGCCGGCGCGGCCCTGGTTGGCCCGGCAAGAACGTGTCGGGCGCGACCATGACAGCGACGGTTTCGGCGCCAGCCCGCGCGCCAGTTGCACACGCAGGCTTTGTTGCCACGGCGTGCGGCTGCGCGGCAGGTCGGCCAGCAGCGTGCGCAGCATCGAAGACACACCGTCGTTGGCATGCGCGCGTTGCAGCCGCTCAGTCCATTCGCGCGCTTGTTCGGCCTGGGCTTCGGGGGCTTCGGGGGTGTCGGCGCGCGGCTGCAGGTCGCTGGCGTGGGCGGCGCCCAGGGCGCGGGTGCTGGCCGCGCGGGGGCCGTCTTCGCGTCGGCTCTGTGCCGTCGTGTCGCCACCCTTGCCGTCGCTGTTCTTGGCGTTGCCGATGGGCGCGCGGTGGTCGTCAATGGCGCGGTACAGCCGTTCAACATGCCACGCGGTCAATGCGGTTTCGGGGGCCAGGTCCGGGCCCAGCACACGCGCCAGCAGGGCATCCAGCATCAATGCGCCGGCCGGCAGTTGCAGCCAGGGCAGGTGGGCCAGCGCGCTGTTGACGATGGCGTCGGTGGCGCGCTGCGCAGTTGCTGCGCGGTTTGAATGGCCTGCACCTGTTGCAGCAGTGCTGCGTGCTGCGCCCCTTCGGCCACCGGCCCCGCCTGCAAGCCACCGGGGCGGGTGAGGGTGCGGGTGAGGCGGTAGCGTTGCCTTGGCTGTTGCCGTTGCAGCGTTTTGATGCAGGGCAGAACGCCCGCATGTTCGATGGGCTTGAAGCGCAGCCTGCCGTTGCAGTCGGTCACTGGCTGCCAGGTCGACATGGTGGCCTTGCCGTGTGCAGGGCGCCACCAGCGCCAGCATCTGGTGGTGGCTCAACACAGCGCGCCGGCGCCTTCCAGTTCAGCCGCCAATTGCAGCAGGCGGGCGTCGTCGCCCAAGGTGCCGGTGAGCATGGCGCCTATCGGCAAGCCGGCGCTGGTCAGGCCCGCCGGCAGCGCGATGCTGGCGCCACCGGTGGCGTTGGCCAGCGGCGCAAACGGGCTGTAGCGCCACAGGCCCTGCGGGCCGATGCGGTAGTCCAGAAAGTCGGGGTTGTGCATCGCCCAGCGGCCCAGCGGCGCGGGTGGTTCGGCCAGCACCGGGGTCAGCAGCAGGTCGTGGTTTTCGAAAAAGCGCGTGAGCTTGCGGCCGAAGTGGTGCAATTGCGCCAGGTGTTCAAGATAGGCGGCACCGCTGCTGCGGTGGCCCAGTTCAAGCGCGCTCCAGGTGACGGGTTCGAGTTCATCGGCTGCGATCGGGCCATGGCTGGCGGCCAGCCGGTCCAGCCCCATGGCTGTGCCGCAGGCCACGACGTGGGCCAGCGGGCGTATCAGCGCCAGCGTGGCCACCGGCGGGCGCGCCTCTTGCACGGCATGACCCAGGCGCTGCAACTGCAAGGCCAGCGCGCGCACGGCAGCGGCCACCTCGGGGTGCACCGGGTCGCCTTCAAAGTAGCTGGCGCACAGGGCGATGCGCAGGCGTGGGGCATCGGCGGCACCGGCCAGCAGTGCATGCCAATCTGGCGTTAGCCCCGGTGCGGCATAGGGCGCGCCGGCGTCAGCGCTCGCGGTGGCCCACAAGGCCGCGGCGCTGTCGCGCACGCTGCGCGTGAGCATGTGGTCGGCCGCCAGCCCGCCCCAGCTTTCACCGGCCAGCGGCCCGGCCGGCACCAGGCCGCGGCTGGGCTTCAGGCCGATGAGGCCGCAGCAGGAAGCCGGTATGCGAATCGAGCCAGCGCCGTCGTTGGCATGCGCAATCTTCACCAGCCCGCCGGCCAGCGCCGCCGCCGCACCGCCGCTGCTGCCGCCGGCCGAGAAAGCCGGGTTGAAAGGGTTGCGCGTGGGGCCGCCATAGGCCAGCGCTTCGGTGCTGGGGCTGATGCCCATTTCGGGGCTGGTGCTGCGGCCAAAAGGGATGAAACCGGCGCTACGTTGGCGCGCCACCAGCGTGCTGTCCACGGGCCAGTGGATGCCCATGCCCTGCGGGCCGTTGATGCGGCAAGTCAATCTCGAACCCATGCGTGAAGGCAGGCCCACCGCCGCCGTGGCCAGGTCTTTCAGCAGCAGCGGCACGCCGATGAAAGGCCGTTGCGCATGCAGGGCGTCGCGCTGGGCATCGCTGCGGCAGGCGGCCAGCGCGGCGTCTGCGGCGGTGGCGCCGCGCAGGCCGCCTTCGGCATCGACATGGCACACGGCATTCAGCCGCGGGTTGTGCAACGCCACCGCGGCCAGCGTGTCGTGCATCACCTGCATGGCCGTGGTTTCGCCACGCATGATGCGCGCGGCCAGCGCCAGCGCGTCGTCGGGTTCGGGTGTCGTCATCGGCATCAGGCCAGCTTCGGCCGCGGCGGTCTGGGGATCGGCATCACGCTCTCAAATGCACGCGCCGCGCGCAGCACCAGCGCGTCGCCAAACATCGGGCCGACGATTTGCAGGCCGATCGGCAGACCTGCTTTTGTGAGCCCGCAAGGAATGCTGCACGCCGGCTGCTGGCTCAGGTTGAAGGGGTAGGAAAACGGCGTCCAGCCGAGCATGGCTTGTGAGGCCATCGGGCTGTGCCCGGCGGGCTGCGCGTCAAAGGCCGGCACGGCCACCGCTGGCGTCACCAGCAAATCAAAACGCTGCATGAACTGGCGCAGCTGCGAACCCAGGGCGCCGCGCCTCAGGTGCAGGCGCTGCACGTCCAGCATGCTGTAGGCCGCGCCCAATTGCGCCTGAGCGATGAAGTCGGGGTCGGCCACCGCGTGCTGTTCTGAAGTCAGGCCGTTCCACAGCGTCCATGAACCCGCAAACCACAGGCCGCAGGTGATGTCCAGCGGGTCTTCAATGCCTGGGTCGACGGCTTCAACGTGCGCACCCAGCTCGGCCAGCATCTGCACGGCCGCGGCGCAGGCGGCGGCCACTTCGGGGTGGACGTTTTTCGCATAGCCCAGCGTGGGTGACCAGGCCACGCGCAGGCCTCGAATGCCGTCCGCCAAGCCCACCGTGTAGTCACGCGCATCGGGCGCCAGCGATGTCCAGTCGCGTGCATCGGGTTGCGACAGCACGTTGAGCATCAGCGCCGCGTCTTGCACGCTCATCGTGTGCGGGCCCAGGTGGGCGACGCTGCCGAAGGGCGACAGCGGGTAGGCCGGCACGCGGCCAAAGCTGGGCTTCAGCCCGAAGTTGCCGCAGAAGGCCGCCGGGATGCGCACGCTGCCGGCGCCGTCGGTGCCCACGCTGACGGGGCCCATGCCAGCGGCCACCGCAGCGGCGGTGCCGCCAGATGATCCGCCCGGCGTCTTGCTCAAATCCCAAGGGTTGCGGGTGATGCCATTGCGCGGCGAATTGGTCTCGCCCTTGCAGCCGAATTCTGGCGTCGCGGTTTTGCCCAGCAGCACGGCGCCGGCTTCACGCAGCCGCGCTGCGGCGGGCGCGTCTGTGTCCCAGGCCTGGTTCGCATCCACCGTGTGGCTGCCGCGCAGCGTCGGCCAGCCCTTGGTCAGGATCAAGTCCTTGATCGACGCCGGCACACCGTCCAGCGCGCCCATCGGGACACCCCGCTGCCAGCGCGCCTCACTGGCGCGGGCGCTGGCCAGGGCTTCATCGGGTGCCAGGTACACAAAGGCCCGCAGCGCGTCGTTGTGTTGCGCAATGCGCGCCAGCACGGCCTGCGTGGCTTCAACAGGTGAAGCCTGGCGGCTGCGGTACAGCGCCAGCAGTTGGGTGGCGGTGCAGTCGGCAAGGTCGGTGGGCTGGGGTTCGCTGGGGTTCACGGGTGCTCCTGGGGAACTGGGGTGAAGGGTGGGGCATGATGGCTGCAAAGCCGTATCCACCACCCTGGATTTCACCTCAACAGGGAGCATCGCGCATGAAGCTTGTGATTGCCCAGATGAAGCACGAGACGAATACCTATTCGCCGGTGCCGACGCCGCTGGCGCGTTTTGCCACTGGCGCCAGCATGCCGCCCGAAGGCGCGGCGGCGGTGGCGGCCTACCGCGGCACGGGCTCGGCGCTGGCCGCGTTCATCGACCTGGCCGAGGCGGCCGGTGCCCAGTACACCGTGCCCATCGCCGCCGCCGCCTGGCCCAGCGGCCCGGTGCACGACGCGGCCTTCGAGCACATCGCCGGCCGCATTTGTGAAGCGGTGGCGCAGGGCTGCGACGCCGTGCTTTTGGACCTGCACGGCGCGATGGTCACGCAGAGCTTCGACGACGGCGAAGGCGAGCTGCTGCGCCGCATTCGCGCCATCGCGCCGGCGGTGCCGATTGGCGTGGCGCTGGACATGCACACCAACCTGTACGACGCGATGGGCGTCAACGCCACCGTCATCGCCGGTTACCAGACCTACCCGCACATCGACATGTACGAGACGGGCCAACGCGCCGGCCGCGCCATCCTCGCGCTGTTGGCCGGCCAGGCCACGCCGACGATGGTGTGGGGCCGCGCGCCGATGCTGCCGCATGTGATGCGCCAGGGCACGGCCGACAGCCCGAACCGTGAACTGCAGGCGCGCTGCAGCGCGATGCAAGCGCAGGGGGCTTTGAGCGCCAGCGTGTTCGTCGGCTTCCCGCATGCCGACATCGAATTCGCAGGGTTGTCGGCGGTGGTCGTCACCGACAACGACGCCGACCTGGCGCGGCGCTGGTGCGATGAATTGCTGGACATGGCGTGGCAAGCCCGCGCGCAGTTTGTCTATGAAGTGCAGCCACTGCCGCAGGCCATGGCGCGCGCCCAGGCGCTGGCTGCGGCCAAGCCGCCGGGCAGCGGGCCGGTGGTGCTGCTGGACCACAGCGACAACTGCGCTTCCGGCGGCACCATGGACACCATGACGGTGCTGGGCGCCATGCTCGACGCCGGCTTGCAAGGCGCCGCGGCGTTTGCCATCTGCGATGCGGCCGCCGTTCGGCAGATGGCGGCGGCCGGCGTGGGCGCAAACCTAACGCTTGAATTGGGTGGCAAGCTGGACATGCCCAGCATCGGCCTCAAAGGCCAGCCGCGCGCGGTGACCGGCCGTGTCAAGCTGCTGTGCGACGGCCGCTATACCAACCTGGGGCCGATGGCGCGGGGCGAGCGCAACGACATCGGCCTGACCGCGGTGCTGGACACTGGCGCGGTGCAAATCGTGGTCATCTCAGACCATGTGGAACCGCACGACCTGGCGGCCTTCACCGCGGTGGGCGTTGCGCCGCAGACGCTGCAGTTCCTGATGCTGAAGAGCCGCGTGCACTGGCGCGCTGGCCTGGCGGGCCTGGCGCACGCGGTGGTGGAATGCGCGGGCACGGGGGTGTGCACGTCTGACTACGCGGCGCTGGCCTTCAAGAAAGTGCGGCGGCCGATGTATCCGCTGGATGCGATGTAGTGGGGCGCTGCCACCACGCGGTTCAAGCCCGATCCTCAAACCAGCGCGGCAATCGCCTGGCCCATCTGCGTGGTGCTGGCGGTGCCACCCAGGTCGCGTGTGAGCTGGTCTTTCGGTGCCTTCGCCAGCACCTGCTCGATGGCCTTCACGATGGCGTCGTGCGCGGCGCGTTCACCCAGGAAGTCGAGCATCAGCGCCGCGCTCCAGATCATCGCCACCGGGCACGCGATGTTCTGGCCGTAGATGTCTGGCGCCGAGCCGTGCACGGGCTCGAACAGCGAAGGGAACTTGCGTTCCGGGTTCAGGTTGGCCGATGGCGCCAGGCCGATGGTGCCGGTGCAGGCGGGGCCCAGGTCTGACAGGATGTCGCCGAACAGGTTGCTGGCCACCACGACATCGAAGCGGCTGGGCTGCAACACGAAGCGCGCACACAGGATGTCGATGTGCTGCTTGTCCACCGCGACATCGGGAAAGTGCGCGTGCATGGCATCGGCGCGGCCGTCCCACCACGGCATGCTGATGGCGATGCCGTTGCTCTTGGTGGCCACCGTCAGGTGCTTGCGCGGGCGGCTCTGCGCCAGCTCGAAGGCGTACTTCAACACGCGGTCGCTGCCATGGCGGCTGAAGACGTTTTCCTGGATCACGATCTCGCGTTCGGTGCCCTCGTACATGATGCCGCCGAGCTTGGTGTACTCGCCTTCGGTGTTCTCGCGCACGATGAAAAAGTCGATGTCACCGGCCTTGCGCGGCTGGCCCTGCGGGTCGACCAGCGGGCACGGCACGCCTTCAAACAACCGCACCGGGCGCAGGTTGATGTACTGGTCAAACTCACGACGAAACTTCAACAGGCTGCCCCACAAAGACACATGGTCTGGCACGGTGGCCGGCCAGCCCACGGCGCCGTAGAGCAGCGCGTCCTGGCCTTGCAATTGCGCCTTCCAGTCGGCCGGCATCATGTCGCCAGTGGCCGCGAAATAGTCGCAACTGGCCCACGCGATGGGTGTCAGCTCAATTTGAATGTTAAAGCGTGCGGCTGCGGCGTGCAGCACGCGCAGGCCTTCGGGCATGACTTCCTTGCCGATGCCGTCGCCGGGGATGGTGGCAATTTTGTAGGTCTTGCGCATGGCAGGGTCCGGGGTTGCAGCGTGGGCCGTGATGGTAAGCGCGGCGCGGCCGTGCTGGTCGCGTGCAGGCGGCGTGCAGGCGGCGTGCAGGCGGCGTGCAGCCGGCGTGCAGCCGGCGTGCAGCCGGCGTGAGATAGTGCGCCCCGCCATGTACCAGGTCGAAGATTTCCGCCCCACATCCAAGCGCCGCCGCGTCTTGATTGCGCTGCTGGCCGTGGCCATGGCGGCCTTTTTGGTGTGGTCTGTCACGCGCAAGTCTGGCGTCGTGAAAAACGCCGTGCTGCACCCCGCCGACGTGGCGGTGTGCAGCCACGGCCAGACAGCGGACTGCGTGGGCAGCATGACGGCGGTGATTGCCGAGCCGCCGGCCGCCGCGGCTTCACGCTGAAGCTGAATCCGGAGGGCGCGCGCGTTGCGGCAGCCGCAGCACCACCAGCGCGGCGCCGCCCAACACCAGCGCAAAGCCCAGCCAGTCGGCCGCGCTGGGGCGGTCGCCGACCAGCGCCATGGCGCCCAGCACACCCACCACCGGCACCGCCAGCACGGCCAGTGAAGCCGTGGTGGCGCTGGCCGATGCCAGCAGCCGGTACCACAGCACATAGGCCACCGATGTGGCGATGACGACGTGGTAAATCATCGCCACCCAGACCTGCGTGGGCCACACGGCGGGCAGGCTTTCACCCACCACCCATGCCGCCACACCGCCGCTGGCAGCGCCCAGCAGCAACTGCCACGCGGTGACGACGATGCGGTCGCCCTGCGGCGGCCAGCGCTTGGCGGCCACCGTGCCCAAGGCCCAGAACAACGCTGCGCCCAGCGGCAGCAGCAGGCCCCGCGCGGGGCCGCCGTGGCTGGCCGATTGCAGCACCGGCCAGGCCAGCACCAACACGCCGACGGCGCCCAGCAAGAGCGCGGCGCCGCCGCGGCGGCCGGGTCTTTCGCCCAGAAAGACCCAGGCCAAAGCGGCGGCCATCATCGGTGTGGTGAAGGTCAGCACCGCCGCGCGCGATGTGCTGGTGCTGAGTTGCGCAAACGTGGTGCAGAGGTTGAAGCCGGCGACTGTCAACACGCCGCCCACCAGCACCCCTGGCCAGGCGCTGCGGCCAGGCCAGGCTGGCTTGCCTTGAAGCACGGCCAGCGCCAGCAGCAGCAAGGCGCCACCGCCCAACCCCAGGGCGCGCATGGTGAAGGGCGGCAGCACGCCCAGCATGATCTTCACGGCCGGCCAGTTCAGCCCCCAGGCCAGCGCCAACACGACCGGGATCAGGCGCACAGGAACGAGGCGCACAGGAGCCAGGCTAACGGGCATCTTGTGCGGCGTGGGCTTCAGGGCCGGCGCCGCGTGGTGGCGGGCAAATGCTGCCAGGGCAGGTCGGCCGGGTCGGCGGCCATCGGGCCGGCGGCCTTGGCCACCAGCACATGGCTGGCATGGGGCGTGAAGTCGGCGCGAAAATGGTTTGAGCTTTTGACGACCACGATGCGCATCTGCTCGGTGTGTATGCCCACCATGCGCAGCAGTTCGCGGTCAAGCAACTGCTTCTTGCCGCTGACCACGGCCACGCGCAGGCCTTCGATTTCAAGACAGGCGCTGGGGCCCAGTTGCACCGTCAGGCCGCGCATCATCGGGCCGGTGAGGGTGCAGCGGCCGTCGCTCACCGCCAGCACCTTGAAGCGGCCGCGCAGCGGCGCGTCGCTGGGCTGGCCGGTGAAGGTGGGCACGGCGGTGCCGAGTGCCAGGTGCAGCTCAGCTCCGACACCGGCCTGGCAGGCGGCGCGCGCGGCAGCGGCGTCGAACATCAAACCCAGCGCCACCTGGCCGGGAAAGCGCCGCCCCGCGCCCTGCGCCAGCAGCGCGTGCAACAGGCCGGTGGTGTTGCTGTCGCCGCCAGCGCCGGGGTTGTCTTGGGTATCGGCAATGACCACCGGCTTGTGCACACCTTCGGCCAGCGCCAGCGCACGGGCCACCGCGTCACGCGCTGACAAGACATCCAGCCGCCATTGCGTGGGCTCGGCGGCGATCTCGAAAAACGCATTCACTGCACGTTCTGCATGTTCACCGTGGCCCCAGACCATGGGCGCACATTCGTCGAAATCCGATGCCGGAAAACCCATGCAAAAACTCAATACCGTGCCGTGTTTTCTGTCCAGCGCCTTCAGCTCGTCGTACAGGCCCTGGGCCGGTTGTAGCCAGGTGCTTTGCGCATTCAGTGGAATCAGAAAAGGCAAGCGTTTGAAATGCACGGGTTCGCGCCGACGGCCCAGCTTGAATCGGCGGGCCAGCAGTTCGGCGGTGAGCTCGCCAGTGGCGGCCATGTCGACATGCGGATAGGAGCGGTAGGCGACCATCGCATCGGCCACTTCCAGCATGCGGTGGGTGACGTTGGCGTGCAGGTCCAGGCTGGCGACGATCGGGATGTCCACGCCGACAATGGCGCGCAGCCGCGCCAGCAGCTCGCCTTCGCTGTCGGCGGCGTGTTCGGCCACTGCGGCGCCGTGCAGGTCCAGGTAAATCGCGTCCAGCCCGTCGGCCTCGGCGGCGCGCACGTCGTCGCAAACCGTCTTCGCAATGCGTTCGAACGCGTCTCGGGTGACGAATGAAGAAGGTATCGCGCCGGCCCAGCACGAAGGCAGCAGCGTCCAGCCCCTGGTCTTGGCGCTGGCCATGAAACCGCCAATGGGGATGTTCACGTCGCGCAGCTGTTCCTGCATCGCCGCGCCGCGCACGAAAGCGGGGAAAGAATCGCCGCGTGTGAAGGCCGCCCAGTCGGCCAGGCTGGGTGCGAAAGTGTTGGTCTCGTGCTGGTAACCGGCAATCAGTATTCTGGCCATCTGCTTGGTCCGCTCAATCGGCTTTCGCGCCCGAGTCTTTCACGACCTTGGCCCACTTGGTGATTTCGCTGGCCTGGTAGCGCGCCAGTTCGTCGGGGGTGGATAGCCACGGCTCCAGCCCCAGCAGCCTCAGTTTGTCGGCCACGTCGGGCAGCTTGAAGACACGCTGCATCTCGGCGTTGATTCGCGTGATGATGTCCTTGGGCGTGCCGGCTGGCGCGAACATCGCAAACCAGGTGGTGGCCTCAAAGCCGGGCACGGTCTCGGCCACGGTGGGCACGTCGGGCGCCGCGGCGCTGCGCGTGGCCGTGGTCTGCGCCAGCGCGCGAATCTTGCCTTCCTTGGCCATCGGCAGCGCTGAGGGCATGTTGTCGAACATCACCTGAATGCTGCCGCCGACGAGATCGGGAATGGCGAAGGCGCGGCCCTTGTACGGCACATGCTGCATGGTGGTGCCTGTCATGGACTTGAACAACTCACCCGACACATGCACCGAGGTGCCAATGCCGGGCGAGCCGAAGCTCAGCTTGTTCGGGTGGGCCTTCATGTAGTTGATGAGCTCGGCCACGTTCTTCACCGGCAGGTCGTTGGTGACGACCAACAAGTTCGGCGCTGACGCCACATGGCCCAACGGCGCGAAGTCGCGCACCATGTCGTAGGGCATCTTGCTGTACAGCGCGCCGTTGATGGAATGCGTGCCCACCGTGCCCATCACCAGCGTGTAGCCGTCGGGCAGGGCCTTGGCCACGAACTCGGCGCCGATGTTGCCGCCGGCGCCGGGCTTGTTGTCGACAACGATGGCCTGGCCGAGTTGAGCGCGGTCGGCAAACAGCCGCGCCAGGATGTCAGGCGCGCCGCCGGGTGGAAACGTAACCACCAAACGTATGGGCTTGTTGGGGTAGGTCTGGGCGTGGGCGGCGCCGGCCAGCGTGGCGCACAGTGCGGCTGCGAAGGTCGCTTGCAGCGCGGCCTTCAGTAAGGGCTTCAGCAAGGTCTTGCGGTTCATCATGTCTCCTGTTGTGCCTGGGCTCTGCGGCCCAGGGCAGCATACGGGAAGACAGGCCAGCGCCGATCAGGCTTGTCCTAAACCCCAAACGCGTAATCACGCCCCGGCGCAGCGGCAAACAGCGCTTGCGTATACGCATGTTGCGGCGCGCCGAAGACCTGCGCCGCGGGGCCGTATTCCACCACCCGGCCCTGGCGCATCACGGCCAACTGGTCGCACACCTGGCTGGCCACGCGCAGGTCGTGGGTGATGAACAGCATGGCCAGGTTCAGGCGCGTGCGGATGTCCTCGAAGAGTTGCAGCACCTGGGCCTGCACCGAGACATCCAGCGCCGACACGGCTTCATCGGCGACCAGCAATTCGGGCTCCATCATCAAGGCCCGTGCGATGCAGATGCGCTGGCGCTGGCCGCCGCTGAACTGGTGCGGAAAGCGCTGCATGGCGCTGTCGTCCATGCGCACCAGCGCCAGCAAACCGCGCGCACGTTGCAGCGCACTGTCACGCGACAGGCCGTAGTTCATCGGCCCTTCGACCAAGGCCTGGCCGACGGTGCGGCGCGGGTTGAGCGAACGGTAGGGGTCTTGAAAGACGATTTGCACACGCTGGCGCAGCGGGCGCAACGCTCGGCTGCCCATCATCGCGATGTCGTCACCCCCCAGCACCACGCTGCCCGCACTGGGGTTGACCAGCCGCACGATGCAGCGCGCCACCGTGCTCTTGCCCGAACCCGATTCGCCGACGATGCCCAGCGTCTGGCCGCGGTGGATGTCGAAGTTCACGTCCTGCGCGGCGTGGACTTGCCTGCGTTGGCCGAACCAGCTTTTGTCGTCGTAGGTCTTGGCCAGGCCGCGCACGCGCAGCACCACGGGCGCGGCAGGGTCGCCGGGCCGGGCTTTCAATTGCAAGGTGGGCACGCTGCGCATCAGCATGCGGGTGTAGTCGTGCTGCGGGCGTTGCAGCACCTCGGCCTTGGCGCCGATTTCCACCAGTTGCCCCAAGCGCAACACGGCCACGCGGTGCGCCACTTCGGCAACGACGCCGAAATCATGGGTGATGAACAGCACGCCGGCGCCGTGGCGTTGCTGCAGGTCCAGCACCAGCTTCAAGATCTGCGCTTGGGTGGTGACATCCAGCGCGGTGGTGGGCTCGTCGGCAATCAGCAGCACCGGGTCGAGCACCAGCGCCATCGCAATCACGATGCGCTGGCGCTGCCCGCCGCTGAGCTGGTGCGGATAGCTGGCGACCATGCGCGCGGGCTCGGGCAGCAGCACTTCCTGCACGATGGCCAGCACCTTGGCGGCGCGTTCTGTCGGCGTCAGCCGGCTGTGTTCGCGCAGCACTTCGTCGATCTGCGCGCCGCAGGTCATGACCGGGTTCAGCGCCGTCATCGGTTCTTGAAAAATCATCGCCATGCGCGTGGCACGCAGTTCGCGCAGGCGCTGCAGCGGGGCATGGGTGATGTCCTCGCCTTGCAGCCATATCTGCCCGCCAGTGACCGGCAATGGCTTGGGCAAGAGGCCCATCACGCCCTGCGCGATGACGCTCTTGCCCGACCCCGATTCACCCACCAGGCACAGGATTTCACCGCGGCCGACGCTGAAGTTCACACCGCGCACGGCGGTGCTGCGGTCGCCGCCCGAGGGCAAGGCGATGGTGAGGTTCTTGACCTCCAGAATCGGTGCGCCGGTACTCATCCCCGCTTGGCCATCTTCGGGTCCAGCGTGTCGCGCAGCCCATCGCCCAGGATGTTCACCGCCAGCACCGTCAGCGCCAGAAAAATGCCGGGGAAGAAGATGTTGTGCGGGTACTCGTTGAACTGGGCGCGGCCTTCGGCCATTACATTGCCCCAGGTCGGAATGTCGGGCGGCAGACCCACGCCCAGGAAGGACAGGATGGCTTCGGTCAGGATGCCTGATGCGCAGATGAAGGTGCCCTGCACGACCAGCGGCGCCACGCAGTTGGGCAGGATGTGGCGCAGCATGATCCAGCCCGTGGGCGTGCCCAATGAGACAGCGGCTTCGACATACGGCTCTTCGCGTATGCCCAGCACCAGCGAACGCACCAGCCTTGTGACGCGCGGGATTTCGGGGATGGCGATGGCCACCACCACGGTGGCCAGGCTGCCGCGCCACATGGCCACCAGCGCAATCGCAATCAATATCGCGGGGATCGCCATCACGCCGTCCATCACGCGCATCAGCGGGCCGTCAAGCCCCCTTAGAAAACCGGCCAGCAGGCCCAGCGTGATGCCGAAGGCCAGCGCCAGGCAGGCGGTGAACAGGCCGACGATGAGCGACACCTGCGTGCCGTAGATGACGCGGCTGTAGATGTCGCGGCCGAAGCTGTCGCTGCCCATCAGAAAGCGGTGCTTCAAAGCCTCGCCGTCCAGCGTCGTGATCTCGCCGAACTTGCCGGGCAGCAGATCGCGGCTGGCAGGGTCGAACAGCGACGGGTCCACCGTGCCCAGCCAGGGGGCGAGCAGCGCGATGACGACCAACACGGTCAACACCACGCCGCCGATGCGCACCGAAGTGCTCTTGCGCACGCGCGCCCAAGCGCTGGGCTGGGTGCTGACGGTGGCGGCTTCAACCGAGAGGGCGGCGTCGTCCATGCTCAATACCGGATGCGCGGGTCGAAGAACACGTAGCTCAGGTCCACGCCCAGATTCACCAGCACGTAGACAAAAGAGAACAGCAAGATGACGCCCTGGATGGTGGGAAAGTCGCGCGCCAGCACGGCGTCCACTGTCAGCCGGCCCAGGCCCGGAATGGCATACACAGATTCAGTCACGACCACGCCGCCAATCAGCAACGCAATGCCGATGCCGATGACGGTGACGATGGGCACCGCCGCATTCGCCAGCGCATGCCGCACCAGCACCCGCGCTTCGGGCAGGCCTTTGGCGCGGGCGGTGCGGATGTAGTCTTCACCCAGCGTTTCCAGCACCGAAGCGCGGGTCACGCGGGCTATCAACGCGATGTAGATAACGCTCAAAGTGATGGCAGGCAGCACCAGATGCTGCAACCACGGCCCGACACCATCGGCCAGGCGTTTGTAGCCCTGCACCGGCAGCCAGCCCAGCTTCAGCGACACACCCCAGATCAGTAGATAGGCCAGCACAAAGACGGGGATGGAAAAGCCCAGCACCGAAAAAGCCATCAGCGCGCGGTCGAGCTTGCCGCCAAATCGCCAGGCCGCCAGCACGCCCAGCGGCACCGCCACCAGAACAGCCAAAGTGATGGTCACCAGCGTCAGCGACAGCGTCGGTTCCAGCCGCTGCGCTATCAGCGTGGTGACCGGCGTCTTGTAATAAAAGCTCTGGCCCAGATCGCCCGTGAGCAGGTTGCCAAACCAGATGCCGAACTGCACCGGGATGCTGCGGTCCAGGCCCAGGCCGGTGCGTATCTGCGCAATCTGTTCGGTGCTGGCGGCGTCACCCGCCAGCACCGCCGCCGGGTCGCCCGGCGTCAAGCGCAGCATGCCGAAGACCAGCAGCGAGACGATCAACAAGACCGGCAGCGTAGACAGCAGCCGGCGTGCGAGGAACTTCAACATGCCGGGGGCAACGGGTTCAGTTCTTCTTCAGGTTCCAGTAGATATTGCTGTTGGTGACGAAGAAGCCGCTGATGTTTTTGCGCGCCGCCATCGGCTGATCGTATTCACCCAGCGGCGCGTGCGTGCCCACCTCATAGGCGCGGATGTGCAACTGTTCGGCCAGCTTTTTCTTCACGCTTTCGTCGGTGGCGCGCATGAACTGGTTGCGTATCTCCACCATCTTTTCGTCGCTGGCCCAGCCGAACCAGCCGCTTTTGTCGCCGCGCGTGTCCATGGTCGGGTTGGCGATCGGGCTCCACACGTCGAAGGCCGTCCAGGATGTCAGGAACATGTTCCAGCCGCCCTTGTCAGGTGCGTCTTTCTTGGCGCGCCGGCCGACCAGCGTCTGCCAGTCCATGGCCTGCAGGTCGACCTTGAAACCGGCCTGGCGCAGCAGTTGTGCGGCCACGTCGGGCAGCTTCTGGATGGCGGCCAGGTCGGTGGGTTTCATCAGCACCACCGGCGTGCCGTCATAGCCGCTGGCCTTTAACAGGTCTTGCGCTTTCTTCATGCTGCTCTTGCCTTGCACGTCGCTGCCCACGGTGCTGCCATAAGGCGTGCCGCAGATGAACATGGAGTAGCAGCTTCGGTAGAGTTCTTTGACGCCCACCTGCGCGCGCAAGAAGGGTTCTTGCGCAAACGCGGCCAGTGCGGCCTGGCGCACCTTGGGGTTGTCGAATGGTTTGTGCAGGTGGTTGAAACGCGCCATGTACTGCAGGCCGTAGGTGCTGTACTTGGGCATCTGCAGCGTGGTGTCGGCCTTCACGGTTTCATAGAAATCAAAGCCCAGTGCTTCGATGATGTCGACCTCGCCTTTTTGCAGCGCGTTGACTTGCGCTTGCGCGTCGCGCAGCGCCAAGTTCCATTCCACGCGGTCTACATAGACCCGCTTGCCGCCGGCCGTGCCCGATGCGGGTTCGCTGCGCGGCACGTACCTGGCGTTCTTCAAATACACCGCCTTGTCTCCGGGCTTGAATTCGTCTTTCTTGAAGATGTAGGGGCCAGAGCCGGTGTAGTCGTCGATCTGCTTGAAAGCGTCGGTCTCGGCCACGCGCTTGGGCATCATGAAAGGCACGCTGCTGCCCGGTTTGCCCAGGGCTTCCAGCACAAAACCGCAGGCTTCGCCGAGGAAGATGCGGAAGGAGTCTGGGGCCGGGCTGTCCAGCCGCTGCACGAACTGGAACAGCGCCGATCCCATCGCATCACGCTTGCCCCAGCGCTGCAGGCTGGCGATGACGTCTTCACCCGTCACCGGCTTGCCGTCGTGCCATTCCAGGCCCTTGCGCAGCTTGAAGGTCCACAGCCGGTGGTCGGCACTTTCTGTCCAGCTGTCCACCATCTGCGGCTTGATCTTGGCGAACTCATCGGTGGCAAACAGCGTGTCGTAAATCATGTAGCCGTGGTTGCGGCTCATGTAGGCGGTGGTCCAGATGGGGTCAAGGATGGCCAGGTTGCTGTGCGGCACCACGCGCAGCACCGTGGGCGCGCCGGCGGGGCTGGCTTGGGCCCACGCATTGGCGGTCAGCACGGCCTGGCACAACAGTGCGCTGGCCAACAGGGTTGTGCGGTTCAGCTTCATGCGTGTCTTTCAGGGGGGATGGGCCAACGGATGCACGACGCGTGCCTGCGCCCGTGCACAGGCATTGTGCGCAGCCATGCGGTGGGCCCCGGGCGGTAGAAACACCCGGGCCGGCTTGCAGAACAACCCGCCTGTCAGGCTTGAAGGTAGGCCGCGGCCAGCGTGTTCAGGTGGGTGCGGGAAGCATCGTCCAGGTGCGGCAGCAGCAGCGCCAGCGCGTGGAAGGCGCCGCGGCCCATCGAAGTGGCGGCAGCTTGCGGTTCCAGCGCGTGGCGCGGGTCGCGCACGTACTCGAAGCTGAGCCAGTACGTCACCACCACCACCATGTTGGTGGCCAGCGGTGCGGCTTGTTCGCCCGTCAGCCGCACAGTGCCGCTGCGCGACAGGCCATCCAGCAGCGCGTGCATGGCCTTGGCCTTGTTCTTCAGCACAAACTGGAAGTGCGTTTCCAGCCGCCGGTTCTTGCTGAGCAGGTCGTTCAGGTCGCGGTACAGGAAGCGGTAGGCCCACACCAGCTCGAACAGCATGTGGAAAAACAGCCAGGCGTCTTCGACGTTTTCAACGCCATCGGCGGCTTGCAGAATTTCACCCAGGGCGCGTTCGTAGCGGTCGAACAGCGAGTTGATGAGCTCGTCCTTGGCCGGGTAGTGGTAGTACAGGTTGCCCGGGCTGATGGACAGCTCGGCACTGATCAGCGTGGTGCTGACATTCGGTTCACCAAAGCGGTTGAACAGGTCCAGCGTCACCTCGAGGATGCGCTCAGCAGTACGGCGGGGCTTCTTGGGCGGCGGCATGGGCGTGGATTCTGGCCTGCCGTGAAGATGCGCTGTCTGCCTACAATCCCGCCCCCAAAGCGCCCACAACACATGCCCGCCGTCAGCTTCCAGAACGTCAGCAAAACCTACCCCGGCACCCGCGGGCCATTGCGTGCGTTGGACGGCGTTTCCTTCCAGATCGAACAAGGTGAATTCTTCGGTCTGCTGGGCCCCAACGGCGCTGGCAAGACGACGTTGATCTCGATACTGGCCGGCCTGGCCCGCGCCACCGGCGGCACGGTGCAGGTGATGGGCCACGACGTGCTGGCCGACTACGCCGCCGCCCGCAAAGCCCTGGGCATCGTGCCGCAGGAACTGGTCTTCGACCCCTTCTTCAGCGTCGTCGAAACACTGCGCATTCAAAGCGGCTACTTCGGTGTCAAGAACAACCAGCCGTGGATAGACGAGTTGTTGTCGGCACTGGGTTTGACCGACAAGGCCGGTGCCAACATGCGGCAGCTTTCCGGCGGCATGAAGCGCCGTGTGCTGGTGGCGCAAGCCCTGGTGCACCGGCCGCCCGTCATCGTGCTGGACGAACCCACAGCCGGCGTCGATGTCGAGTTGCGCCAGACGCTGTGGCAGTTCATCAG
>JANMJI010000133.1:0-41654 GCA_031371275.1 Betaproteobacteria bacterium
ACACTGGTGGCGCGCTGGTACCAGGCCGCGCTGGCGCAACACACCAGCGGCGTGATGCTGGAGCTGGGCTGCGGCGCCATGCCCTACCACCCGCTGTACCGTGACCGCACGAGTGCCGTGTGGTGCACCGACTGGCCGCAGTCCATCCACCTGCAGCCGCATGCTGACCTGTTCTGCGACCTGAATGCAAACCTGCCCTTGAAGAACGCGATGGCCGACACCGTGTTGCTGGCCGACGTGCTGGAGCACATCTACCGTCCGCATTCTTTGCTGACCGAGGTCTTCCGCGTGCTGCGCCCGGGCGGTGTGCTGCTGCTGAACACGCCCTTCATGTACTGGGTACACGAAGCGCCGCACGACTACTACCGCTACACGCCGCATGCGCTGCAACGCCTGGCGCAAGACGCCGGCTTCGAGGTGCTGGCGCTGGACGCCGTGGGTGGCAGCCTGTGCGTGCTGGCCGACGTGGCTGGCAAGCTGCTGCAAGCCCTGCCGCTGGCCGGCCCGCTGCTGGCGCGCGGCATGCAAAAGTTGCTGCTGGCGCTGCTGCGCCCGCTGCCGCTGTCGGCCAGCTCACCGCTGTTTGTGGCGGCTGTATTGCGGCGGCCAGTCTTGCGGCGGCCGGCGTGATGAACAAGGTGCTGGTTTTCAGGTCGGTGGCGCTGGCCCGTTCAGAGACTTTCATACGCACGCAGTTGCTGGCCTTGCGCCGCTGGCAGGGCGTGCTGGTGGCCGAGCGCGCGGCCGAAGACGGCATGGCGCTGGACGGCCTGCGGCTGTGCTGGCTGTCGCCGCGCGTGCCCTTGAGGCTGCGCCAGTTGCGCCGCCGTGTGCCCGGCTGGCGCGACACGCCGTGGGCCGCCGATGTGGCACTGCTGCGCGCGCAGAACGCGCGGCTGTTGCATGTGCACTTCGGCACCGACGCGCTGGAAGCCGCGCCGCTGGCCCGCGCCCTGGGCCTGCCGATGCTGGTCACGTTGCACGGCTTTGACGTGAACATCGCGCCGGCCTGGTGGCAAAGTGGCGCCGGCGGCCGGCTGATGCGCAGCTACCCTGAAAGGCTGCGCCACATCGCGCAACAAGCGGGCGTCGGGTTTGTGGCCGTGTCGCAGGCGGTGCGTGAAAGCGCCATCACTTTCGGCTTGCCGGCAGCGCGCATCAGCGTCAGCCCGATCGGTGTCGATCTGCAGCGCATCCAGCCCGGCCCCGTGCCGTTGGCCGCACGCGCAAAGCGGGTGTTGTACGTCGGTCGTCTGGTCGAAAAGAAGGGCGCCGACCTGCTCTTGCAAGCGCTGGCCGACCCACGCCTGGCCGGCGTCGAAGCGGTGCTGGTGGGGCAGGGGCCCTTGCTGCACTCACTTCAAACGCTGGCCCAGGCGCAGCGGCTGAACGTGCGCTTCCTGGGCGCCCAGCCGCACGCTGCGGTGCTGGCCGAAATGGCGCAGGCGCGGGTCTACTGCCTGCCCAGCATCACCGCCGCCAACGGCGACGCCGAAGGCCTGAACACCACGGTCATGGAAGCCCAGGCCGCCGGCCTGCCGGTGGTCACATCGGCCCGCGCCAGCACCACCGAAGGCATGATCGACGGCGTCACCGGCATCGCCTTTGGCGAAGGCGACGTGGCGGCGCTGGTGGTCGCATTGCAGCGGGTGTTGAACGACGCCGCGCTGGCGCAGAAGATGGGCCACGCGGGCCGGCGTTTTGTGGCCGAACATTTCGACCTGCTGCGCTGTGCGCAACAGCTGGAGACGCTGTACGACGCGGCGCTGAACCAGACCTTGCCATGACCGAACTGCGCAGCCCCTTTGATGCCCCGGCGCGCCTGCTGTGCACGCTGGCCGTGGCCGATCTGGCGCAGCGCTACCGCGCCAAGTGCGGGCTGGACATAACGCCTTGGCTGCACGGCATAGACGCCGTCACCCAGCACGCCTGCGAACGCACCGGCATGCGCTTCTGGCGGCCCGAAACCGCCGCCGGCGATGAGGCTTTCTACCGTGCGCTGAGCGCCGCCTGGCCCGGCTACTACCGCCACGAGCGCTGGGAATACGCCAGCGTGCGCGGCTGGCTGGGCGCGCAAGACAGCGTGCTGGAAGTGGGCTGCGGTCAAGGCTGGTTCCTCAAGAGCTTGCAGGGTTGTGTGGCCGCGGCAACCGGGCTGGAACTCAACACCGCAGCCATCGCCGGCACGGTGACGCAGTTCCCGGTGCGCGCCGAGTTGATCGCCGAACACGCCGCCGCCCACGCCGCGGCCTACAGCGTGGTGTGCAGCTTCCATGTGCTCGAACATGTCGCCAACCCGGCGGCCTATCTGCGCGCCTGCGCCGCGGCCTTGCAGCCCGGCGGTTTGCTCATCGTCAGCACGCCCAACCACGCCGCGCCGAAGTTTCGTGACGGCAGCGACCCCTTTGACATGCCGCCGCACCACCTGAACCACTTCGATGCCGCCTGCTACCGCCGCATCGCGGTGGCGCTGGGCCTGCAGGTGCACGCGGTGCGCCAGCAGCCGCGCTATTTCGAGCGGGCGCCCGGCACTTCGCCTGCGCTGGTGCAGCGAGCGCTGGGGCTTGTGGCAGCGGCCTGGTACCGGGCCAGCGGCGCGCCCGGCGACAGCATCGTGGTGGCTTTGCGCAAGCCGCTGAAGTGATGACGGCGGCGCGCTTTCAAGGTCACCGCCCATGAGTGGCTCTGCCTGGCACGGCGCCGCCCAGGGCGTGCGTTGGACGGCTACCGCCAGCGCCGCCACCGCCGCCCTGCAAGCGCTGCAACTGGTGGTGCTGGCGCGGCTTTTGGCGCCGGCCGAATTCGGGCTCTTCGCCACCGTGGCCGTCGTCACAGGGCTGACCACTTTTGTCGCCGAAGCCGGCCTGGGCCCGGCGCTGGTGCGCCGCACCGACGCACCGCGTCAGCTGCAGGGCACGGCGCACGCCGTCAGCCTGGCGCTGGGCCTGGCCTGTGCGGCGCTGCTGTATGGGGCTGCCGTGCCGTTGGCGCAGTTCTACGGCCGGCCGGCGCTGGCGCCGCTGGTGCAAGCCGCCGCAGGCGTGTTCGTGCTGCAGCCGCTGGGCCTGGTCTTCGCGCATTTGCTGCAGCGTGATCTGGCCTTCAAGGCGCTGGCTGGCGTGGACATCACCACCGCCGTGGTCGCCACCGCGGTGGCCGTGGCCGCAGCGGCGCTGGGTTTTGGCGCGGGCAGCCTGGTGGCCGCGCAGGTGGCAGCGGCGCTCGTGCGTTCGTTGCTGCTGCTGGCACTCGGCGTGCCGCGCTATGGCCTGCACCTGGGCTTTGATCGAACGGAGGCGCGCTACCTGTGGCGCTTCGGCGCCTTCCAGATCGGCGACAGCTGGCTGGGCTATTTGCACTCGCAGCTGGACGTGCTGCTGTTGGGCAAGCTGGCCGGCGTCGAGGCCTTGGGGCTGTACTACGCGGCCAAGCAACTGGCCTACAAGCCGCTGCAGCTCATCAACCCGGTGGTGACCAAGGTGGCCTTGCCCGCCTTCGCCCGCGTGCAGCACGAGCCCGCGCGCCTGAAGCGCGGCTACCTGGCCGTGGTGGCCGCGCTGGCGCTGGTGCAGGTGCCTGTGTATGGGCTGCTGTGCGTGTTGGCCGACCCGGTGCTGGCGCTGGTGCTGGGGCCGGGCTGGCATGCCGCGGCGCCGGTGCTGCAACTGCTGGCGCTGTGCATGCTGCTGCGCTCGACCATCAACCCGGTGGGCAGCCTGCTGCTGGCACGCGGCCATGCCGACTTCAGCCTGTACTGGAACCTGGGCGTGCTGGCCTTGATGGCGCCTGCGCTGGCCCTCGGCGCAATGGGCGGTGCGCTGGGCATGGCCGCAGCCTCGCTGGCCGCGATTGCCGTGTTGCATGTGCCGGCCTGGGCGGCGCTGGTGCGGCCCCATTGCGGCGCCACGTTCGCTGAGTACTTCGGCCCGCAAGGCCGGCGTTTGTTGGCCGGCGCGCTGTGCTTCGCGCCGGCCTTGCTGCCTGTGCCGACAGCGGGGCGCCTGGCGCTGGCCGTGGCGGGCTTGGCGGCCTACACGGCGCTGTATCGGCGTGAACTGGCCGGCCTGCTGCGCCCACCGGGAGCGGCTGCGCCATGAAGATTCTGCAAATCGCGTACTACTTTCCGCCGCTGGGCGGCGCCGGTGTGCAGCGCGGGCTGAAGTTCGCCCGCTTCCTGCCGCTGCACGGCGTGCAGCCCGTGGTGCTGGCCTGCGACGACGCGTTTTATGTGCGTGATGAATCGCTGTTAGGTGAAGTGCCGGCCGAGCTGGAAGTGCACCGCGTGGCGCACTCGCCGTGGCTGGCGCGGCTGGCAGCGCGGCGGCGCGCTTCGACAGCCGGCGCTGCGCCTGCGGTAGCCGCGTCAAGCGCCGCCGCCGGCCGCGGCCTGCGCAGCATCTTGCGCGACACCGCTTTGCGCAGCATCCGCGCGCTGCAGTGGCCTGACGACGCCGCGCCCTGGGCACGCCAGGCGCTGCGTCAGGCGCGGCACATCGTGCGCAGCCACGCCGCAGCCGGTGCGCCCATCGATCTGGTGTTCAGCAGCGCGCCGCCGGCATCGGCGCACTGGCTGGGCCAGCGCATCGCGCACGAAGCGGGCCTGCCCTGGGTGGCCGACCACCGCGACCTGTGGACCGACAACCCGGCCTACGACGCCCCGGCCTGGCGAAGCGCTTTAGACCGCGACACCGAACAGCGCTGGTTGAACCAGGCCACGGGTGTGGTCACGGTTACGCCTTCGTGGCGCGAACTGCTGGCCCAGCGTTGCCCGGCCGGCACGCCGGTGGCCTTCATCCCCAACGGCTACGACGAAGACGACTTCGCGGCGCTGGCACCGCCCCCGCGTGACCCGGCTGTCTTCACGCTGGTCCACACCGGCACCTTTTATGGCCCGCGCGACCCGGCCGGTTTGCTCAGCGGCCTGACGCGCTATCTGGAGGGCCCACAGGCCCACCCCAACAGCGGCCACCCCAAGCTGCGTGTGCGCCTGGTCGGCAACATGGGCGCGCGTTTTGCCGAAGCGTTGGCGGCTTTCTCGCAGCTTCACCCGGGCGTGGTGGCCAGCGTGCCCTACCTGCCGCACCGCCAGGCGCTGGCCGAGCTGGTGGCCGCCGACGCGCTGCTGCTGGTGGTCGGCGGTGGCCGCGGCCCGGCGGTGCGCGGCTGGCTGCCGGGCAAGATTTTTGAGTACCTGCGCAGCGGCCAGCCGGTGTTGACGCTGGGTGAGCCTGACGGTGATGCCGCTCAATTGATTCGTCAGCACAGCCGCGGCCCGGTGGTGGCGGGTGATGACAGCGCAGCCATCGCGCAGGCGCTGGCCGACCTGTTGCAAGGGCGCTGGTCAGCCGATGCTGCGGCTGGCGGGACAATCCGGGTTCATGACCTCCATGGCCCGGCCACATCTGCCCGCATTTTTGAGCGCCGCGAAGGGGCCGGCCAGTTGGCTAACTTCCTGCGTGAGTGCCAGGCCCGGCACCGCGGGGCTTGAGCCGCGATGAGCGAAATCGAACGCATCCAGCAGCGCTACGCAGTGCGCGACGCCAGCAGCGTCTTCACCAATTTCTGGACGCTGACGAACCCGGTTGTGCTGCACCTGGCGCAAGAACGCGAACGGGTGGCGCTGGCGATGCTGGCCGGGCAGGGTGTGGACCTGGACCAAGCCCGCATCCTCGACGTGGGCTGCGGCGCCGGCGGTGAATTTGCCAATTGGCTGCGCTGGGGCGCGCCGCTGCAAGGCCTGTTCGGTGCCGAGCTGATACTGCCCCGCGCCCAGGCCGCGCAGCGGGCATGGGGTGGGCGCGTGGTCAACGCTTCAGGCGCGGCTTTGCCGTTTGCCGATGCCAGCTTTGATGTCGTGGCGCAGAACGTGGTCTTCAGCTCCATCGTCGATGACACGCTGCGCCAGCAGGTGGCGCAAGAGATGCTGCGCGTGTTGCGCCCCGGCGGCTGGCTGTTCTGGTACGACGCCGCGCGCACACGCAACCGCGACCCGCATTTTCGGGATCTGCCTGCAAGCGAAGTGCGGGCCTTGTTTCCCGGCGTGCCCTTGCAACTGCAGCGGCTGACCACCCACCTGGGTCTGCTGCGCCGCGTGCATGCGCTGCTGGGCGCGCGCGGCATGGCGGCGCTCGACATCACGGGCCTGTTCAAGACGCACCTTCTTGCGCTGGGACGCAAGCCATGACGGGCCGCCACCTGTGCCTGCTGGGCGACGCCAACAGCGTGCATGTACAGCGCTGGGCGCGGGAGATGCTGGCGCGCGGTTGGCGCGTCAGCGTGGTCACGGCGCGGCCGGCGCCCATCGCAGGCGTGGCCGACCAGGTCGTGCTGGCGCCGGTGGCGCGCAGCCGCGACTGGCTGTGGCGCAGCGGCGCCGCGCGCCGCGCCGTGCAGGCCTTGGCGCCCGATATCGTGCACGCCCACTACGTCACCAGCTACGGCTATCTGGGCGCCCGCGCCGGCCGCCGGCCGCTGGTCATCACGGCCTGGGGCAGCGACATCTTGCTAACGCCGAAACAGAGCGTGCTGATGGGCTGGCTGACGGGCTGGATATTGCGCCGGGCCGACCTCGTCACCGGCGATTCCGTGGATCTGACGGACGAGCTGGCGCGCTACCTTCCGCGCCAGCCGCCGCTGCTGGTGCACTGGGGCGTGGACCTGGCGCGTTTTGCGCCCGTGCCTTGGGCCGGCAAACCGCGCTTCGAGATCGTCAGCCTACGCAACTGGGAACCGAACTACCGCGTCGACGCCATCGTGCAGGCGCTGGCGCTGTTCAGGCAGCGCGAACCAGGGGCTGCGGTGCACCTGCACCTGCTGGGGGGTGGTTCGCTGCAAGCTGCGCTAACGTCACAAGTGCATGCATTGGGTCTTCAGAACCAGGTAACGCTGCACGGCCGGCTGGACGACGCCGCCATGGCTGCGGTGCTGGCGCGCTCCAAGGTCAGCGTGTCGGTGCCGGTGAGCGACGCCACTTCGGTGTCGGTGCTGGAAAGCATGGCCTGTGGCCTGGCCGTGGTGGCCAGCGATCTGCCGGCCAACCGGCAGTGGTTGTCGGCCCGGCCCGATCTGCTCTTGGCCGATGCGGCCACGCTGTCAATGACCCAAGCCCTGGCCCAGGCGCTGCACGCGCTGTGGCTTGACGATGCCGCTGCCCAACAACTGGGCGCCACGCACCACCAACGCATGACGGCAGAAGGCAGCCGCGCCGTGCAGATGGGCCGCATGGCCGCGGCCTACGAAACCTTGCTGGCGGTGCCGCAATGAACAGCGGCGAAGCCCCGATGCGCACCGTCAGCGTCATCGCGCCCTGTCGCAACGAATGCGCGCACATCGAAGCCTTTTGCGACGACGCGCTGGCCCAGCAACTGCCCACGCCATGGCAGCTGCAGCTGTGCATTGCCGATGGCGAAAGCGACGACGGCACGCGTGACCGATTGCAGGCGCTGGCCGCAGCCGATGCGCGCGTGCGCTGGGTCAGCAACCCCGGGCGCATCGTGTCTTGCGGGCTGAACCAGGCCTTGGCGCTGGCGCAGGGCGAGGTCATCGTGCGCATGGACATCCACACCAGCTACGCGCCCGACTACGTGGCGCAGTGCCTGGCGGCGTTGGCCGAGACCGGCGCCGACAACGTGGGCGGCCCCTGGTGTGCCGAAGCTGCTGCGGGCGCCGGTGCCACGGCACTGGCGGTGGCCGCGGCCTTCCAGTCGGCTGCGGTGGCCGGCGGTGCTGATTCGCGCCGGCTCGACTTTGCGGGCTGGGTCGACACCGTCTACCTCGGCTGCTGGCCGCGCGCCAGCTTCGAGCGCTTCGGCAACTTCGACGAAAACCTGGTGCGCAACCAGGACGACGAACACAACCTGCGGCTGCGCAAGGGCGGCGGGCGCATCTGGCAATCGCCGCACATCCGCAGCCGCTACCGCCCGCGCGCGGCGCTGCGGGCGGTCTGGCAGCAGTGGTTTCAATACGGCTACTGGAAGCCTTTTGTGATCGTCAAACACCGCCAGCCGGCGGCGTTGCGGCACCTGGTGCCGGCGGCGTTTGTGGGTGCCGAAGTGTTGACGCTGGGGCTGGCGCTGGCCGGTGGCGCGCTGTGGCCGTGGGCGCTGCTGACGCTGGCGTATGCGGCGGCGGTGATGGCACTCAGCTTGCGTGTTACCCACAGTGCGCAGCTGCCCCTCGCTGCGGCGCTGCGCGTGCCGGCGGTGATCGCGGCCTACCACCTGGGCTACGGCCTGGGCGCGTGGCCAGGCTGGTTCGACGCGCTGCGGGGCAAGCCCGGCCGCGCACGCTTCACGACCTTGACGCGCTGATGAATCCCGACATGAGAACGTCCGATAAAGCGCCCGAACAAGCGCCCAAAGAAGCGCCTGAAAAAGCGCCCGATGAACCCGGTGCCATGCCCGAGCGTTACGCCCGCCGCGCCGCGTTGCCCGCCGGCCGCTACAGCCTGCTCGACCCGGCCGCGTTGCGTGAACGCCAGGGCCGCCAGCGCGCGCTGTGCGCCATGCTGGCCCGCCACGGCGCCGACCCCGCCACGCTGCGTGTTACCGAGGTCGGCTGCGGCGGCGGCGGCAACCTGCTCGAGTTGTTGCAGATGGGTTTTGCGCCCGAACACCTGCACGGCATCGAGTTGCTGCCTGAACGCCACGCCGCCGCCCGCGCCGTGCTGCCCGCCGCCACCACGCTGTGGCTGGGCGACGCCAGCGTGGCGCCGGTGCCGCCGCACAGCCAGCACCTGGTGCTGGCGGCGACGGTGTTTTCTTCGTTGCTGGACGACGCCTTCCAGCAGCGCCTGGCGCAGGCCATGTGGCACTGGCTGGCGCCGGGCGGGGCCGTGGTGTGGTACGACTTCACGGTCGATAATCCGCGCAACGCCGACGTGCGCGGTGTGCCGCTGGCCCGCGTGCGGCGGTTGTTTCCGCAGGGCCGCATCAGCGTGCGGCGGTTGACGCTGGCGCCGCCGTTGGCGCGTGCTGCCTGCCGCATACACCCGGCGCTGCACACGCTGCTGAACACCTTGCCGCTGCTGCGCACCCATGCGCTGGCGTGGATTGCCAAACCCGAGTGAGAACTGCATGAACGCTCCCCATCCGCCCGTGCTGCCCTTGCTGCCCTTGCTGCCGTTACTGCCTTTCCTGCCCTTCGCGCTGCCCGAAATCGGTGAAGAAGAAATCGCTGAAGTGGTGGACGCGCTGCGCAGCGGCTGGGTCACCACCGGCCCCAAGACCAAGCGTTTTGAAGGCGACTTCGCGGCCTGGCTGGGCGATGACAGCGGCGGAGAAAAACTCCACTGCATCGCCGTCAATAGCGCCACCGCCGGCCTGCACCTGGCGCTGGAAGCGCTGGGCATTGGCCCCGGAGATGAAGTCATCACCACCACCCACACCTTCACCGCCACGGCCGAAGTGGTGCGCTACCTGGGCGCCGACGTGAAGCTGGTGGACATCGACCCGGCCACCATGAACATCGACGTGGCGGCGGTGGCAGCGGCCATCACGCCCGCTACCCGCGCCATCATCCCCGTGCATTACGCCGGACTGGCCGCCGACATGCCGGCGCTGCTGGCGCTGGCCCGCCAGCACGGGCTGAAGGTGGTGGAAGACGCGGCCCACGCCCTGCCCACAACCTGCGGCGGGGCGCTGGTCGGCACGCTGGGCAGCAACGCCACGGTGTTCAGCTTCTACGCCAACAAGACCATCACCACCGGCGAAGGCGGCATGCTGGTGACGCGCGATGCAGCCCTGGCCCAGCGGGCGCGGATCATGCGGCTGCACGGCATGAACCGCGACGCGTTCGACCGCTACACGTCCAAGGTGCCCAGCTGGTATTACGAAGTGGTGGCGCCCGGCTTCAAGTACAACCTGACGGACATCGCTGCGGCGCTGGGCATTCACCAGTTGCAGCGTGCCCATGCCTTCCACGCCCAGCGCGCGCGGCTGGCCGCGGCCTATGACGAAGCGCTGGCCGGGCTGCCGCTGATATGTCCGCCGCGCGCTCTAACGGGTGAAAAGCACGCATGGCATCTGTACGTGATTCGCCTGGGCGACGATGCGGGCATCACCCGAGATCGGTTCATAGAGCAACTGTTCGAGGCCGGCATCGGCTGCAGCGTGCACTACATCCCGTTGCACCTGCACCCCTATTGGCGTCAACGCTATGGCCTGAGCGCGGCGATGTTCCCGCACAGCCAGCACGCCTACGAACGCATGGTCAGCCTGCCGCTGTACACGCGCATGACCGAAGCCGATGTGCAACGCGTGGCCGCTGCCGTGCGCGCGGCGCTGGGCGCAAAATGAAGGCCCGGCGATGAACGGACCCAGGTCATGAACGCAGTGCTGCAACCCAGAATGACGCTCCAGGCCTATCTGGATTGGGAGAACGCCCAGCAGGAGAAGCACGAACTTGTGGGCGGCGACATCTTCGCGATGACGGGTGGGCGGCGCACCCATGGGCGTGTGATGCTGAACCTGGCGCGGCGCATCGCGGTGCACCTTGACGGCACCCCTTGCCAGGTGTTCGCCGACAGCATGAAGGTGCAGGTGGGCGATGAAAACATTCTCTACCCGGATGTTTTTGTCACCTGCGACAAGCTTGATCTCGCCACCGACCAGATCTTCCGCGCGCCCAAGCTCGTCATCGAGGTGTTGTCGCCCAGCACCCAGGCCTATGACCGCAGCAAGAAATTCGCGCTGTACCGCCGCCTGCCCAGCCTGCAGGAGTACATCCTGGTCGACCCCGACACCCAACGTGTCGAAGCCTTCAGGCGCACGGCGCAGAACGAATGGGTGCTGCACGACATGAGCGATACCGCCACACTGGAAGCCACGAGCATTGGCTGCGCTGTGGCCATGGCCGATGTCTTCGCTGGCATCGACCCGACGGTTGAAGCCGCAGAACCCGCAAGCCCGGCTTGACCAAGCGCCTGTTCGATCTGGTCGTTGCCGGCCTTGCCCTGCTGCTGCTGTCGCCGCTGTTGCTGGCCATTGGCGTGTGGATCAAGCTCGATTCACGCGGTCCGGTGTTCTATCGGCAACAGCGTGTCGGCCGCTTCGGCGTGCTCTTTCGCATCCACAAATTCCGCAGCATGCACGCCGGTGCCACGGGCCTGCCGCTGACCGTGGGTGATGACGATCGCGTCACCCGCGCCGGCCAGGTGTTGCGGCGCACGCGGCTGGACGAGCTGCCGCAGTTCATCGACGTGCTGCAAGGCCGCATGAGCCTGGTCGGCCCGCGCCCCGAGGTGCCGCGCTACGTGGCCTTTTATCCGCCCGGCCTGCGCGAACGGGCGCTGGCTGTGCGGCCCGGCATCACCGACCCGGCGTCACTGGAATTCATCGACGAAGCGCAGCGTCTGGCGCACTCGGCCGACCCCGAACGCGAATACATCGATGTCATCCTGCCGGCCAAGCTGCAGCGCGCGGCCGACTACGCCGAGCACGCATCGCTAACGACAGACCTGGGTGTGCTGTGGCGCACGCTGCGTGTGCTGCTGGGCGCTGCGAAGGCCCGTCCATGAGCGCCGCGATGGACGACACGAAGATCGTCACCTTCTGGCACCAGCTGGACGCCTTCCTGGCCCGCCTGCGCCCGCACCGCGAACCGCTGTCGCTGGCGCTGGATGCGCTGGTGGTGGCTTCGTGCTGGAACATCACCTATTTGTTCCGCCTGGGCTTCGAGCGCTGGCTGCACGCCCGCCCCGGCTACGATGGCTGGGTGCTGCTGGGCGTGGTGGTGGCCTACGCAGGGGCCAGCACGCTGTTCAAGGTGCCGCAAAGCATGTGGCGCTTCAGCGGCTTCGGCGAGATCAAGCGCCTGACGCTGGCCTGCGCCCTGGCGGGCACAGTGAGTGCATTGGTGGTGATGGCGCTGGGCCTGGCCAAGGTGCCGCGTGCGGTGCTGGCGCTGCACCCGGTGGTCAGCCTGATGGGCCTGGCGGTGGTGCGCATCGCCTACCGCATGACCTACGAACACGCACGTTCGCGCATTGCCGGCCAGCGCGGTGAGGTCAAGCGCGCCATCGTGATGGGGGCCGGCGAAGCTGCGCGCATGTTGATGGCCGGCCTGCACCAGCAGGGCTGGGTGGTGCTGGGCCTGCTGGACGATGACACTGCCAAACACGGCGCCCGCATCGCCGGCGTGCCCGTGCTGGGCGCGCTGGCGGCGGTGGCCGACGTTGCAGTTCATCGCAGCGCCACGCACCTGGTGGTGGCGCTGCCTTCGGCCACACCCGCGCAACGCCGCCGCGCCTTTGATCTGGCCGCCGCCACCGGCCTGCCGGTGCGCACAGTGCCCAGCGCCGACGAGTTGCGCACCGGCAAGAGCCGCATCGAACGCCTGCGCGACATCGAACCCGACGACCTGCTGGGCCGCGAACCCGTGGTGCTGGACGAAGCCGGCATCCACACCACGCTGCACGGCAAGACGGTGCTCATCACCGGCGCCGGCGGCAGCATCGGCAGTGAACTTTGCCGGCAGGTGGCGCGCTTCCAGCCGCAGCGGCTGGTGCTGGTGGAGCTGAGCGAATTCAACCTCTACAGCATCGAGCAGGAACTGTCCGAGGCCTGGCCTGACATCGAACTTGTGCGGCTGATGGGCGATGTCAAAGACCTGGCCCAATTGCGCCAGATCTTCAGCACCTGGCGCCCGCAGGTGGTGTTCCATGCCGCGGCCTACAAGCATGTGCCGTTGATGGAAGAACACAACGCGATGGCCGCGCTGCGCAACAACACTTTGGGCACCTACCACGCCGCGCTGGCCGCGGCCGAGGTGCAGGCCGAACGCTTTGTGCTCATCAGCACCGACAAGGCCGTGAACCCCACCAACGTGATGGGCGCCACCAAGCGCGCCGCCGAGATGGTGATTTCGGCATTGGCAAGCGTTCACCCTGCGACGAAGTTCATGGCCGTGCGCTTCGGCAACGTGCTGGGCTCCAGCGGCAGCGTGATCCCGAAGTTCAAGGAGCAAATCGCCAAGGGCGGCCCGGTCACCGTGACCCACCCCGACATCATTCGCTACTTCATGACCATCCCCGAAGCGGCACGCCTGGTGCTGCAAGCCGCGGCCATCGGTGAAAGCGGCCAGGTGCTGGTGCTGGACATGGGCGAGCCGGTGAAGATCGCCGACCTGGCGCGTGATTTGATACGGCTGGCCGGGCACACGGTGGACGAGATTCCGATTGTGTTTACGGGGCTGCGGGCGGGGGAGAAGCTTTACGAGGAGTTGCTGGCTGATGCCGATGCCACGCTGCCCACTTCCGTGCGCGGTTTGCGCATTGCCCGCCTCGATACCGAAGCCGGCGACGGCCTGCAGCGTTTGCTTGCGCTGGCCTTGACATCGACCACCAGCGCCGATGGCGATGTGCGCCATGGCCTGCACGCAGCGGTCAAGGAATTTGCGTTGCGCTGAGCAAGCGGTGGTGTTGGTCCAGCCCTCGGCGCAGCGCCCTGGCCTGTCAGCGCTTTTTGCCTGCTGCTGTGCCCTCCACCGTGGCCACCAAGGTGGCCAACATGCGCATGGCCAAAGCGCTGCGGTCATAGTGGCCGGCAGCGCCCAGACAGCGCGCGCGGTACTGGTGCAAGGTTTGCGGTTCGGCCGCAAACTTCAGCAGCAGTTGCGTCAGCTGCTCGGCGTTCTCAGGCTCGAAAGGCACGCCCACACCTTCGCGCAGCACGATGTCGGCCGACTCGCCACGCACGCCGTGCAGCACCGGCAGGCCCATGCCCATGCACTCAAACAGCTTGGACGGAATGACGGTGGCGAACAGTTCGGTGGCGCGCAGGTGAATGATGGAGATGTCCAGCAATGACCAATAGCGCGCCACCTGGTCCTTGGCCACCGAATCAATGAACACCACGTTGCGCAAGCCCATCTGCGCGGCCTGCGCTTTCAGCTCAGTCTTCTTCGCGCCGTCGCCCAAGAAGACGATGCGAATGCGCGCGCCACCCTGGCCCTCTGCCTCTGCCTGCCGCGCCTGCAGCTGCTGCGCCGCTAGCAACAAGGTTTCCAGCCCATGCGCCAACCCGTGGGTGCCCACATAACCGGCAACGAAACAGTCTTGCAGGCCGAGTTCGCGCTCCAGTTCGGTGTCTTTGGGGCGCGGCGAAAAGCGCTTGATATCAACGCCATTGGTGATGACGTCGATCTTGCCGGTGTCAATGCCGCGCGCGCCCAGCGTGCGCTTGAACGATTCCGTCACCGACACGATGCGGTCGGCGCGCCGGTACAAAAACAGCTCGATGCGTTCCAGCAAACGAATCGCCAGTGAGTCCTGCATGGCGCCCACGGCTTTGATCGATTCTGGCCAGATGTCGCGCAGCTCAAAGACGTAGGGCACGCGCTTGCAGCCCGCCACGGCCCAGCCGGCGCAGGCGGTGAAAAACTGCGGTGACGTGGCCACCACCACGTCCACTTTGCGCACAAACAGGCTGGCCACGAAAGCCGTGCCCATGTAGCTGATGTAGTCCAACACACGGCGCGCGAAACCTTCGTTGGCCGTGATGTAGCTCCACACGCGAATGACGCGAATGCCGTCCATGCGCTGCTGCTGCCACAGCCGGTTTTTCCAACCTTCAAAAACACGCCCGGTGGGAAAGTTCGGCGCGCAAGTGACCACCGTCACCTGGTGGCCGGCCTGCACCCATTGCCGGCAGTGTTCGTGCGTGCGGCTGGCGGGCGCGTTGACCTCGGGCGGGAAGTTGTCAGTCAGGAAAAGAATGTGCATCGGTGTTCCAGGACCAGCATGTGCTTGCCACGCCATCTTGCAGTTCAACTTCCAAAGTTTCGATGGCCACGGTGACGCCAAACCGCGGCGCGTGTTGCCCTACGGCCTTGCGCCCGCGCCCGGCCTGCACCTTGACATGCGCCACTTGCTGCGCGCCGAGAAGCACATTCCAGGCATTGCTGCCTGCGGCTTGCAGCGCGAGCCCGGGCGCCAGGTGGAAGCGCGCGATGGCGGGCAGGGCAATGGTCAAACCATCGGGCAGACCAACGGGCTGGCGGGCATGCAGCTTGGCAGACAGCAAGCGGTCATCCACCTGCAGCGCGCCGTTTTCCAGCGCCCACTGGCGGTGGTGTTGCGGCGCGCCAGGCAGGTGTTGGTAGCCGTTGTGTGCGCAGCCAAAGGTCGCGCCTTGATACGGCGTTTGCGATTGCTTCTGCTCTTGCTGCTGCACCTTCAGCCCGAACGGCCGCGCGCGCCGGCCGACGCGAAAGCCGCTCCACACCTCGGAAGAATCAAGCCCCGCCACCTGCACCGTGCTGTGCGCCGCGGTGCCACGTTCACGCAGGCGTTCGGGGCCCAGGCCGTAGCGTGATGCGCCGCCGTTGACGACCAGGTTTTGCGCATCCAATGAAAGCTCGAACGACAAGGTGTCGGCGTGCGCATGGCCCACCAGGTAGTCAGGCCCCAGCGGGGCCACGTCGGCCAGCAGCACGGCGGTGCCGCAGGTGGCGCGGATGTAGCCGCTGCTTGCCAGGTGCGTCAGGTGCACCAGCCTTGCATCAGGCTGCGGCGCGGTGATGCCCAGCGCGCCGGCATAACGTTCCAGTTCAGTGGCATGCGGTGCGATGCCGGCCGCGCTGTCGTTGAAGTGCGCCAGGCTGCCGTCGGGGCGGGTCATGCAGCGCAGCCAGTGCAGCATCTTTGACGCGCGGCCTGCCAATGCCGGCAGCAGCGCTTGTGCTTGTATCTGCGCCGATGACTGCGGCCCGGCGCGTGCACGGACCATGTTGATGAGGTCCAGCAGATCTTCCAGCGCCAGCGCGTGGTACATCGGGCTGCGCTCGAACTGGCCGCCGTCTGGCAGTATCTGTTCAGGCAGTTCACGCTCAAGAATCGCCAGCCCGCGCGCCAGCCAGCCTTCTGCTTCAGGGCCGTCGAAGAACAAACCGGCCATGACCAGCGCCTTGGCATTGGCAAACAGGTGGTTGCCCAGCAAATGCCATTCCAGCCGGCCGCACAGCCACCGAACTTGTATCGCCAGGTTGTCTAGCCAAGCCGGTTCGGCGGTGGCGCCACCGCTAAACCATTTGATCCAGTTGACGATGCGCAAGGAAGTCGGGTAGGGCTCCCAGCCGGTGCCCTGGCCGGGCGGGTTTTGGGCTGTCCAGCGTGGCACAAGTTCGCGGTGCCAGGCGCTGCGTTCGGCGTGCCCCACCGCATTCAGGTCGTCGAAATAGTGCAGGTTGTAGCGCCACAAACGTTCCATGCGCACGTCGTCCCAGGCCGCCGCGCCAGCGTCCAGCGTGTGCTCGACGTTGAGGAACAAAAACCGCTGCGGGCCCAGCACGGAAGCTTCGCGCTGCGCGGGTGCCTGCCAGGCACCTGCGGGTGCAGGCACAGGCACGGGTGCAGGCACCCGCAAGGCCGGTGCCGGCCGCAGGTCGGGCCGCGGTCTGTGCAGCCTGAACCACACCCGGCCCAGCAACTGCTCGGCACGCAAGTGGCGCAGCGTGCGCCACAGCCTGCCGACGTGCGCTAACTGCACAGCAACTGTTCCAGCCGCTCTGCAATGCGCGGGCCGGTCTGGCCGTCCCACAGCGCGGGAATGCGGCCCTTTTTCCAGGCGCCCGCAAACAGCTTGTCCAGCGCGGGCTGCAACGCCGCCGGGTCGGTGCCCAGCAGTTCGTTGGTGCCCTCTGTCACGGTCTCGGGGCGCTCGGTGGAATCGCGCAGCGTCATGCAGGGCACGCCCATCACCGTCGTCTCTTCGGTGACGCCGCCTGAATCGGTGATGACGCCTTTGGCATGGCGCACCAGGTAATTGAATTCGAGATACGGCTGCGCATCGACGGCCAGCAATTCGGGCCGCTGGCCGGGCATTTCCTTCAGCGTCTTGGCGGTGCGCGGATGCACGGGGAACACCACCGGCAGCCCGCGCACGCCGGCGCACACCGCAGCCAGCAGCCGCGCAAAAGAAGCGGGGTCGTCAACGTTGGCCGGACGGTGCAGCGTCATCACGAAATAGCCGCCGGGTTGCAAGCCGTGCGTGGCCCAGAAAGCCGGCGGCCGCAAGCGCGGCAGGTTGGTCAGCAGCGTGTCGATCATGGTGTTGCCGACGAAGAAGATGCGGTCATCGGACACGCCGGCCGTGCGCAGGTTGTGGTTGGCCACTTCACTGGTGGTGAAGAACCAGTTGGTGATGGCGTCTGTCACCAGGCGGTTGATTTCTTCGGGCATCGTCCAGTCGCCCGAGCGAATGCCGGCTTCCACATGCGCCACCGGCACATGCAGTTTCTGCGCGGCAATCGCGCAGGCCATGGTGGATGTGACATCGCCCACCACCAGGCACAACTGGCTGGGCTCGGTCAGCAGCAGCTTTTCGTAGCGCGTCATGATGGCGCCCGTTTGTTCGGCCTGCGTGCCCGAGCCCACTTCCAGGTTCACGTCGGGCTTGGGGATGCCGAGTTGGGTGAAAAAATCGCCCGACATGCGTTCGTCGTAATGCTGGCCGGTATGCACCAGCCGGTAACGCAGCGCGCTGCCGCCCGCACGGCGCGCGTTGATGGCCGCGATGATCGGCGCGATCTTCATGAAGTTGGGGCGGGCGCCGGCGATGATGTCGACGAGCGGTGAAGGGTGACGGGCTTGTGCGTTCATGGCGGTCGCTCCAGCTCAAAAACAAGCACGCAGCGCAAGGGCCGCAGAAACGGCCAGGCGTTGACCGTTCGTTCGTAGATGAACCCTGCCAGGTAGGTCAGCGCAAACAGCCGCAGGTATTCGGGCCGGCCTTCAATGAAGCTGATGTCGTGTACCCGCATGCCGCTGGCCGCCGCGTGTGTACGCACATCGGCTGCCGTGTTGATGCGGTATTGCGTGGGAAAGGTATCGGTGCCCTTGCGGCCGCGCATTCGGTTGTAGAAGCGGTGGAACCAGGTTGGCGTGAAGCGCGCGATGCTTGGCATGTAGTGCCACTTGTTGGGCGTCTTCACCAGCAAACGGCCGCCAGGTTTCAGCACGCGCGCAATCTCTGTCAGTACAGCGGTCGGGTACTCGACATGCTCCATCACGTTGTCAGCAAACACCACGTCGAAGCTGGCGTCAGGATGCGGAATGTGGTTGTTGGCCAGGTCCAGCAGCGCGGCGTGGTCCAGAAAGGGGTTGTCGAACACTGCGGCTTCGGGGTCCACGCCGGCCATGAACCCGGCAATGCCCTTGAAGTTCATCTGCACCACCTTGCCGCGCCCGCTGCCGTAATCCAGACAGCGTGTCTGCGCCGACAAGTACTTAAGCACCCGTTGGCGGAACAAGGCGTCGTCCCAGTTGTTGCCGTGCGTTGGATACCACGAGGCATCCATCCAGCGTGTCAGACGCGACATGGCTTATCCACCTTCGTTCAGCGCCAGCGTGACCCTGGCCACCTCCAGCAGTTCAGTCAGCGCAATGGGTGCAGGCCCGCCTTGCTCAACGGCGCGCACAAACGCGGCGGCACAGGCCGCCTGGCCTTTGTCCTGGCGCCACAGGTTCATCTTGCCAAAACCTGGCCAGCCGAAACCTGTCAGGCGGCGAAAGTTGTCCAGTTGCAGCACGCGGCCTGCGGCAAAGACTTCCAGCCGTTCTTTGGGGAAGGCTTTGCTGCCGTTGGCAAAGTAGTGCACGGTGGCCATGGATCCGCAGGCAAAGCTGAGCGACACACTCAGCGTGTCGCGGGTGGTGTCGTCCAGCACCGTCACACTGTGCGCAACGATGGGCGTTGCGGCCAGGAAGCGCAGCAGGTCGATGAAGTGGCAGCCCTCGCCAACCAGGCGGCCACCGCCGACAGTCGGGTTCTGGGTCCAGTGCTGCGCGGGGATGGCGCCGGCGTTGACTGTCATCACGAAGGTCTTGGCGCCCGGCGTGCCAGCCAGCAGCTGTTTGATCTTCACCACCTGCGGCGCGAAGCGGCGGTTGAAGCCGACCATCAGCCGCAGCGTGGGTTGGGCCTGTGCGGCGGCTTCGATGCGCGTCAGGTCCGCCAGCGTCAACGCCAGTGGCTTTTCGACAAAGACATGCTTGCCGGCGGCCAGTGCGCGCAGCACGTAGTCGGCGTGCGTGTCGTGGCGGGTGCTGATAACCACCGCGTCGACATTCGGGTCGACCAGAAGTGCGGCGGTGTCGGTGGTGGCCTGCGCGAAGCCGAACTTGCGGCCCTGGTGCACGCTGCTGGCGCCACCGGCCGAGGCGATGCGCACCAACTTCGCGCCGGCGGCTTTGAAGGCCGGGATCAGCACGGCGCCGGCGTAGTTGCCCGCGCCGATGACGCTGATGCGCGCCGCGCCCGCCGCGGACGGTGTCTTCGCCGGTGATGTTGATGTCGATGGCGATGTCGATACCAAAGTCACCGTGCGGGCCCGTGCGGCGGCGGTGGCTGCCAAGGCGGTGGCGCCTGGCTGCAAGGCGTCAGGCGGGGTGGTATCAGGCGGGGCGGCGTCAGCGAACTTCAGCACGATGCCCAGCGAAGCTTCGCTGCCCCCCACCACCGCATAGGCGGCAGGTGCTTCGTCAATGCTGAAGCGGTGCGAAATCAGCGGCGCGATCAACAGCCGGCCATCGGCCATGGTGTCGAGCACGGCCTCGAAGTTGCGTTGTTCCGTCCAGCGCACAAAGCCCAGCGGGTAGTCCTGGCCTTTGTCTTCGTAGTTCGGGTCGTAGCGGCCGGGGCCGTAGGAACAACTGACTTGGAAGCTGAGTTCCTTCTCAAAGAAATCGGCGCGCGACAACTCAAGCCCGACCACGCCCACCAGCACGATGCGGCCGCGCTTGCGGCTCATCTGCGCGGCCTGGTGTACGGGCTCGTTGCTCTTGGTGCTGGCGGTGATGATGACCGCGTCAACGCCGCGCCCGCGCGTGAAGTCCATCGCCGCGGCCACCGGGTCGGCACCGCTCTTCAGGTCAACCACCACAGCGCCGAAGCGCTGCGCCAGCGCCAGCTTGTCGGCGTCGAAGTCCAGGCCCAGCACGCGGCAGCCCTGGGCCCTGAGCAACTGCACGGTGACCAGGCCGATGAGGCCCAGGCCGGTGACGACTACCGTTTCGCCCAGCGTCGGCTGCACCAGCCGAATGCCCTGCAGCGCAATGGCGCCCAGCACCGTGAAGGCGGCGGCCTCGTCGTCCACCGCGTCTGGCACAGCCGCGCACAGGTTCACCGGCACGGCCACCATCTCGGCGTGTTTGCCGTTGGAAGCCACGCGGTCACCCACCGCGTAGCCACTGACACCGGCGCCCACTTCAACCACCACGCCGACGTTGCAATAACCCATGGCCAGCGGCTGGTCGAGCTTGTTGCGCACCGCTTCGATGGTCGGCATCAAGCCGTCGGTGCGCACCTTGTCCAGCACCATGCGCACCTTGTCGGGCTGCTGGCGCGCCTTGTCGATGAGGCCGGCCTTGCCGAAATCCACCAGCATGCGTTCGGTGCCGGCCGACACCAGCGTGCGCGTGGTGCGGATGAGCAACTGCCCGGCGCCGACGCGCGGGCAGGGCACATCGGCCACTTCGGTGCTGCCGTTCTTGAGGTTTTGCAAGACCTGTTTCATGCCAGCGTCACTTGGTGGCCTTGGCCAACAGGAACAGGCCGTGGCGCGGCAGGAACGTGCGGATCAACCAGCGCGGCCACAGCGCCTTGGCGATGGTCAGCAGCGCGCCACGGTGGCGCTGGCCCGCGTCTGACGTGAGCAGGTCGCCGTGGGTCAACACCGTTTCCACCTCCACCTTCGAGAAGCGGCCCAGCAGCGCGCGCGCCTGTTCGACCGTGTAAGCCTTGGTGCCCGGGCTTTCGAGGTACGCCGCATAGATCTCGGCCAAGCTGCGCCCGGGCCGCCCGGCCAGCAGGGCATAGCGCAGCCAGAGCATGTAGCCCACCATGCTGTGGGTGTGATAGACCATGATGCGCGCCGTGCCCCCTGGCCGCAGCACGCGCCAGACCTCGGCAATGGCCGCGGGTGTGTTCGGCGAATGGTGCAGCACGCCCCATGAATACACAGTGTCGAAGCTGCTGGATTCGAAAGGCAGGTTTTCTGCATCGGCGGTTTGCAGTTTGGAGTGCAGCCCGAAGGCCGCCAGCCGCTGGCGTGTGTGGGCTACCGCGCGCTCGGTCAGGTCGACACCCACCAGGCGGGCGCCGGCTTGCGCAAAGCGCTGGTGGTCGGCACCCAGACCGACGCCGATTTCCAGCACGTCGCGGTCGCGCGCCGCGGCAAAGTCGGCGAAGCTCAGGCTGTAAGGCTCAAGTTCGTAGCGCTTGGCCGCCTGTTCGGCATAGGCCTGGGTCTCGGTGCCGTGCAAGTAAAGCGTCTCGCCGCACGAGGCGGCGTTCCAGAAGTCGTGGACAGCTTGTTTGTCGGTGTTCATGGTCTGCGCCCTCACGCGGGTGATGTCTCGTCGATAAAACGGCGGCACCAAATCTCAATCGTCATCAAAGACAGGATGGTGTAGCCGGCGTCCACGCGGCCGGCCGCGTCGGCGTCGCGCAAGGTCTGCACCGCCCGGCCGTCGAACAGGTTGCGGCGCTTCAAGCTGGCCGCAGAAAGCAACTCATCGGCCAGCGGTCGCAACTCATGCTGCAGCCAGCGCCGCAGCGGGGCGCCAAAGCCGGTCTTGGGCCGGTAGATCACGTCATGCGGCAGGTAGGGCTCCATCGCCTTCTTCAGCACCCACTTGCCGGTGCGGCCGTGCTGCTTGAAGCGGTCAGGAATGCGCGCGGCATGGGCCACAAGTTCCGGGTCGAGGAAGGGCACACGCACTTCGACGCCGGCCGCCATCGACATGCGGTCGGTGTAGGCCAGGTTGTGGTCTGCCAGAAAGAACCGCTGCTCCAGGGCCAGCAGCTGCCCCATAGCCGGCACGCCGGGCGGCATGCCGTCCAGGAATTCGGTCATCGGTGCGTCGGCCCGTTCGGCGCCCAGAGCGGCGGCGAAATCGCGCGTGTACAGGGCGCGCAGGCGCTGCTCTGGCGCCCACGCGAAGTAGCCCGCCAGCCTTTGTGGCCCGTCGTTTTCGGTGTTGGCAAACAAACGCTGCGCGCGGCGTCCGAAGGCCGAGCCCGCGTTCAGCTGCTGCGCGGCCGCGGCCAGACCGCGGCGCACCGGCGCGGGCAGCCACGTCCACCAGTGCGCATAGCGTTGGGCGACATGGCGCCGGTAGCCGGTGTACAGGTCGTCACCGCCCGACCCTGACAGCAAGACCTTGATGCCATGTTGGCGCGCCAGTTGGCTGATGTACAGCACGTTGAGCGGGGCCGGGTCGGCCAGCGGTTCGTCCAGCATCCACACCATGCGTTCCAGATCGCGGGCCATCTGCGAGGCTTCCACGGTGACGACGTGCAGCGGCACCTTGAGGTGCGCCGCCACCTGCCGTGCGTAGGGCAGGTCGTCGGTGACGCCGGCGTCGTTGCCGCCCTGCAGATCGATCGTGAAGCACTGCAGGTCGGGCGTTTTCTCGCGCGCAAAAGCGACCACGGCGCTGGAGTCCAGCCCGCCTGACAGAAACGCGCCCAAGGGCACGTCGGCCACCAGTTGGCGGTGCACAGCGCCGCGCAGCATGGCCGCGGTGGTGTGCACCACATCGCCGTCTGGCACGGCAAGCAGCCGGGGCTTGCGGGCCGGCAGTTCGTACCAGGTCCAGCGGCGTTCGATGCGGCCGCCGCGCACCAGCATCGCTTCGCCGGGGTGCACCTGGCGCACTTCGCGGATGGGGGTGCCTTCACCCGGGCACCAAAGAAAGCTCATGTAGCGGTGCAGCGCTGCCGGGTCCAGCGTGCGGCTGTCCAGCACGGGCAGCAGTGCCTTCAGCTCGCTGGCGAATGCAAAGCCGCGGCTGCCTTGTGTGTAGTACAGCGGCTTGACGCCAAGGCCGTCGCGCGCCACGAAGAGTTCGCGCCGCTGTTGGTCCCAGATGGCCATGGCGAAGATGCCGTTGAGCTTGTCCAGCACGGCAGGGCCCAGGCGTGCATACCACTCCAGCATGACCTCGGTGTCCGAATGGCCGCGGAAGGCGACGCCGTCGCGTTCAAGTTCGGCGCGCAGCTCGCGGTAGTTGTAGATCTCACCGTTGAAGACGACGAGATACCGTGAACCTGCATCGGCCATCGGCTGGTGGCCCGCCGCGCTCAGGTCGATGATCGCCAAGCGGGTCTGGCCCAGGCCGATGCCCTGCGCAACGTCAGCATGCAGCCCGCGGTCGTCGGGCCCGCGATGGGCCAGGGCGGCGGCCATCGTTTCAAGCACGGCGGGTTCGAAGCTGCCGACAAAACCAAAAATTCCGCACATGGGCAGTGGCGCCTTTCAGTGCTGCGCAGCCGCGGGTGGCAGCGTGCCCAGGGCTTTCAAGACGATGGCCAGATAGGACTCGGCGCGTTGCTGCGGCCCCGGATAGCCCTGCACGAAAGCGTGGGCGCGGTCCAGGCCGGCGCTGCGCGTGGCTTCGTCAAGCCTGAAGTACGCGGCCACAGCAGCAGCCATCGATTCGACGTTCAAGGGGTCGAAGTAGTGGGCGTGCTCATGGCAACAGTCCCTGATGAAAGGCAGTTCTGAGGCGAACAGCGGGCGCTTCATCATCATGGCTTCGATAGGCACGGCAGAAAAGCACTCGAGCATGCTGGGAAAGAACACGCCGTCCATGCCGGTATAGAAGCTTGGGCATTGCGCCAGCTTCAGGGGCCCGACGTTGACGACCTGTTGACGGAAGTGCTCGCTGCAGGCAGCCCACTCTTGCTCGGGAAAAGTGACGAAGAAGTCCACCTGCAGGCCGTGACGGGCCGCCAGCAGCGCCTGCAGATCGGGCAGGCAAGCCAGGTTCTTGTGCAGGTAGTTGCGCGAGATGATGCCCAGCTTCAGCGCCCGCCCTTTGCCCGCCAGGTCGACCGGCAGCCAGCGGCTGCGTTCGGCGTAAACAGAATCGACAGCGCTGTAGACCACATGCGTCGGCAAGTGGCGCAGCAGCCAACGCTTGGCCAGCCCGACCTGCACATGCTCGAGTTCAACCACCAGTTCGGCGGCGCGGGCGAAGAACACTTCCTGCAACAGCGACTTGGCGCGCTGGCGCAGCCAGTCGGCAAAGGGCATGCGCTTTTCCACCGGGCTGCCCGGGTAGATGATGATGGGCTGCGCGAAGCCGAAGATGTGCAGGGTTCGCTTGCGCAGAAAGTAGGCGGGCCCGAAGAGCGTGAAGACCAGGTCCTGGCCGATGAAGTGCCTGTCCAGGCCGTGCCACATGGCTTCGATGCCGAAGAAATCGGCCACGTCGCAGCGCACGAAGCGACTCAAGTCTGTCTTCATGGCCAGCAGGTTGGCGTGAACCGATGACGAGACAAGCAGCGAGATATCGGCGTTGAACGCCGGCATGCGGCTGAGATGCTCGATCACCGAGGTGGCCACTGCAACGGCACCGCCCACGTGCAGGTTGGAGCCGTTGATGAGGAAGCGCGGGCGCGCTGCGCGGAGCATCAGGCGGCCGACCGAATCTTCGAGGCAATGGCGGGAACGTGCCTGCGCAGCACGGCCTGCCAATAGCCCGGCTTCAGCAGTGCATCGTGTGGCCCGAAGTGCTGGCGCATGAAGGCGGTCGGAATGGCATAGCTCTCGCCCGCATCGACAAGGTCGAATTGCGGTTCGATGTCCAAAATTTCACCAATCGCCTGAAGCACATCGACGACATGAACACTGTGCGCCGCCGCCAGGCTCTGCGTCGTGTTCGCGCCAATGTCATGCTCAACAAGCCGGTGGATCAGCCGCGACACGTCGCCCACGTCGACGAGGTTGCGCTGGGCATGGCGCTGGACGGCGACCCGGCGGTGCAGAAGTACCGACTCGACCAGATAGCTGACCAGCGTCAGATTGCGCGTCGGCCCCACGACCTGCGGCAGCCGGTAAATCTGGAAGGAAGAAGCTGCGGCCACGACCCGCGATTCCATTTCAAGCTTGTGCCGGATGTAGGGCGTGTGCGTCTTTTGCAGGATGCTGCAGGTCGAGAAGTAGATGACGCGGGAAGACGGGTGCGCGCGCATCGCTGCTTCGATGGTGTCTGCCTCGCGTTTGAATTCGGCTTCGCGATGCTCGTTGGAATTGGCAACGCCCGAAGCCAGGATCAGGCAACTGCGGCTGAAAGTGGCGGCCGCAAAGCTCTTGGCCAGCAGGCCGCTGCCGATGACCGTCATCACCGTGCAACCTGCCTTTCTATTGGGAATGGTTTCATTTCAATGGCGTCTGAATGAGGGGCAGGCGAGACTGGACCAATGCTGTAAGCGTCGATAACCGCGGGTTCTGTTGTGTGCCCTGCAGCAACCGGACGAACAAGATGAAGGCCAGATTCACGACGATGAATCCGTTAATGATGCCGAAACGGAAGTAGAAAATGCCCCAATACGGGGTTAGAAAAAGAAAGACGATCAGCAACAGCCGGCTTAATGTCAAAGGCTGGCGACCGCCACGTCTAGCGCAGACAAAGTGACAAATCAAAGCGAATACGGAGAGCGCCACCAGCGTGCCCGCGAAGCCGAAGTCTGCAACGAAGTCGGACACATAGGTGCCAAAGAGCCAAGGCTCCTTGTCTTGCGCCAGGTACTGCTCGAAAATGAATTCCTTCAGGATGTTCCAGTCTTCGCATTGCAGGCCCACCAGCGAACAGCCGGCACTGACAAACATCGGGAAGTTCATGATGCCCAGGGTCATGGGCCTGTCGAGTGATGAGTAGTCGCTGAAGGTGTGGATTTGTGTTCCAAAATATTCCAGGAAGCTCCAGGCTGTGCCGTGGTCCCAATCGGCAAAGCGCGCTACCGTGATCAGCATGAATGGCAGCAGCATGACCGCGCCCAGCGTTGCGCCAATGGCGACTATCTTGTGGCGCAACTGCCCTGGAATGTGCCGCCTGAATATCAGAAACACGGCCAAGGCCGTCATAAGCCAGTACACGACACCGTCGCGTCCGACATAGGCAAGGATATACACCACGTAGGACAGACTGGCCGCAATCAGCACGCCGGCCCGGCGCAGACTTTGGCCGCCTTGCGCAGGCTGCGCGATTCGAATGCAGGCAAGTACCAGCGACGCTGCAAAAAGCTGGCTGGCGGCGCCGGCAAAGGTGTTGAACAAGCCGAAAGAGCCAAGCAATTCCATCTTGTTCGCCAGATCCAGGCGGTTCTCCTTGGCGTCACCGGTCAGTGACATCCATGCAAAGGGTGCAAAGAAAATCATCGCGCAGAACTGCGAGCCGATCAGGATGCTTTCAATCAACTTCTGGTGGCGCATCGTGGCCACGACATGGCCAACATCCTTGGCATTGAAGCGCAGAAAGCCGCTGATGCCAATTGCGATGGACACCAACAGGAACAGTGCAGACCAGTAGTTCGGTGGGTAGACCGGAACGAGGACGTCCGTTGCCGCAATGACCATGGCGGAAGCTCCCAGCGCGAAATACATGACCCAGAGGAGTCTGGCCAGTTCCGCGCCGCGGCCACGGCGGGTCCGCAAGGCAAACACCCAGAACAGCAACAGGCCAAAGCAGAACAGCGTCGCCACCGTCAGCTCACCTGCGCCGAGGGTTGCCGACGTTGTCGCCAACTAACTTGGGTGCTGCGCATGCGCCGCAGGTTCTTGGACAGGTCGCCAATGCGAGCGAACGAGCGCGCCCGCCACGCCAGCTTGAAAAAAGCCCAGGCACTGCGCCAGCGCCGGTTCTTGGCGTCGATCAGCGCGCAGCACAAACCCCAGACCATGAAGTCGCGGCGGTTCTCAGGTCGTCGCGAAAGGAATTCGTTCGCGTGGTCAATGGCCAACAAGTGCCCCCGCTGACGGGCAGTCGCGGTCAGGGAGCCTGTTGAGGCCACGAAATAGCGTCCGAGAACCTGATCGATGATGTGCCCATGCCCCTTGGAAAGCAGGTCCAAGGTGAAATGAAGGTCGAGTATCTGGCGATTGAGTTCGACGAACGTTCTTGCCGAGCGTCGGTACATCAGCGAACTGAATACGCCAATGAAGCCCAGCCTGACTGCGTCTTCGAATTCGACTCGGCCGCCCGGAAAGGAGGACAGGTCGGCTGTGTTGCCAGAACAAAATCCGCCGTCGTTGTCGAAGAAGTCGACCCGGTGCCAGACCGCATTGCACGCGTCATCGCTGTCGAGCAAATCGGCCTGTGCTTGAAGCCGGCCAGGCAAGGCGAAATCGTCACCGTCGAGATGGGCAACAAACTCGCCGCGGGCCGCGGCATGCACCGACAGGTTGTTGCGCGACCCGCCGGTGTTGGTGGCCTGGAACAGCGGCCGCACGGTGTGCGGGTAGCGTTCGACGAACTCTTGCACCACCGCCCGCGTGCCGTCGGTGGAACAGTCGTCGCCGACGATGACTTCGAAGTCGAAGTTGGTCTGCTGCGTGACCAGGCTCTGCAGACACTTGCGGATGTAGCGTTCCTGGTTGTAGGTGATGACGCAGACCGACACCTTGGGGTGCGGCGGCTGGGCGGGCTGCTGCGTCGGCAAGTTCATGCCATGCCTAACGACGAACGTGAGCGCAGGCGTGCTCTGACGGTTGACGAACTGCCCGCTGCCACCAAGGCCAGGCCAAGGTAGACCGTCATCAGCAGGGCCACCAGTGCCCAACGCGCGGGTGGCCATTCAACGAAGTGCGCAACCACGGCCGCGGCGACAGTCGGCACCAGCGCGATGATGCCGATGTCCTGCGTCAGCCAGCGCAGATGCAGGCCCTTGAGGAAATGGTGGTGAATGACGGGAAGCCAGGCCAGGAAAGGCAGCAGGTTGGCTGCAATCCAGGCATAGCCGGCACCCATCACCCCGAAGCGAGTGACCGCCAGCAGCAGCAAGGGCACAAACAGCAGCACAAAAATCAGGTTGCCGATAAGGTGCAGGTTGAGGTTGCCGCGGGCCACCTGCAGGTAGTACGGAAAGGCGGCCAGCGCCAGGATGCCGTTGCCCACCGCGTACAGCGTCAGCACCGGGGCGGCCTTCTCGGCGACATCGGGCTGGCCGGTCCAGGCGCTCAGCACCTGCAGCGGAAAGAAGGCCAGCACCAGCACCACCGGCACGGTGATCACGGTCACCAGCTGGGTGGCGTCGCGGTACAGGCGGATGACACCCGCCTCGTCACCCTGCGCGTTGAGCATCGTCAGGCGCGGCAGGATGGCAGCGGTGATCGGGCTGCTGAGCAGTGCGATGCCGCTGGCCACCAGCACGGCCAGCGTGAAGAGTGCGTAATCGGTGAGCGGGATCAGGCCGGAAAGCACCAGCTTGTCGGTCTGCGTCACCAGCACCCAAATCGCGCTGGTGAAGGCCGCGCTGAGGGCGAAGCGCATCACGCCGCGCAGCGGCCGCCACTGCCACCGTATCCAGCCCGGCACGTTGACCGTGGGCAGCAGCCGGTAAGTCTTGGCGACAAGCACCACCAGTTCGATGACAGCGACGACGAGTTGGTAGCCGAAGAAGTGCGTCGGCGTCGCGCCGACGTAAATCAGAAAAGGCACGACCAGCACAAAGCGCAGCGTCGCGATGACAGCGGTGTAGCCGCTCAGCCAGACGATGCGCTCGAAGCCGCTGACGGCGCCCCGGTAGAGCCCGCCCACCCAGCGCAGCGCGACGATGACCGCCATCAGCATGACGGCCCGCTGTACTTCGATGAGGTCGAGTTGTTGCACCTTGAGCCAGCGATCAGCGATCAGGCCGGCGCTGGCCATCAGTGCCAGCGCGCCGATGACGCCGACGGCCATGAAAACGCCCTCGAAGGCGCGCACCAGGCGCCGCAGATCCAGCGCGTTGATGGCGCCGCCATTGAAGCGCGCAGCTTCGCGGCCTAGCGTGGGTGTTAGGCCCATATCCAGCAGCATGAACCAGCCTTGCAGCATGGTGAAGAAGCCAACCAGCCCATACGCTTCGACGCCCATGTAGCGCACGTACAGGGGCACCAACAGAATGCCGATCAGCGTGGCGTAAAGCTGGCCGGCGTAGTTGGCGACGATGTTGCGCTTGACGGACATCAGCTGCCCGTAGACGCGTGGGCAGGGCCGCGCTCGCAGAGCAGGAAGATGCTCGAGCAAAGGTCGGGGTACTGCTGGCCAAGTTCGTAGCAGCCGTCGAGATAGGCCTTGGAGATGATGTCGGTTTGCAGCAGACGGTCCCACTGGAAATTGGCCAGGGCCTTGAAGAAGATGCCCGAGCGGTGCACGACGCGCAGGCCCGCCGCCACGGCGTCGCGCTCCAGCGTGTCCAGGCTGTAGGTGCACTGGTGGCCATGCGCAGCTTCGGCCGCTGTCACCGCAGCGTTGTGCGAAATCAGCCCCATCTTCACGGCGATTTGTCGCGAAGCGGCGTGGGCGTTCGGGCACACCAGGAAGAAGCGGCCGCCTTCGGCCAGCCACTCGTCGTTGATACGTCGCAGCACGCGCACGGGGTCGTCCAGGTGCTCCAGCACATGGGTCAGCACGATGTTGTCGTAGCGCGCGGGCAGTGTCGCGGTCTCGAAGGTGGAGTGCACGAACTGCACCTTGTCGCCAAAGCGGCGTTGCGCTTCGCCTAAAGCCACGCCCGAGGCTTCGACGCAGGTCACATCGTCGAAACGTTGCAAAAGCCGGTGTGTGAAATCGCCCTTGAAGCTGCCCAACTCCAGCAGCTTGCCGGGGCGCAGGAAGGGCTCGAAAGAGCGCAGCATGAAGGGGTGCATGACATCGAAATCAAAGCCGTAGGCATACAGGTGGTCGGTGGTGTTTTTGATCTCGCTGTCGAAATCGCGGCGGGTGGTCATGGGGCGTCCTTTGAAACGGCCAGGTGCATGGTTTGTAAGTTGTCGCGGGTGTGTGAAACCGCAAAACCGTGTTTCTTGTACAGGCGCGTGGCCGCACTGTTGAGCGTGTCGACTTCAAGTTCGATGCGCTTGAAGCCAGTCTGTCGAACCGACCCTGTGCAGGTTTGAAGCAGGCGCGATGCGATGCCTTCACCCTGCCGGGCTGGCAGGACGCTGACGCTGGTGATGAAAGCAGCCCGGTGCGCGGTGTCATTGCAGTAAGTGGCCACCAGGCCGGCAAGCTGTTCACCCGACCAGGCCTCGAAACGTTCGGCGTGCTGGACGATTTTCTCGGCGTACACATCGATGTCGACGCGCGCTGCAAGCGGCGGGACGAACGCGCCTTCGCAGGCCCGCAGATGGGCAGCGACCTGTGCTGCCGTGGCCAGATTGCGCACGATCTCGACGGCCAGCGAAGTCATGTTTCCAGCACCGCCAGCCCGAAGCCGTGGCGGCCGAACTGGTTGCCGTTGTAGAGCATGTAGACGCGGCCTTCGCACTCGAACACGTTGGGGTAGCACTGCATGTCGCTGTCCCACTCGCCTTCGGGCGTGTCCAGGCGCGGCGTGTCGTCTTCGCGCGTCCAGTTCACCAGGTCGTCTGACCAGGCGTGGCCGATGTGATAGCCACGTTCGCGGTTGGCGCGAAAGTCGAAGGTCTGCCGGTAGCAGAAAAACATGTGGTGGCGCTGGCCCACGCGTACCACGCTGGGCAGGGCCTGGCTTTCGTCAGGGCCCAGGCGGTCAGCAATGATCTGGCGCGCTTCTTCCTTGTGCCACTGCATGCCGTCTGGCGATGTGGCGTGGCCGATCTTGTAGGTGCGGTCTGGCGCGGCGTCGCTGGTCTGGCGCTTCCAGCCGGTGCCAAAGATGTACCACATGTGAAAGCTGCCGCCGATGTGCTGAACGAAGCCGTCGCCGACCAGACAAGGCTCGTGCAGTGACTGGGCCAGCACGGGGCCTGCGCCGATGCGCTGGAAGGTCAAGCCGTCATCGTGGCTGATGGCCAGGCCGATGGCGGTGTCCACCGACACCGAGACACGGCGGTTCCAGCCGCAGGTGTAGCCGTAGATGGCGTCACCCACACGCAGCACGTTCATGGGGAAGATGCCGTGTTCGTCGAAGCATCCCAGCCCGCCCAGCGGGATCACGGTGCGATCGCTGCCACGGATGATGTCGCGCAGGTTTTTGCGCATGTCTACGAACGCGATGTGGCTGAGGAATTTGCCGTTGGTGTCGACCGCGCGGGTTGAGAAGTAGATGCGCACGAAGTCGTCGAACACCAACGCCTGCGGCGACTGCGCAAACTGCTCGCAGCCGTTCGGCAGGCAGTGCTCTGTGGGGTTGAACAGGTGGCCAAGACGGTTCCAGCGCATGGCTTACTCCAACTTGCCTTCAAGTACCGCCAGGCCGAAGCCGTGGCGGCCGACCTGGTTGCCGAGGTAGGCCAGGTAGGTCTGGCCGTCAAGTTCGAAGACGTGCGGATAGCTGATCATTTCCGAGTCCCAGCCTTCAACTGAAACGTCTATGCCGGCCTTGGTGTCGTCGCGCACCCAGTCAGTCAAGTTGGTGCTGCTGGCGTAGCCGATGCGGTAGCCGTTTTGTTTGCCGCGGTAATGGCTGCTGTAGCGGTAGCAAAAGAACATGTGGTACTTGCCGCCGGCAAAGAAGACATCGGGGCTGGCCTGCGCCTCGTCATCTTCAATTCGGCTTTCGATCAGGTCGCGGCCCAGCTTGGCCCAGTTCACACCATCGTCCGAGGTGGCCATGCGAATCTTGTAGACCGGCTCCGCGCGGCCTTCAACCAGCTTCCATTTGCGCCCGGCAATGTAGAACAGGCAGTAGCGGTCGCCGAAGCGGCGAATCTTGGGGCCGCTGAGCACGAAGGGCTCATCGGGCGTATAGCCCAGCACCGGGCCATTGCCCAGCTTGGTGAAAGTCTTGCCGCCGTCGTGGCTGAGCGCAGCACCGATGGCCACGTTGAAGGGCACCGACTCACACCGCGTCCAGCCCGCGTAATAGGCGCGCACCATGTCGCCTTCGCGCAGCACCGAAACCGGATAGGTGCCGAATTCGTCGAACTCGCCCAGCCCACCCAGGCCGAGGATGGGCTGCGCGGCCACGTCGCGCACCTGGAACAGGTTGGCCCGGTCGAGATCGACATAGGCCGAATAGCTGACATACATGCCCTGAGCGTCGGCCGGCGGGCGGCACGAGAAATAGACGCGCACCACATCGTCCAGCACCAGCGTGGCGGGGGCCTGCGCAAATTCCTTGAGCCAGGGCCTTGCGACGACGCCTTGTGGATCAAACACCTTGCCCAGCTTTTTCCAGTGGAACATCGTTCAGACCAAGTCGTAGTTGTGGTCCAGGCACGCGCGCACGGCCTCGATCGGGTTGAACATCAGCACGTCAACGATGGACAACCAAGGTACGAACGGTTGGCCGAATTGCGGGTATTCGAAAGGCCGCGGTTTCAGGAACTGCAGCTGGATGCCGCGCGCAGCGAAATCCGGCTTGGCGTAAAGCTCGGAGCCGCCCATTGAGTTGACGTAGTCCTGGGCACCGGTGGCCTGGCAGATCGCCAGCACTTTGTTCTGGCCTTTGAGATCGTTGTCGAAGGGCAGGGTGGATGAGGTGCGCAATTCGGTGCCCAGCCCCAGATACGCACACAGCGCCGTCACGGAATGGTGGATGTAGCGAAACAGGTTGTTGTCCGCGTGCCGCACGATGCGCTCCAGCAGCGCGAAAGTTGGTTCGAATTGCGGCGCACGCCGGTAGGCCCCCGCGAATTGGCTGAGCAGCTTGCTGCGGTCGAAGTCGGGGGCAAGCTCACGTTCCACCACGTCCAGCGAATCAGAGCCCTTCTTCAGCGGCAGCGAGAACATGGCGTCGGCGCCGTTAAGCAGGCAGCGGTTGCGGTTGATCCAGCCCTTCTTCGTGTACTTGATTTGGTCATAGATGACGAATTGGTCGACGGCCGCAATGAGCTGGAAGTAGCCGATGTAGGGCAGGAAGTAGGGCTGCATGATGGCCAGCTTCATGCCTGCCACCAGCTGCCGACGGAACACCGCAGCTTCATCCAAGCACGCCTGTGAGCACCCGCGAACCCATGCGCATCAATCGCCCTTGATGACTTCAAGGACGCGGCGTTGCTCGTCTGCACTCATCGCGGGGAAGATCGGCAAGCACAGCACCTGCGACGCCATCTTTGTCGCCACGGGCAGATTTTCGCGGTGTGCCGAAGGCAGGCCGCGGTACATCGGGAAATCCGAAATCAGCGGGAAGAAGTAGCGTCGGGTAAAAATCTTGCGGTCGCGGAACTTCTGATACAGCGCATCCCTTGACAGCCCGTAGTCGCCTTCCACCATGATCGGGAAGTAAGCGAAGTTGTCCTTGGTAGCGCCAGTACGTTCGACGCAGCGAATGCCCTTGACGCCTTTGAGGGCAGCGCGATAACTGGTGTCAATCTGCTGGCGCCGGCCCAACGCTTCGTCCAGGTGCGTCAACTGCAGCAGCCCCATCGCAGCGCTGACTTCACTCATCTTGCCGTTGATGCCCGGAGCGACAACGACGGTTTCGTCGACGAAGCCGAAATTCTTCAGTTGATCGATACGCAGCTTGGTCTTCGCGTCGCGGCAGACGATGGCACCGCCTTCGAAGGTGTTGAAAACCTTGGTGGCATGGAAGCTCAACACCGACAAATCACCATGGCGCAGCAAGCTGCCGTCTGCTTGCTCGATGCCAAAGCAATGGGCCGCGTCGTAGATGATTTTCAGGTTGTAGTTGTCGGCGATGCGCTGGATGGCCGCCACGTCGCAGGGCCGGCCGTAGCAATGCACCGGCATGATGGCCGTCGTCTGCGGCGTGATGGCCGCTTCGATGCGCACCGGGTCGAGGTTCAGTGTTTCGGCGTCGATGTCGGCGAACACCGGCTTGATGCCGTTCCACAGCAGCGAATGCGCCGTGGCCACGAAGGAGAACGGAGTGGTAATCACTTCGCCGGTGATGCGCAGCGACTGCAACGCCGTCACAAGGGCGATGGTGGCATTGGCAAACAGCGAAATATGTTCAACGCCCAGGTGGCTGCACAACGCAGCCTCCAGCTTCTGGTGGAAGGGGCCGCTGTTGGTCAGTATCTTGCTTTCCCATATCTGCTCAAGGTAGCCGACGAATTCGCTCAGCGGCGGCAGCAAGGGCTGCGTGACGTACAAAGGTTTGTCGTGGTTCATAGCTTGTCTTCCTGAACTGTCGGTACTTGGTCTGAGCGCCGTGCTGCGGTTTGGCCTGCGCTTTGGCCTGCGTCAGCGAAGGCTAAGCCCGGTCGTGCTTTCTGGCCGGCACGTCGCTTTCGGTCTCGCGCTGCAGGGCTGCAATCTCGCCGCGCAGCGCTTCGAATTGGCGCATCTTGAATTTAAGGAACTCGCGCGTCAGCCGTGATTTCGCAGCAATACCAGACGGCGTCAGCAAATAGGCGTAGGCCAACTTGTTGCTGCTGCGGCCGAAGTTCTCTATCTTCACCAGCCCCTTGTCAAGCAGCGCGTGCAAGACGTAGTGCGTCTTGCCCAGGCTCAGACCCAGCGCCCGCGAGAGTTGCCGCTGGGATAGATCGGGTGTGTCGGCAAGCAGTCGCAATGTATCCAGCGTGGCTGCGGCGTCAGGGTCGGCGTTGAGGAGAGGTCCTGGTGCACTCATTCACGAAGCTTGCGTGTTCATGGCGTGAACACTGAAGTATACGTGCAGCGGCCGCAAGCTTTTCCTGCCCCAAGAAGACGCGCCTAAGTTTCGCCAAGTGCGCGCCGCAGTCGCTGCATCTTGGCCGCCGATTCGGGGTCATTTGCCGACGCTGCCCATGCGCTGCGGCCGACGACCCACAACAGCAGCAGCACCGCCGCCCCCAGAGTTGTCGATAGCGCAATGAACAGGCGCTTGGGGCTGCTTTTGCGCTCCGCAGGCGTGGCAGCATCAATGACTTGAATCAGTGCGCCTTCGCGGCTCTCGTCAAGACGCGCCAGTTCGTACTGGCGCGAAAAGAGCTCGAACAACACTTCCTGGTATTTGAAATCGCGGTACTTGCCCACGTAGTCGGCGTCTGACGATTTTTCCAGGCCGCTCTCGAGCTTGGTCAACTGCTCGCGCAGGGCCCCCAAGCGGGCCAGTTGCTGTTGCACTTCGGGCGCGTTGTCCGCCAGCGCGCGCCGCAGCGTTTGCAGGCGCACTTCTGTCGATGTGAGCTCTGCCTTCAGCCTGGCGTAGCCCTCTGCCGCCGCCTTGGGCTCCGACCTCAACGCGGCTTGATTGAAGCCGCTGTTCTGCAATGCTTGTTGCGCCTGAACCAGGCCGTCTCGACTTTGCTTGAGCTGGGTCTCGAAGAACACCCGCCGTTGCTGGGCTTCCGTCAGGGCCAGGCCGCTGGTGACGCGCCGAAGTTCTTCAATATGGCGATTGGCAAGGTCAGCACTGCGCTGCGGGCTAACGTCGTCGACCTCGACCGTGATCAGGCCGTCTTTTTTTCCGGTCGTGATCCGGACATGGCGGGCCAACTCCTTGCGCGCTTCGAAACGGAAATCGGTCTTGTAAACCTCAATGAGTTTGAATTGGTCGATTAGCCGGTCAGCCACCGTGACCGACTGCAAAAGCGAAACGAACTGGTCGGCAGGGCTCTTAAGGCCACCAGCGACGCCAGCCAAGCCAGACAAAGCGCCCAGCGATGAAAGTGCAGATGCCGCAGCGCTTTGCTGCTGAGGTGGTAGAAAGGTGGTGGTGGCCGTGTAGATGGGTGCAATTAAATAGGTCGCGCCCAAGGCAGCGGCGCCCGCGACCAAGGGCCCTATCAACAACAGGCGGGCGTTTTGCGCCAACAGCAGGGCGACATCAAGCAGCCCGAGCGAAGCGCGTTCCGCGGCAACAGCTTGATCGATTTCGAGACGTTCCATTTCACCTGCCCAGAATCCGAATGGCTGCCGCACCCAAGCCAAACTGCGACAGGATTTGTGTCCAGTCTTTCAGGTTCTGCACGACGGTGGTCTTGTTGAGCTCTTCGGGCATGAAGATGGTGTCGCCTGGCTCCGCTCGCAACTCGCCCAGTGAATTCCTCGCTCTGAGCCAGCCCGTTTCCTGCTGCCGGCTGCTGATCACGCTGCCGTTGGCGCGCACGATGAACGCGCTGTTTTCGTCGGCACCTTTGGTCGGACCACCGGCAAGCCGCAAGTAGTCGCTCAGGAGCCTGCCCGGCGCATACAGGTAAGTGGCGGCGTTGAAGACGCTGCCAAAGACACCCACCGTGGTGGGGCGGGCGGGAACGTAAATGCGGTCGCCATCTTCAATCGCCAGGTCGGGCAAGTCTGCGCCCTGCGGATCAAGATTGAGCACCACGCGGCCGGTGGGCCGCAAGGCGCGCAGACGTTCGACGATCTGCCCTGACGCTACGTTTCTGGCGGACAGGGCCGCCGCTTCGTCGCCGCTGGTAATGCGCTGCGAGCCCGATGCCTTGGCCATTTCCGACTCCAGGTCGCGCAGGGCACGCTCGTAGTTTTCCTGCTGCGTCACGCGCACGCTGGTGCGGCTGAACTCGGTTGCAAAAACGAATGCGGATGGCGTGAAACCACCTGCCAGCCGAAGCACATCGTGCAGGCTCGAACCTTGGGGCAGGACGTATTCCGCGGGCCTGAGCACTTCACCTTCGACACGCACACGTTTGCTCTGGCGTTGCGTGGGCAAGGTGATGTCCACGGCACTGAAGGCACGCAGCAGGTCGCCGTGGCCTAAGGGCTGGCCCAGCCCAGCGGGCAGATCAAGCTGAACCACTCTGGCGGCGGTACGTTCTTGCAGTCTTTCCACGGCCAGCCGAGAACGGTCGGCCACGGCGGAAAAACCACCGGCTATAAGCAATGCATCGGCCACTGTTTCATTGGCCTTCAGTTCAAGTACCGTCGGCTTGTTCACGCTGCCGATGATGCCGACCTGCACACCCACCGGCCCGACGTGCACAACGTCTGCGGCTTGCATCAGTTGATCGGCGGAGCGGTCGCCTTTGAGCAGCAGGTCATACAGGTCGAAGTTAGCCACCAGCCGGCCTGCACGGCGCAGTTCGATGGCGCGGAAGCTGCCCGCAGCCGAAGGGCCGCCCGCGCGCATCAAAACCGAAACAACCGTTGCCAGGCTTGACACGGTGTATGCCCCGGGCTTGCTAACAAAGCCGGTAATGAATATGCGAATGCCGCGCAACTGGCCCAGCGACACACTGAGTTCGAAATTCTTGAAAACCTGCGCCACACGGCGTGCGATGACGCCGCGCAATTCGTCGTAACGAACGCCCGCCACCTGGATGGCACCCACGCGCGGTATGCTGATGCGGCCGCCGCGATCAACCAGCAGGCGCAGATCGGCGTCCACCGAACCCCACAAGGTGACGAGCACCTCGTCACCAGACGCGACCACGTAATCCGCAGGAACCAGCGGGCTGAGTTCATCACTTCGGCTGTCCGAGGTGTCGGCAATCAGCGCAGCACCAAAACGGCGAACTTCAACGCCTGGGCCTGCCTGGGCCTGGACGAAACGCTCGAATTCTCCGGGCACATACACGGCAACCGCCGGCACCGGCAGTGGCCGCACGGTTTCGTAAGTTGGCACAGGCGTTGGCCTGAGACGCACCACGCCTGGGGTGGTCGGCTCGGTCGCGTTATCTGGAAACGCTGTTTGTGCCTGGGCCCCCCCACCGGCCATCACAAGCCCGGCAAAAAGCAGCAGGAAGCGATGTGTCAGGTGGGAAAGAAACGAATTAGGGCGACGCTGATTAAGCGCCCGCGAGTGCGCGCGCTCTGGTTTGGGATGGGCTGCATGGCGCAAACCACAGCCATAGCCGCAGCTATGGCGAGGATTTGCAACGCCGCAGACCGCCCAAAGCAGGGATGCCGAGGCCGGACGCAAACCGCCAAAGGCGGATTGCGCCTGCCGAGGGCCGAGCCGCGCGATAAGCGGCTTGGCGCGCGCCGCGAGCGACTTGATCAGCGTTGCCTTAGAGTTGAAAAGTAACATTTGCACCCACGGGCACCTCGGCCCTATTGCTGCGATGGCTGCAGCGCGCACGGTATTCGCGCCAGCGCAACAGCATCCCAGATTCTAACGACGCGCTTCATGCGCCTGCAAAGGTGCGCAGGGGCTGGTGCGCGCACCGCCATCTACAATCTTCGCGATGGTCTTGTTGCTGGTCGCCTTTGCGGTGTCGGTTTGTGTGTCGCTCCTTATCGTGCGATCAGGTCGCCTGCACGCCCACGTTTCGATGGACCACGATGTCTCGGGACCGCAGAAGTTTCATGCCCGGCCGGTACCACGCATCGGTGGGGTCGGCATCGTGCTGGCCTTTGTGTCGGCGTCCAGTTTTCTCTTTGGCGCTGACCGAAAGGACGCACTGGCTGCGATGGCCTTGCTCGCCTGCGGCATTCCTGCATTTGCCGCGGGCCTTGCCGAAGACCTGACCAAACGCATCACCCCGCGAGTGCGCCTTTTGGCTGTCGTTGTTTCTGCGCTGCTGGCAGCATGGTTTTTGGAAGCTGTCATCAGCCACACCGACATCCCCGGCCTGGATTGGGTGGTGGCCTGGCCGGTCGGGGCCATTGTGGTCACGGTGTTCGCTGTGGCCGGCATCGCCAATTCCATCAACATCATCGACGGCTTCAACGGCTTGGCTTCGATGTGCGTCGTCATCATGCTGGGCGCATTGGCTTATGTGGCTTTCCAGGTGGGCGATCCGCTTATCAGTGCCATGGCGCTGGCGGGCATTGGCGCAGTACTCGGGTTTTTTCTCTGGAACTTTCCAGCCGGTTTGATTTTTCTTGGTGACGGCGGGGCTTATTTCCTCGGCTTCATGGTGGCTGAGTTGTCCATCATGCTGCTGGTGCGCAACCCGGGCGAGGTGTCGCCGCTGTTCCCGTTGTTGGTCTGCGTGTATCCGGTGTTCGAAACTCTTTTTTCCATTTACCGTCGGCGCTTCATCCGCGCGGTGCCGCCGAGCATGCCCGACGGCATTCACTTGCACTCGCTGATCTACCGTCGTGTCATGCGCTGGGCGGTGGGCAACCGCAGTGCGAAGGCGCTGACGCGGCGCAATTCAATGACTTCACCCTATCTGTGGGCGCTGTGCATGCTGTCCGTCATTCCGGCGCTGCTGTTCTGGAACAACACTTCGGCTTTGGCCGGTTTCCTGCTGTTGTTTGGGGTGTCCTATGTGGCGCTGTACTGGCGCATCGTGCGTTTCAAGTCACCGCGCTGGTTGTTGTTTCCGAACACCGCGCGTGCGCCGTCGCCGGTGGACACGCAGCAGGGCAAGACCTGAGCGCGGCACCTGCGCGGGCCACTGTCGGTGCTGATTTTGCCGATGACCCGATAATGGGTGGACATGATAGATACCGACAGCCTTGTGCAAACTGACAGCGCCGCCGCCCTTACTGAGGCGCCCGCACTGTTCAACACCCTCGCCCTCGACCCCAAGCTGCTGCGCGCTGTTGTCGATTCGGGCTACACCGCGATGACGCCGATCCAGGCCAAGGCCATCCCCATCGTGCTCGAAGGCCGTGATGTGATGGGCGCGGCGCAAACCGGCACCGGCAAGACCGCGGCTTTCACGCTGCCGTTGCTGCAAAAGATGCTGCGCCATGAAAACGCCAGCATGTCGCCGGCGCGGCATCCGGTGCGGGCGCTGGTGTTGGCGCCCACGCGTGAATTGGCCGACCAGGTGGCCAACAACGTCAAGAATTACGCCAAGCACACGCAACTGCGTGCGGCGGTGGTGTTCGGTGGCATCGACATGAAGCCGCAGACCTTGCAATTGAAGGCTGGCGTTGAAGTGTTGATCGCCACGCCGGGGCGTTTGCTGGACCACATCGAAGCCAAGAACGCGGTCCTCAATCAGGTTGAGTACGTCGTGCTGGACGAAGCCGACCGCATGCTCGATATCGGCTTTCTGCCCGACCTGCAGCGCATCCTGTCCTACCTGCCCAAGGAACGGCAGACGCTGCTGTTCTCGGCCACCTTTTCGCCCGAGATCAGGCGCCTGGCCAACAGCTATCTGCAAGACCCGGTGCTGGTGGAAGTGGCGCGGCCGAACGCCACGGCGACCAATGTCGAACAGCGTTTCTACAGCACCACCGACGACGACAAGCGCGCCGTGGTGCGCCAGTTGCTGAAGCAGCGCGCGCTGTCGCAGGCCCTCATCTTCGTCAACTCCAAGCTGGGCGCGGCGCGGCTGGCGCGGTCTTTCGAGCGCGACGGCCTGCGCACGCAGGCGCTGCATGGCGACAAGAGCCAGGACGAGCGGCTGAAGGCGCTGGCCGCCTTCAAGGCCGGCGAGGTCGACCTGCTGGTGGCCACCGATGTCGCAGCGCGCGGCCTGGACATTGCAGACCTGCCGGCGGTCTTCAACTTCGACGTGCCCTACAACGCCGAAGACTATGTGCACCGCATCGGCCGCACCGGCCGCGCCGGCGCTTCGGGTCTGGCGGTGACGCTGGTCACGCGTGACGACACACGGCTGGTGAGCGATATCGAGAAACTCATCAAGAAGAAGCTTGAGATTGAGCCCTTCGAGCTCGAAGACGAGCGGCCGCGCCGGCCGCCGCGCCGTTTTGAGGCCGACGAGGCCGCGGGCGTGGCCGAAGCCGCGCCGCGCGAACGGGTGTTCGAGCGGGCTGCTGAACGCGTGGCCGAAGCCCCGCGCCGCCACGCCGGCCCGGCACGCGACCCCTTTTTCGACAAGCCTTACGAGCCCAGCCGCAGCGACAACGCGCCGGCCTGGGAAGCCGCGCCCAAGGCCGCGGCCACGGTGGCTTCACGCAGTGGTTTGTCGCCCAACATCCGCCCCAAGAAGAAGGTGGCGATGTTGTTGGGCGGCGTGCACTGAAGCCCCAAGCCGCGCGTGCCGTCGTGGCGGCGCCGGTCAGGCTGCCAGCAGGCTGAACACGGCGGGCCAGCGGTCGGGCATTTGCACCGGCTGTTGGCGCCAGCCGGCCACGGTGTCGGTGCGGCACCAGCCGCCGTGCAGCGTCAGCCCGCAGGCCACAGCCAGCCGTGTCTCTGGTGCCAAAGCGGCGGTCATCGCGGCCAGCAACGCGGCGTTGCGGTAGGGCGTTTCGATGATGATCTGCGTTTGCCCATGGCGCCGCGCCAGTGCTTCCAACTCTTTCAGGCGCGTGCTGCGTGGCGCTGCTTCTTGCGGCAGGTAGCCCACAAACGCAAAGCTCTGGCCATTCAAGCCGCTGGCCGCCAGTGCCAGCAGCAAGGAACTGGCGCCGGGCAACGGCAGCACGGGCACCGCGGCTGCATGTGCAGCCTGCACGAGCAACGCGCCCGGGTCGGCCACGGCGGGCAGGCCGGCTTCTGACAGCAAGCCCAGGTCGTGGCCTTCCAGCGCCGGCTGCAGCAAGGCATGCCATTGCGCCGCCGGCACCGGCTCGCGGCTGCCTTTGCGCGGCCGTGGCAGCTCGGTGATGGTGATGGCTTGCAGCGGCGCGGCCAGTGCCACCAGCGCGCCCACCCGCTTCAGGAATGCGCGCGTGCTGCGCGCGTCTTCGGCCGCCCAATGCAACAGGCCGGCGGCGCGGCGTATCACGCCTTCGGGCAGCACCTCGCGCAGGTCTGTCTCGTCGGCGCCCAGGTCCAGCGTGTTGGGCACCAGCAGCAGCGTGCCCTTGATGGCGTCCTTCATGGCACCTTTGATGCCATCAGCGGGTCGATGCCGGCGCGCCGCAGCAGCTGGCAGGTGCGCATCAGCGGCAGGCCCACCAGCGCCGTGGGGTCGTCGCTTTCTATCGCATCCAGCAGCGTGATGCCCAGGCCTTCGCTCTTGGCGCTGCCGGCGCAGTCATAGGGCTGTTCGGTGCGCAGATAGTGTTCGATTTCTTGTTC
>JANMJI010000139.1:0-19897 GCA_031371275.1 Betaproteobacteria bacterium
GGCGTGATCTTGCGGCGCATGTCTTCGATGTCGGGCAGCCAGCCGGTTTGCTCATCGCAGATGTAGTGCACCGGCACGCCGCCGCTCAAGCCCACCACCGCGGTGTAGAGCGGAAAGTCGGGCGCCGGTATCAGCATTTCGTCACCGTCGTTGAGCAGCGCGCTCATGCTCATCGCAATGAGTTCGGATGCGCCGTTGCCCAGGGTGACATCGTCCACCGTCACGCCCTTGACGTGCTTTTCCTGGGTGTAGTGGACCACCGCCTTGCGCGGCGCAAACAGGCCCTTGCTGTCGGTGTAGCCGGCCGCATCAGGCAAATTGCGGATCATGTCCTGCACGATCTCATCGGGCGGCATCAAACCAAACGCAGCCACATTGCCGATGTTCAGCTTGATGATCTTGTGGCCTTCTTCTTCCATCTGGCGCGCCTTGTCGAGCACGGGGCCGCGGATGTCGTAGGCCACGTTGGCGAGCTTGGCGGACTTGACGATGGGCTTCACGCGGGCGGCTCCAGGGGTGACGAGGCCATCAGCGGCTTGATGGCAGGGTGAACCTAGAATTATCCGGTATGAAATTCCAGCCCGACACGCCCGACGGCTTCAACGTCATCACCCGCCAGCAGCCTGGCCGCATCTGGGTCGGCGCCACGCCTTTTTCGCACAGCGTGCTGGTGCCGTGGCAGGGCGCGGTGCTGCCCTGGCGAGCCGATGCACACGACGACAGCACGCCCTGTTCGCAGCCCGAGCAACTGACGGCGGCGCACTTCGAGCGCATTGCCGCGATGGAACCCGAACTGGTGATTTTCGGCAGTGGCCCACGGCTGCGCTTTGTGTCGCCGGCGCTGTTGCGCGCCTTGATGGCGGCGCGCATCGGCATCGAAACCATGGACACGCCGGCGGCCTGCCGTACCTACAACGTGCTGGTCAGCGAACACCGCCGCGTGCTGGCCGCGCTGTTGCTTGCAGACCCGGTCGCAAGCCCGGTCGCAAGCCCGCCCGCTAGCCCACCCGCAGGCCCCGCCTGAAGCGGGGGTCGCCGGAGACTTTATAATTTGGGATTGCTGGCTTGCGTGGAGGGCCGGCTTCCATCAGCGCAGTGCGAGAAGACCTTTCATGACGCCTGTCATCAATAAATCCCTTCCGGAATTTGAAGCCCTGGCCACGGGGGGTGTGAAGTTCACGCCCCAGTCGCATCTGGGGCATGCGGTGGTGCTGTACTTTTATCCAAAGGACAACACCCCGGGCTGCACCACCGAAGCCATGCAGTTCCGCGACCAGCACAAGGATTTCATCAAGGCCGGTGCCGTGGTGTTTGGCGTGTCGCGCGACAACATGGCCAGCCACGAGAAGTTCAAGCAGAACCTTGAACTGCCCTTCGAGTTGATTGCCGACACCGAAGAAAAGCTGTGCCACATGTTTGGCGTGGTCAAGAACAAGATCATGTACGGCAAGAAGGTCAAGGGCATAGAGCGCAGCACCTTCTTGATGGATGCCGAAGGCGTGATGCGGGCCGAGTGGCGCGGCATCAAGGTCGCCGGGCATGTGGATGAAGTGCTCAAGGCCGTGAAAGCGCTGAAGAAAGCCGCTTGACCCTTGCACACGCTTTTTGCCTGCCTGCGGTGCCCCGGCACCGCCGCAGTTTTCGCTTTCACGCCTCGATGCAAAGCCGCACAGCAGCCTGTGCGGCTTTTTTCTTTTCCGTAACCCCTGCTGCCACCCATGCCACTGCCCAAGCCGCCCGCCAAAAAAGGTGATTTGCTGCAAAGCGCCGACTACGACGCCCCCGCCGCGCCACGCGCTGACAAACGGTCGCTGAAAACACGCACCGCCGAAGCCCCGGCGCAGGCCGCGCTGGAGTTGCACGACGGCAGCCCCGCGCTGGCCGCGCGGCCCAGTGCGCGCCTGCTTGAAGCGCCAGCCGCAGCGGTGCTGCCTGCCGGCCCGCGTGCCGTTTCTGCCGCCATGCCCACCGCCATGCCGGCACCGCGCGCGCGCAAGCCGCGCAACACCGGCCCGGCCAAGCTGTTCGTGCTGGACACCAACGTGCTGATGCACGACCCGATGTCGTTGTTCCGCTTCGAGGAGCACGACATCTTCCTGCCGATGATCACGCTGGAAGAACTGGACGGCCACAAGAAGGGCATGAGCGAAGTGGCGCGCAGCGTGCGCCAGGTCAGCCGCGAACTGGACGCGCTGGCCACACTGGCGGCCAAGGATGGGTCACTCGACGCGCACGCCGGCATCGAGCTGGCCAAGACCGGCCACCGCGAAGCCGGCGGCAAGCTCTATTTCCAAACCACCTTGCTGGACTTCAAGCTGCCGCCCGGCCTGCCGCAGGGCAAGGCCGACAACCAGATCCTGGGTGTCGTGCAGTCCTTGCGCGAACAGCAGCAGAACTCGGCCACCCCGCGCGACGTGGTGCTGGTGTCCAAAGACATCAACATGCGCGTCAAAGCACGCGCCCTGGGCCTGCCGGCCGAGGATTACACCAACGACAAGACGCTGGAAGACGGCGACCTGCTCTACACCGGCGTGCTGCAGCTACCGGCTGATTTCTGGGACCGCCATGGCAAGACCATGGAAAGCTGGCAGCAGGGCACGCACACCTTCTACCGCATCAGCGGGCCGCTGGTGCCTTCGCTGATGATTAACCAGTTCGTCTACCTTGAAGTGCCGGGCGCGGCGGCGCTGTATGCACGGGTGACCGAGATCACCGGCAAGACCGCTGTGCTGAAAACCTTGCGCGACTACGCCCACACCAAGAACGCCGTGTGGGGCGTGACAGCGCGCAACCGCGAACAGAACTTCGCGTTGAACCTGTTGATGGACCCTGAGTGCGACTTCATTACGCTGACCGGCACCGCGGGCACCGGCAAGACACTGATGACGCTGGCCGCGGGGCTTTCGCAGGTGCTGGACGACAGGCGCTACACCGAGATCATCGTCACCCGCGTGACAGTGCCGGTGGGCGACGACATCGGCTTTCTGCCCGGCAACGAAGAAGAGAAGATGGGCCCCTGGATGGGGGCGCTGGACGACAACCTGGAAGTGCTGGCGCGCACCGATGCCAGCGCCGGCGAATGGGGCCGCGCCGCCACCAACGACCTGGTGCGCAGCAAGATCAAGATCAAGAGCCTGAACTTCATGCGCGGGCGCACCTTCCTGAATAAATTCGTGCTCATCGACGAAGCGCAGAACCTGACGCCCAAGCAGATGAAGACGCTCATCACCCGCGCCGGGCCGGGCACCAAGATCGTCTGCCTGGGCAACCTGGCGCAGATCGACACACCGTATTTGACCGAAGGCAGCAGCGGGCTGACCTTTGCGGTGGATCGCTTCAAGGGCTGGCCGCATGGCGGGCATGTGACGCTGGCACGGGGCGAGCGTTCGCGGCTGGCGGATTTCGCTTCCGAGGTTTTGTAGGCGCGCCCATGCGCAGCCTGGCCGTGCGCTGCATGGGGTGCATCGCGCTGTGCTCCGCGGTGCTGGCGCTGGCCGCTTGCGCCACTCCGCCGCCGCGGCCGGGCGATGCGCGTGACGGGGTGCTGCGCACCTGGGGCCCGCCCACGGCGCGCTACACGCTGCCGGCTGGCACCGAGCGGCTGGAATACGCCACTGGCCCCTTCGGCCGCACGACGTGGATGTTCGACATGAATGCCGCCGGCATGGTGCAGCGGGCCCGCCAGGTGTTGAACGAAGCCGAATTCCTGCGCGTGCAATCGGCTGTTGATCTGCGGCGCGATGGCCTGCTGCAATGGCTGGGCACGCCGGGCGAACGCCGCAGCGGCGGCCGTGCGGGCGGCGAAGTGTGGGCCTGGCGCTACCCCACCAACGACTGCCTGTGGTTTCAATCTTCGGTGGCCGCCGATGGCCGCGTCACCGGCAGCAGTTACGGCATAGACCCGCACTGCGACGGCCGCGACGCGCCGCGCTGAACAGCCCCGTTGGCGTGGTTCTCGCAGCGGCTACAACACCCGTTCACGCACAAAGCTGGCAAAGCGCGGCACGCCGTTTTCGGTGCGACCGCGGTGGCTGTAGGTGACGACGCTGCCGAGCGTCGGCGGCTGCGCGCGCTGGGCATCGGTAAAGCCGGTGCCGATAAGGAATTCCAGGCCCGCGGGCGTGCGCACGCGCAAGGCGCCCAGCAGCCCAGCCAGGCGGCCATGGCCGGGCTGGTGAGCGATGACCAGGGCCTCGGCATCGTGCAGCGGCTTCAGCTTCAACAACACCGCGCTGCGGCCGGTGATGTAGGGCGCATCGGCCCGGTGCAGCACCAGGCCTTCGCCACCTTCACGCACGACTTCGTTCAGCCGCTGCGCCAGCGCCTGGCGGCCGTGCACTGGCGTTTGCGCCACCGCCACCAGTGCCGGCCAGGCCAGCGCCCGCGCGATGTTGGCCAACTGCGCCGCGCGCTGCGCAAACGTTCCCGCCGCGCCGGGCTGCTCGAACACCATGTAGTGGATGCGCTGCCATTCGCTGTCGTCGGCCACGCTGCGGCGCACCGCGCCAGAAAGCGCCTCAAAACGCCCGCGGGCCAGCCACAACTCGCCGTCCAGCGGCGCAGCAGGCAAACGCTGCGTGAACCAGGCTGGCGCGGCCACCGGCAGGCCGCTGCGAAAACGCAGGCGCTGGCCATCCCACAGCGCTCGCACGCCATCGTACTTTTCGCTGACCAGGTAGCCCGTCGGGTCGATGTCTGCAAGCGCCTCTTGCGCCAGCAACAGCGGTAGCGCGTTGCGTGCCGGGCGCGCCCAGACGGTGCCGGGTGACAGGGCCAGCGCAGCCAACAGGCGGCGGCGGTGCAGCAGGGGTGTGGTGGGGTGCATGGCGTGCGCAGTGAGTGGCAGGCCGCCAGTGTTCAGCGCCGCAATCACCTTGGCTATCGCTCCGGTGGTGGCCCTTGCGGCAGCACGCCACGCCCTCTTGCAGGGGCCCCCAAAATCGGGCCGCTATGAAGGGAAAATCAAGACAGGATCAGCACAGATTCAGCTTGCTGGCACCGCCACGCTGTCACGTATCTGCTGCAGCGCGCTGGGGTCTTCGATGGTCGTCAGGTCGCCGGCGTCGCGCCCTTCGCACACGGCCTGTATCGCCCGGCGCAGCATCTTGCCCGAACGCGTCTTGGGCAGCGCGCCCACAAAGCGCACACGCGAAGGCCTTGCCACCGCGCCCAGTTGGCTGTCCACGACCTTCATTAGCTCGCCTTCCAGGCGCAGCGCGGCGTCGGGCGTGGCGGCCATGGCCGCGTCTTTCAGCACCACAAAGGCCATCGCCACCTGGCCTTTGAGTTGATCGGCCACACCCACCACGGCCACCTCGGCCACGGCGGCGTGGCTGCTCAGGCTTTCTTCGATCTCGCGCGTGCCCAGGCGGTGGCCGGCGACGTTGATGACATCGTCGGTGCGGCCCAGGATGAAGTAGTAGCCGTCAGCATCGCGTATGCCCCAGTCGAAGGTGTTGTAGACCCAGCGCTTGGGCCCCGGCTGGCCGGCAGCATGGCTGGCATCAGCCAAGCACGGCATCTGCGTCCAGTAGGTGCTGACAAAGCGTGCGTCGTCGCGCCACACCGTTTGCATGAAGCCCGGCGGCAGCGGGCCTTCGATGACCACCACGCCCTTCTCGTTGGCGCCTGTCAGTTCGGCCCCGCTCTGCTCGTCGATGATCTTCACGTTGTAGCCGGGCATGGCAATGCCGGGGCTGCCGAAGCGGCTGGCCTTGGCTTCGATGCCATTGGCGATGGTCAGGATGGGCCAGCCGCTTTCTGTCTGCCAGTAGTTGTCGATGATGGGCACGCCCAGGGCGCCTGAGATCCAGCTGGCAGTGGGCTCGTCCAGCGGTTCACCGGCCAGGAACAAGGCGCGCAGGCTGCTCAGGTCGTGCTTCTTCAGCGCCGCCGGATCTTGTTTTTTCAGCACGCGCACGGCGGTGGGCGCACTGAACATGGCCGTGACCTTGTACTTTTCGACCAGGCTCCACCAGATGGCGGCGTTGGCTTGGCCGTCCATGCCACGCAGCGGCAGGCCTTCGTAGAGGATGGTGGCCATGCCGTGTATCAACGGGCCGTAAACGATGTAGCTGTGGCCCACCACCCAGCCGATGTCGCTGGTGCTGAAGTAGGTCTCGCCCGGCTGGCCCAGAAAGATTTGCTGCATGCTGGCCGCCAGCGCCACCGCGTAGCCGCCGGTGTCGCGCTGCACGCCCTTGGGCCGGCCGGTGGTGCCGCTGGTGTAGATGGTGTAGCTGATGGCCGTGGCGTCCAGCCACACCACCGGCACCTGGGCGTGCTGGTGCAGGGCGCGCTGGGTGGTGTAGTCAACATCGCGGCCGGCCTCGCAGGCCATAGCCGCCAGGCCACGGTCGACCAGCAGCACCTTCGGCACCTTGTGTGCAGACAGCCGCAGCGCTTCGTCCAGCAGCGGCTTGTAGGGCATGACCTTGCCGCTGCGGCTGCCGGCGTCGGCGCTGATGACCATCACGGGTTCGGCGTCTTCAATGCGGCTGGCCAGGCTGACGCTGGCAAAGCCGCCGAAGACCACCGAATGCACGGCGCCGATGCGCGCGCAGGCCAGCATCGCGAACACCGCCTCGGGGATCATCGGCATGTAGATCAGCACGCGGTCGCCCTGACCCACACCCTGGGCCAGCAGGATGGCGGCCATGGACTGCACTTCGGCGTGCAGTTCGGCGAAGCTGTAGACGCGCTCTTGGCCGACTTCGGTGGAGACCCAGATCAGCGCGTTCTGCTCGCCACGCGTGGCCAGGTGGCGGTCGACCGCGTTGTGGCACAGGTTGGTGGTGCCGCCTTCAAACCAGCGCGTGAAGGGCGGGTTGTCGTCGTTGCACACGCGCGTGAACGGCGTCTGCCAATCGATGCGCCTGGCCTGTTCGGTCCAGTAGGCGTCACGCTCAACGAGTGATTGGCGGTGAAGGTCGGCGTAGTTCATGGACTTGTCTCCTGGCGCTGCTCGGGCGGTGCTTGGGCGCTGCTTGGGCGCTGCACGGGCGCTGCACGGGCGTCCTTGCGGTCGTGCCTGAGGGGTGGTCCCCATCTCGTTGCGGTGCATTCTGGGTCGCGCACTTTGCGCCGGGCTGACACCCTCTTAAATCTTCACCACGATGCGCCCCCGCACCTGCCCTGCCATCAACCGCTGCGCGGCTTCAACCGCGCCTTCCAGCGGCACTTCTTCAATCATCGTTTCCAGCAGCGCCGGGTCCAGGTCTCTGGCCAGTCGGGCCCAGGCTTGTTGACGCAGTGCCAGCGGCGCCATCACGCTGTCAATGCCGGCCAGCGTGACGCTGCGCAGGATGAAGGGCATCACCGTCGCCGGCAGGTCATGGCCCTGGGCCAGGCCGCAGGCGGCCACGACACCGCCGTAGCGCGTCTGCGCCAGAGCATTCACCAAGGTGTGGCTGCCCACGGCGTCGACCACCGCAGCCCAGCGTTCTTTCTGCAGCGGCTTGCCAGGCGCGCCCAGTTCGGCGCGGTCTATCACCGCGCTGGCACCCAGCTTCATCAGGTAGTCGGCCTCCTGCATCTTGCCGCTGGCCGCCACCACACGGTGGCCTAGCCGGGCCAGCAGCGCAATCGCCACGCTGCCGACACCGCCAGTGGCACCGGTGACCAGCACATCGCCGCCACCCGATGCCGCGGGCTCCAGGCCGTGCTGTTCCAGCGCCATCACACACAGCATGGCGGTGTAGCCGGCGGTGCCTATGGCCATGGCCTGGCGCGGTGTGAAGGCGGCCGGCAACTTCACCAGCCAATCGCCCTTCAGCCGCGCGCGCTCGGCCAAACAGCCCCAGTGCGTTTCACCGACACCAAAGCCGTTGTGTATGAATTGGTCACCGGCTTTCCAGCCCGCGTGGCTGCTTTGCAGCACCGTGCCGGCGCCGTCAATACCCGGCACCATGGGCCAGTGGCGCACCACCGGCGACTTGTTGGTCAGCGCCAGCCCGTCCTTGTAGTTCAGCGTGGAATAAGCCGGCTGCACCAGCACATCAGCCGCTGCCGGCAGCCGGGTTTCTTCGATGGCAACCAGGCCGGCACGGAAGCCGGCGTCGTCTTTTTCCAGCAAGAGGGCTTTGAACATTTGGTGGCAGGCTCAGTTTCGGGGGCCGTCATGCTGACATGCCTGCCTTGCTGTCTGTTGACTGTCGGTTGACTGTCGGTTGACTGTCGGTTGACGGTCTGTTGACTGTCGGTTGACGGTCTGTTGAAGGACACCGGCCCCCTGTTATCCTGCCGCGCCGATGCAAAAACTGCTCCCCCTGCTACTCAGTCTGCTGTGTACCGCGCTGCCTGCGCAGGCCGCGCCCGACACGCCCCCAGGCGATACCGTGCTGCAGCTGTTGCAGGAAAAGGGCTTGCTGCCGGGCCCGCTGCCGGGCTTGCGAACGAGCAGCGCCGAGATCGCAGCGCAAATCGAAGCCAGCCCGCTGGTGCAGCAGGTGCGCGACACGGCCACCGACATGGTGGAGTCGGCGATGAACTTCCTGGGCGTGCGCTACAAGCGCGGCGGCACCAGCGCTGTGCAAGGCTTTGATTGCAGCGGCTTCACGCGCTATGTGTTCGAGAACAGCCTGGGCCTGGTGCTGCCGAGGCGCGCCGACCAGCAGGCCAAAAACGCCGGCTTGCTGAATATCAAGCAAGAGGAACTCAAGCCCGGCGACCTGGTTTTCTTCAACACCATGCGGCGGGCCTTTTCGCATGTCGGCATTTACGTCGGTGAAGGCAAGTTCATTCACGCGCCGCGTGCCGGCGGCCAGGTGCGCATTGAAGACATGCGCGCCGCCTACTGGGCCAAGCGTTTCAACGGCGCACGCCGCGCCGACAGGGCCGAGCCGCAGACCACGGCCCAGCCGTGAAGGCCCGCGGGCCTGCCAACGCCACGGCGGCAGTGCGGTGAGTGCCTTGCGGTAACAATCGCTGGATGGGCGACAACATCATTCCCTTGGCCGATTTGCGCTACGCAGCCAGCGTGCCGCGTGTGCCTGCGCAGGCCGCCGCGCCCAACGGCCTGCTGGCCGACCGTCTGGGCCGGCCACTGCGCGACCTGCGCATCTCCGTCACCGACCGCTGCAACTTCCGCTGCAGCTACTGCATGCCCAAGGACGTGTTCGACAGCCAGTACAAGTTCCTGCCACAGACCAGCCTGCTCAGCTTCGAGGAAATCACGCGCGCGGCGAGCATCTTTGTGCAGCATGGCGTGGTGAAGCTGCGGCTGACGGGCGGCGAGCCGCTGCTGCGCAAGCACCTGGAATTGCTGATCGCGCAACTGGCCGCACTGCGCACACCCGACGGTGATGGGTTGGACATCACGCTGACCACCAACGGCTCGCTGCTGGCGCGCAAGGCGCAGGCGCTGCGCGACGCCGGGCTCAAGCGTGTGACGGTCAGCCTGGACGCGCTGGACGACGCCATCTTCAGGCGCATGAACGATGTCGATTTTCCGGTCGCCGACGTGCTGCACGGCATCGATGCGGCGCTGAAGGCGGGCCTGGCGCCGATCAAGATCAACATGGTCGTCAAGCGCGGCACCAACGAAGGGCAGATCGTGCCGCTGGCGCGCCATGTGCGTGAACACTTCGGCGCTGGCGTGGTGCTGCGCTTTATCGAATACATGGACGTGGGTGCCACCAACGGCTGGCGCATGAACGAGGTGCTGGCCTCAGAACAGGTGGTGCAGCGTTTGTCGGCGGCCTTCCCCTTGCTGCCGCTGTCGGCCAACGCGCCGGGTGAGACCGCTCAACGTTGGCGTTATGCCGATGGCGGCGGTGAGGTGGGCGTCATCAGCAGCGTGACGCAGGCTTTTTGTGGCGATTGCAACCGCGCCCGGCTGTCCACCGAAGGCAAACTCTTCCTGTGCCTGTTTGCCAGCCGCGGCCACGACCTGCGTGCGCTGCTGCGCGGCACGGCGCCCGATGGCCGGGCCTGGAACGACGAACAAATTGCCGCCGCTGTAGGTTTGATCTGGGGCGAACGCGACGACCGCTATTCAGAACTGCGAAGCGCGCTGTCTGCCGACCCGGGCAGCGGCGAGCGCCGCGTCGAGATGCACTACATCGGCGGTTGAGGCGCCTTGCATGCCCGCCGACGGTGGAAGCCCTGAGCGCGCATCCGGCGGCATCCCGTATAACCCGCTGTTACTTTCAGTCGCATGTTTGCCGATGTCGCCCCGGGGCGTGGCCCCTGTTGTTTGAGGACCCGATGAATCTGACCCTGAACCGCATGCTGGCCACGGCCGCCGATGACGCCGTGGCCATCACCGCCCCCGGCCGGCCGGCCTTGAACCACGGCGGCTTGCGTGCCTTGATGCAGCGCACGCTGGGCAGCCTGAATGCGCTGGGCATCGGGCGCAATGACCGTGTCGCCATCGTGCTGGCCAACGGGCCCGAGATGGCCACCTGCTTCATCACCGCCGCCTGTGGCGTGACCACCGCGCCGCTGAACCCGGCTTACCGCGCCGACGAGTTCGAGTTTTACCTGTCCGACCTGAACGCCAAAGCGCTGATCGTTGAACACGACAGCACCTCGCCTGCGGTAGAGATTGCCAGCAAGCTGGGCGTGCGCCTGCTGGACCTGAAAGCCGGTGAAGCGGCGGGCGATTTCACACTCACCGCGCGCGATGGTGCCGGCGGCACGGCCACCACGCAGGGCGGTCTGGCGCAGCCTGAAGACACCTCGATGGTGCTGCACACCAGCGGCACCACGTCACGGCCGAAGATCGTGCCTTTGAGCCAGCGCAACCTGTGCGCATCGGCCACGCACATCGCCCGCACGCTGCACTTCAGCGCTGCCGATCGCGGGCTGAACATCATGCCGCTGTTCCACATCCACGGCCTGATTGCCGGCGTGCTGGCGCCGCTGGCGGCGGGCTCACAAGTCTTCTGCACACCGGGCTTTAACGCGCTGAAGTTCTTTGGCTGGATGGAAGAAGCCAAGCCCACCTGGTACACGGCCGTACCCACCATGCACCAGGCCATCATCAGCCGCGCCAGCAAGAACAAGGATGTGATCGCGCGCCACCCGTTGCGCTTCATACGCAGCAGCAGCAGCAGCATGCCGCCGCAGGTCATCCGCGAACTGGAAGAAGTCTTTGGCGCGCCGCTGATCGAAAGCTATGGCATGACCGAAGCCACCCACCAGATGGCCAGCAACCCGCTGCCACCCGCGGTGCGCAAGCCCGGCAGCGTGGGCCTGGCGGCGGGGCCTGAAGTGGCCATCATGGGTGACGATGGTGGCCTGCTGGCGCGTGGCGAGATTGGCGAGATCGTCATCCGCGGCCCCAACGTCACCGCCGGCTACGAAAGCAACGCCAAGGCCAACGCCGAGGCCTTCACGTCAGGAAAAGAAAGCGGCTGGTTTCGCACCGGCGACCAGGGCGTGATGGACGCCGACGGCTACATCAGCCTGACCGGCCGGCTGAAGGAAATCATCAACCGCGGCGGTGAAAAAATCAGCCCGCGCGAGGTCGACGAGTTGCTGATGGACCACCCCGCCGTGGCCCAGGTGGTGTGCTTTGGCATGCCGCACGCCAAGCTGGGTGAAGAGGTGGCCGCGGTGGTGGTGCTGCGTGATGGCGCAGCGGCCACCGAACGCGAGTTGCAAGACTTTGTTTCGCAGCGCGTGGCCGACTTCAAAGTGCCGAAAAAGATATTGTTCATGGCAGAAATACCCAAAGGCGCCACTGGCAAGCTGCAGCGTATAGGCCTGGCCGCCAAGCTGGGCCTGGCTTGATTTTTCTCGCGCTGCGCAGACCCCACTGCGCGGCCGGTGATTGGCGTTTTGCCTTCCTGTTTTTTTCTTTTCCCCACCCCAGGAGTTGATGTCCATGCTCAAACGCTTGCTCGTGTCCACCGCCATGTGCCTGCCCTTGATAGCCACCGCGTGGGAGCCCACCAGGCCGGTGGAATTTGTGGTGCCCGCGGGCACAGGCGGCGGCGCCGACCAGATGGCGCGTTTCATACAGGGCGTGGTGGCCAAGAACAAGCTCATGCCGCAGCCCATCGTGGTTGTGAACAAGAGCGGCGGCGCCGGTGCCGAGGGGTTCCTTGACGTGAAGGGCGACAAGGGCAACCCGCACAAGCTGGTCATCACGCTGAGCAATTTGTTCACCACGCCACTGGCCACCGGCGTGCCCTTCAACTGGCGCGACATGACCCCCGTCAGCATGCTGGCGCTGGACCAGTTTGTGCTGTGGGTGCACGAAGAAGCGCCCTACAAAACCGCCAAGGCTTTTTTTGATGCACTGAAAGCCGGCCCCGACAAGGCCATCAAGATGGGCGGCACAGGCAGCAAGCAAGAAGACCAGATCATCACCGTGCTGCTCGAGAAAGCCGCCGGCAAGAAGATGACCTATGTGCCCTTCAAGGGCGGCGGCGACGTGGCCGTGCAACTGGTGGGCAAACACATTGACGCCACCGTCAACAACCCGATTGAGGCCGAAGCGCACTGGCGGTCTGGCAAGCTGCGCCCGCTGTGCGTGTTCGACAAGGCCAAGATGCCCTACCCGGAAAAGTTGACGGCCACGCAAAGCTGGGCCGACATCCCGACCTGCCCTTCGGCGGGCATTCCGGTGGAATACCTGATGCTGCGCGGCATCTTCATGCCGCCCGGCGTCACACCGGAGCAGCAGAAGTATTTTGTTGACCTGTTCGCCAGGGTGCGTGCGCTGCCCGAATGGAAAGACTTCATGGCCAAGGGCGCTTTCAACACCACGGCACTGTCGGGCCCCGCCTACTTCGACTGGCTGGGCAGCAACGAACAGTTGCACCGCACGCTGATGCGCGACGCCGGCTTCCTGGCCAACTGAGGCGCGGGCCATGAGCAACATGGGCAACGAGGGTCTCCCGAGTGCGCATGCCCGCCTGGCGGGATCGCGCGCAGCGCTTAATGTGGAAGTGTTCCATGATTCGGGGCGCTGCCCCGCATCATGAAACTTAGGGTGCATGAATGAGCGAGCCTGAAGGCGAGACCGGCAGCGTGGGCCAACGCTGGCCCGAACTCGGCATGGCGCTGCTGCTGCTGTCCGCAGCCGTGCTGGTGATTGTGGACAGCCTGCGCGTGGGCATAGGCTGGGCCGACGACGGGCCGCGCTCGGGCTACTTTCCTTTCTACATCGGCCTGGGTCTGTTGGGCTCGTCAGCCTGGATCGCGTTGCAGCAACTGCTGCACTGGCGCAAGAACGGGCCCTTCGCAGAACGCGCGCAACTGGCTCTGGTGTGGGCCATCCTGTGGCCGATGGTGATTTACGTCGGCCTGGTCGCCGGGCTGGGCATTTACGTCGCCTCGGCAACGCTGATTGGCTACTTCATGCTGCGCCATGGCAAACATGGCTTGCCGGTGACGCTGGGCGTGTCGCTGGGCGTGCCGGTGGTCTGCTTTCTGACCTTCGAACGCTGGTTTTTGGTGTCACTGCCCAAGGGCCCGCTGGAAGCACTGCTGGGACTCTGAATGGACGAGATACAAAGCCTCTTTCACGGCTTCGGCATTGCGCTGACGCTGCCCAACCTGGTCTACATGCTGGTCGGCATCACGCTGGGTGTGTTGATCGGCGTGCTGCCCGGTCTGGGCGGTGCGAATGGCGTGGCCATCCTGCTGCCGCTGACCTTCACCATGAACCCGACCTCGGCCATCATCATGCTGAGCTGCATCTACTGGGGTGCGTTGTTCGGCGGCGCCATCACGTCGATCTTGTTCAACATCCCCGGTGAACCGTGGAGCGTGGCCACCACCTTTGACGGCCACCCGATGGCGCAACAAGGCAAGGCCGCACAAGCACTCACGGCGGCTTTCACGTCCAGCTTCGTGGGCGCCATGTTCGCGGTGTTGCTGATTACCTTCCTGGCGCCTGTCGTCGCCGGCTTTGCGCTGAAGTTCGGCCCAGCCGAATTCTTCGCCGTGCAGTTGCTCACCTTTTGCAGCTTCGTGGGCATGAGCAAGGAACCGCCGGCCAAGACCATCGCTTCGATGATGTTCGGCTTTGCGCTGGCCGCGGTGGGGCTGGACTCTGTCACCGGCACCTTGCGCATGACTTTCGGCGTGCCGGTGCTGCTGAAAGGCTTTGACTTCCTGATCGCCGTCATCGGCCTGTTCGGCATCGGCGAGATCTTGTTGACGATGGAAGAAGGGCTGTCGTTCAAAGGCCAGAACGCGAAGATCAATTTCAAGGTGGTGTGGCAGACCTGGGGCGAACTGCTCAAGCACTGGAAGCTGTTTTTGCGCAGCGTGGCGGTGGGCTGCTGGATGGGCATCACTCCCGGCGGCGCCACGCCCGCCAGCTTCATGAGCTACGGCATGGCGCGCCGCATGTCGAGAAACCCGGACAGCTTCGGCAAAGGCAATATCGAAGGTGTGGTGGCGCCGGAAACCGCGGCCCATGCGGCCGGCACATCGGCGCTGCTGCCCATGCTCACCCTCGGCATTCCGGGTTCACCCACTGCTGCCGTGCTGCTGGGCGGCCTGCTCATCTGGGGCCTGCAGCCCGGGCCCATGCTGTTCATCGAACAGAAGGATTTTGTCTGGGGCCTGATCGCCAGCATGTACATCGGCAACATCGTCGGCCTCATCGTCGTGCTGACCACCGTGCCCTGGTGGGCGGCGATTTTGCGCATCCCGTTTTCGATCATCGCGCCGGTCATCATCGTCATCTGCGCGATCGGCGCCTACACCGTGCACAACTCGATGTTCGATGTCTGGATGATGTTGGTCTTTGGCGTGCTGGGCTATCTGTTCAAGAAGTTGAAATACCCGCTGGCACCGCTGGTGCTGGCTTTGGTGCTGGGTGACATGGCCGAGAGCAGCTTCCGCCAGGCGATGTTGCTCAGCCAAGGTTCTTTGACCATCTTCTGGAGCAATGGCCTGGTGGGCAGCATTGCCGGCCTGGCCATGCTGATGCTGGTGTGGCCGCTGCTGGGCAAGATCAAGACCCTGGTGTTGAGCCACACGGCCAAGGCAGCGGCGTGAAGATCGCCGAGCATCACAAGGCGGCGACTTGAAAGTCGCCGTTGTGGGCGCCGGCGCCATCGGCGGCTACCTCGGCACGCGCCTGTCTGCCGCCGGGCAAGACGTGACCTTCATCGCCCGCAACCACAACCTGCAGGCGATACGGGCGCATGGCTTCAAGCTGCTGCTTGAAGACGGCAGCGAACTGCACGCGCCGGCCGCCAAGGCGGTGCAGGCCTGTGAAGAAGCCGGCCCGCAAGACGCGGTGCTGCTGACCGTCAAAGCCCACCAGGTGCGTGACCTGCTGCCCGGGCTGCGCGCGCTCTTCGGCCCGCAGACCATGGTCGTGACGATGACGAACGGCCTGCCCTGGTGGTACTTCGACAAGCTGGCCGGGCCGTATCAAGGCCGTTGCTTGCAAAGCCTGGACCCGGATGGTGTCATCGCGGCTAACATCGAAACTGAGCGCATCATCGGCAGCGTCGTCTACCCGGCCAGTGAGCTGGTGGCGCCGGGTGTGGTGAAGCTCATCGAAGGCAACCGTTTCAGCCTGGGCGAGCTGGACGGCAGCCGCAGCGAAAGGGTTGAAGCGCTGGCCAAGGTGATGATGAACGCCGGCTTCAAAAGCCCGGTCAGCCGCGACATCCGCAGCGAGATCTGGGTCAAGCTGTGGGGCAATCTGACCTTCAACCCGATCTCGGCGCTGACGCATGCCACGCTGCAAGACATCTGCAGCTTCCCGGCCACCCGCGAACTGGCCGCGACCATGATGCGCGAAGCCCAGACCGTCGGCGAAAAGCTCGGCGTGGCTTTCAAGATCAGCCTGGAACAGCGCATCGCCGGCGCCCAAGCGGTGGGCGCGCACAAGACCAGCATGCTGCAAGACGTGGAAGCCGGCCGCAGTCTGGAACTTCAAGCACTCGTGGGGTCGGTGGTGGAGTTGGGGCGCATCACCGACACGCCGACGCCAGCGATCAACGCGATTTACGCCGCCACCAGCCTGCTGTCACACACGCTGCAAACGCAGCACGGGCGGCTGGTGGTGCAAGCGGGCTCAGCGTAGCGAGTAGCCGCGGCCGTCCATGCAGGCCGCGATGGCGCGCTGGTAGACGCTGGCATCGGCCAAAGCACGCGGCTGGGCGACCGCCCATTGCACACATTCCTGGCGGTCTTTGTCGATCTGCGCAGCGCTCTGGCCATTGCGCGGGTAGATGACCGGGTCTACCGCGGCGCCGGTTCTGGCTTGCGCGGCCGCTGCGGCCACGGGTTGCGCGGCGGGCTGCGCTTCCTGCACCACCACCACCGGCGCAGGTTCAACCACGACATAGCCGGGATAAGGCGCATAGCCCGCATAACCGGCATTGCCCGGGTACCACGGCCCGCCGTAGTAGGCGTTGAGGCCGATGCCCAGGCCCACAGCACCCCAGAAAAACGGGCCCGGGCCCCAGCCATGGCCACGGTGGTGCCCGTAATTGCCATGGCCGCCATAGCCCGCATGGGGCGGCCCGCCAGGCCCGCGGGCCTGCGCCGGCAGCGCAGCGGCCAGACTGGCCAGCACGGTGGTCGTAACGAGCAGCTTGCGGCGGATGTTCATGGCAGATCTCCTGGCGGTGCGGACATGGTACGCCCGCAAGGCAAGACTAGCCCAGCACGCTGTCGACCCCCGCGTTGGCCAGGCGGTCTGCGCGTTCGTTGCCGGGGTCGCCGGCATGGCCCTTGACCCAGCGCCAGGTCACGGCATGGGCGGCATTCAGTTCGTCCAGCCGCTGCCACAGTTCGATGTTCTTCACCGGCTTCTTGTCGGCGGTGGTCCAGCCGCGCGCCTTCCAGCCGTGTATCCACTTGGTGATGCCGTCTTTGACATAGCTGCTGTCGGTGTAGATGGTGACGCGGCAGCGCTGCTTCAGCGAAGCCAGCGCTTCGATGACGGCCGTCAATTCCATGCGGTTGTTGGTGGTCAGCGTGTCGCCACCGAACATTTCTTTTTCGTGCGCGCCGCTTTTCAACCAAGCGCCCCAGCCGCCGGGCCCGGGGTTGCCGCGGCAGGCGCCGTCGGCGTAAATCACCACCTCAGTCACCACTTCAGACATCACGTCAGACAGCACTTCAGACATCACACATCCATTTCAGATCGGGTCTCGGCGGCTTCACGTTGGCGGTGCGCCACCACGGCCGGCGCTGCCGGTGCCTTGCGGCGTTCTGGCTTGAGCAAGCCCACCAGGCGCAGGCCGCGCACACGTTTGACGGCGACGACGAAATACACGCCGCCCAGCACCGGCCACCAACGGTCACCCAAGCCGTCCATCCAGGCAAAGCGTTGCAGCCACTGTTGACTGCGAAAGGGCGGGCGCCAGCAGCCGAAGCGGCCGGCTTCAACCTCAAAGCCGAGCAGGCGCAGCCAGTCGCGCAGCCGCCAGTAGCCTATGAATTCACCGGCGCGCGGCAGGTACAGGCTGTCGTCGCGGCCAAAGCCCATGCCGCGCCGCATGCGGCCGGCGCTTTGGCGCAGGCCCCACAAGCTGGTCGGGTTGAAGCCGGCAATCACGACGCGGCCTTCGGGCACCAGCACGCGTTCCACCTCGCGCAGCGTGTGGTGCGGGTCGCGCGCCAGCTCCAGTGCGTGGGGCAGCACCACCAGGTCGATGCTGGCGTTGGGGAAAGGCAGCGCGTCGAATTCGCAATGCAGCGCAATCGGTTCGTGCGCAGGCTGCGTCGTCAGCAGGCTGCTCGCCGGCGGCGGCAGCACCAGTGCGTCGGGCACCTGCATCGAATCGCTGGCCACCCAGCGGTGCGGCATGCGGTTGGCGCGCAGGCCGTCGAGTTCGGGCAAGCCCAGCTGCAGGGCGTGGAAACCGAAGGCGTCTGTCACCGCGTGGTCCAATCGGTCTTGTTCCCAGGCCAGCATGTAGCGCCCTGGCGCAGTGTGCAGCCAGGCCCCCAACTCCAAAATCGATTCGTCTCGCGTCATGAATCTTTCAGCGCTGCCAGCCTTTGCAGACAACTACATCTGGATGCTTCACGATGGCACGCAGGCCGTGGTGGTGGATCCGGGTGACGCGGCACCCGTGGTGCAGGCGCTGGATGATCGGGGCCTGCAACTGGCCGGCATTCTAGTGACGCACCACCACGCCGACCATGTCGGTGGCGTCAACGCCTTGCGCGCCCGCCTGCAAGGCCCGGTGTGGGGGCCGGCGCATGAAAACATCCCCACGCCCTACACGCCTTTGAACGAAGGCGACGCCATCGAATTGCTGGGCCTGCACTTCAGCGTGCTGGACGTGCCCGGCCACACCGCAGGCCACATCGCCTATGTGCAACAAGGCGCCGCCACGGCGCCTTTGCTGTTCTGCGGCGACACCTTGTTTTCGGCCGGCTGCGGGCGTTTGTTTGAAGGCACGCCGGCGCAGATGCACCACTCACTTTCAAAGTTCGCTGCGCTGCCCGCCGACGCCCAGGTCTGCTGCACCCACGAATACACCTTGTCCAACCTGCGTTTTGCTGCCGCGGTGGAGCCGGGCAATGCCCAGCGCGCTGCCTACGATGCACGCTGCCAGGCCTTGCGGGCCGCAGGCCGGCCCACGCTGCCTTCGAGCATCGGGCTGGAATTGCAGATCAACCCGTTCTTGCGTTGCAGCGCCGCCGAAGTGGTGGCCGCAGCGCGAGCCCAGGGTGCTGTCGCCGACGACGAAATCAGCGTGCTGGCCAGCTTGCGCGAATGGAAAAACAACTTTCGATGATGACTTTCACTCTGCGCGAAGGCGCTGCAAGTCTGGGCCAGCGCGCGCGCGGCACTGTTGCACTGTCGATGTTGTGGCTGGCCAGCGGCTGTGCCACGCTGACCGGGCTGGCCCCCCCAGCGCCCGAAGCGCCCGCCACGGCGCTTTCCACGGCGCCACCCACCCTGGCCACGCCGGTGGCTTTGCCCGCTGTCGTGGTGGCTGTCGCACCGTCAGCAGCGCCAGCCGCGTCAGCACCCTTTGCAGCGTCAGCACCACCCGCGCAGCCGGCCACGCCGGCTGACGATCTGGCCGCGGCACTGGCCCGCATGGCCCCCGCACCGCGCAGCCCGCTGGACCCTGCGCAGGCCACCGACCGTGGTGACCTGTGGGCCCGCGTGCGTGAAGGCTTTGTGCTGCCCGACCTGGACAACGAACTGGTGCGCAAGTGGGAACAGTGGTATGCCCGCGACCCGGCCTATGTGCAGCGCATGACGGCCCGCGGCGGCCGTTACCTTTTCCACATCACCGAAGAAGTGCAGCGCCGCGGCATGCCCGCGGAACTGGTGCTGCTGCCCTTCATTGAAAGCGCGTTCAACCCACAAGCCCAGTCGCGTGCCAGCGCGTCGGGCATGTGGCAGTTCATGCCCGGCACCGGCAAACACTTCGAGCTGCGCCAAAACCTGTTCCGCGACGACCGCCGCAACGTGCTGGCCAGCACCCGCGCCGCGCTGGACTATCTTCAGCTTTTGCACCGCATGTTCAATGACTGGCAACTCGCGCTGGCCGCCTACAACTGGGGCCAGGGCAACATCAACAAGGCCATCGACCGCAACCGCCGCGCCGGCCTGGCCACCGATTACGCCAGCCTGCGCATGCCGGCAGAAACACGCGAATACGTGCCCAAGCTGCAGGCGGTGAAAAACATCGTGCAGCGGCCCGAGGCTTTTGGCCTGCTGCTGGCGCCGCTGGACAACCATCCGTTTTTCTTGAGCGTCGCCATCGAACGCGACATCGATGTGGCGCTGGCCGCGGCGCTGGCCGGCTTGAGCCCCGACGAGTTCCAGCAGCTCAACCCGCAGATGAACAAGCCCGTCATCCTGGCCGCCGGCACGCCGCAGGTGCTGCTGCCCTACGACAGCGCCAACCATTTTGTGCATGCCCTCAAACAGCACAAAGGCCTGTTGGCCAGTTGGACGGCCTGGGTGGCGCCGCGCACCATGAAGCCGGCCGACGTG
>JANMJI010000154.1:0-7679 GCA_031371275.1 Betaproteobacteria bacterium
GACAACGCCCACCAGGCCCACGCCGTGTGGTTCCGCGTCAACGCTCGCATCTGCATCGACGACTGGTCGCAAGACGCGGCCTGGCAGGCGCGCTGCGCTACGCCCACGCGCTGGCTTTCCACCAACCACCTGGTCGGCGCGGGGTATTGGGTGTGGTTGATCCCGCTGGCCTCGGGCTCGCATTCGGTGGGCATCGTGGCCGACCCGCGCTTGCATCCGCTGGAAGAAATGAACACCTTCGAGCGGGCGATGCAGTGGCTGCAAAAGTACCAGCCGCGGCTGTTTGATGACCTGGACGCGAAACGCCAGAACAACGCGGACTTGCTGCAAGACTTTGCCTTCTTCCGCCGCTTTTCCTACGACTGCGAACAGGTTTTCTCGGCCCAGCGCTGGGCCCTGGCCGGCGAGGCCGGGCGCTTTCTCGACCCGTTCTATTCGCCCGGCAGCGACTTCATTGCCATCGGCAACACCTACATCACAGAACTGGTGGCGCGCGACCGCGCCGGCCAGCCGCTGGGTGCGCACACCAAGGTCTACGAACAGATCTTCAAGTCTTTCCACGACAGCACGCTGGCGCTGTATGTCGACCAATACCCGCTCTTCGGTGACCCGGAAGTGCTGCCGGTGAAGGTGATCTGGGACTACAGCTATTACTGGGGCGTGCTGGCACCGTTGTTCTTCGGCAGCCGCCTGACCGACCTGGCCACGCTGTCGCACCTGCGCGACGAGTTGGCGCAGTGCCAGGCATTGAACCTGGCGGTGCAGGCCTGGCTGCGCCAGTGGAGCAGCGCCAGCGCCAAGCGCAACCCAGCCGTGATGCTGGACCAAGCATCGGTGCCCTGGTTTGCTGAGCTGAACCGCGGCCTGGAGGACGTGCTGGACGACGCCGGATTCCGCGCCAAGCTGGGTCTGGCAGCGCGGCGCTTGCGCGCCCTGGCGGGCGAGATGCTGGAACGCGGTCTGTCAGAGCATCCCGGCCTGGATGGCAGCGCGTTGCAGGCGGTGATCGAGGCCTCGGGCGGGACTGTCGCGTATGGGCACGCCCTGTTGTTTCCGGCCTTGGTGGACTGAGATGCGGACTCAGCCCTCACGCGTGAAATCGCGCTCGGGCCCGCGCCAGCCCCACAAGGCCTTGCGGCCTTGCATGCGCGGGCTCAGTCCTGAAACGGCGGCAAGCCGGCCAGCCGCTGCCCCACCAGCAACGGCAGCCGCAAAAAGAACTCCAGCATCAGGCGCAGATGCATCCAGGTCAGCAGCAGGTTGTCGCGGCCGTAGCGGAAGTGCGAAACACCACCTTCTTCGGCCGTTAGGTATTTCACCGGCGCGTCCAGATTCACCGGCTTGACGCCACGCCAGGCCAGGCGCACCGCGGCTTCGGTGTCGAAGTCGAAGCGGCGCATCCACGGCTGGCGCTGCATCACCGCGACAAGCGCCGCCACCGGATAGACGCGAAAGCCGTAGAGCGAATCGGCGACACCGGCGCCCAGCGTTTCCAAATTGGTCCACCCGTTCGACACGCGCCGGCCGCGCACGCGCAGCAGCGGCGCGCTGGCGTCGAAGACCGGGCGGCCCAGCACCATCGTCTCGGGGCGTTGTTGTGAGGCCTGCATGAAGGCCGGGATCAGCGCCGCGGGGTGCTGGCCGTCGGCGTCCATGGTCAGCGCATGGCTGAAGCCCTGGGCCTGCGCCGCCAGCAGGCCGTGCAGCACGGCCGCGCCCTTGCCGCTGTTTTTGGGCAGCACCCACACGCGCAGGCCGGGGTCTTCGGCGGCCCTTTGTTGCAGCGCTTGCGCGCTGCCGTCGGTGCTGCCGTCGACCACCACCCAAACGGGGTTCCATTGCGCGCGTGCCGCGGCCACGGTGGCGTGCACCAGCGCACCGCTGTTGTAGCTGGGTATCAGCACAAGATGGGTGTTAGACGGTGTCTTCATCGCGGCGTCTTTCACTGCGCTGGCCGACCAGGGGCCCCAGGCGCACGTTGGCCGCAAAGTAGGCTTCGATCTCGCGGCGCAGCGCGTCGTGGTCTGGCGCGGGCGCGAAACGCCGGCCCAGACGGACATCGAAACGGATCGGCTGCGACGGCAGCTTCCACAGCGGCCAGCCTTTGCCCAGGTAGGGCGAGTCGGTGTCTATGAACACGGCTTGTATCGGCGCCTGCGCGCGCTTGGCGATCAGCGTGAAGCTGCCGTGGAAGGGGTTGACGGGCGGGCGCAGCGTGCGCGTGCCTTCGGGGAACATCAGCAACTGGCCACCGTTGCGCAGATCGCGCACGGCGCGCCTGACCATGCCCCAGGTTGAATCGTTGCGGATGTAGCGCGCCAGCAGCGCGCACGGCCCGAGCAGCGGGTTGCGCATCAGGCTGGCTTTCATGATGCAGGCGCCGCGCGGCAGATGGGCCACCAACACCATCGCATCCAACAGGCTGGGGTGGTTGGCCACCACCACCAGGCCGGGTTCGTCGCGCAGGCTGTCCAGCGCCTGGGCGTGCACCTGCACCAGGCCGCTGGCATTGGTCAGGCGCCAGAACAGCGCGTAGGCGCGCGAGATCAGCTGCCGGCCCACGCGCCGCCCGGCCACCGCCGGCAGCAGCGGGTACAGCAGCAAAGCCACGCCGTTGCCCAGCACCGACAGCACGCCCAGGCACAGCAGCAGCCCCTGCAGCACCAGCCAGGCCAGCGGGCGCGGCCAGCTTGCGCAGCGCGGCGCAGGCGTGGTCGCGGGTGGGGGTGGGGGCAGCTCAGGGCCGCTCGGCCACACGCTCATCAGAGACCTTGAAGACCCAGCTCAGCGCCACGCCGAAGGTCTGGTTGCTGCGCCGGGTGACCAGCGGGCTGCCGGCAAAGGTGGCGCCGGCCACGCTGTCGTAACGCCAGAAGCCGGCCAGCCACCAAGCGCCCATGCGGCGCGTGGCGCTGCTGCCCAGGCCCCAGCCGGCGTAGCCGCCACCGGCGCTGTAGGCCGGGCGGGTGGCTGTGGCGCCGCTGGCCGGCACGTCGTAGAAATAGCCGTGGTAGCTGCGGCTGGCGGCCTGCGGCCCACCCTGCAAACCCAGGTTCCAGCCGCGCCATTGCGCGTCAAGGTGGAGCACCGGCGACAACGTCCAGCCCACCGACTTGGGGCGGTCTTCGGCGGCGAAAGCAGCGCGCAGCGGCAGCCGCAGATCGAGCTTCCAGCCCGCGCCTTTGCCCAGGCGGATGTTGACGTTGGGGCCCACTTCCAGCGTCGCCGCCAGGTCGTGCAGGCCGCTGCGGGCGCGGTTGTCGCGGCTGCGAATGGGCGGCCTGCCGTCCAGGCTGATGTCGACATCGACCCGTTCGGTGTCGAGCAGCACGGCGCGTGTGCCTTGACGGTCTGAACGCAAGATGTCGCCGCGGTAGACGAGATAGGGAATCGGCAACACCCCGTGGTGGTTCTGGTCGCTGCCACGGTAGTGCGGCAGCACCAGTGTGCCAACGCCCACGCCCAATTCCCACAGCGGCTGGTCGGCGTGGGCACTGCCGGTGGCACCCAGCAGGACGGCTGCCAGACCAGCCGCCCAGGCGCTGCGCGGCTGCCAGACAAGGCTTTGCAAGAGAGATGAACAACGGGTGCGCGACAGCATGCAGGGGCCTTTTGGCGGTGAATGGTAATGCGCGCCCGGCCGATAGAATCTGGCGCTCCCGTTGCCCCGGCGAGCGCATGGCCACAGACCCGAAAGACCACCAGGCCGCCCCCGCGGCGCCCCCCAAGCCCAGCAACTTCCTGCGCGGCATCATCGAGCGCGACCTCGAAGCCGGCACCTTGGCACAGCGCCACTTTGGCGGCAGCCCAGGCAACGCCGCCCACCACCGGGCGGGGCCGCTGGATGCGGCCAAAATCCGCACCCGCTTCCCGCCCGAACCGAACGGCTACCTGCATGTCGGGCACGCCAAAAGCATCTGCCTGAACTTCGGCCTGGCGCGTGATTACGGCGGCGTCTGCCACCTGCGTTTCGACGACACCAACCCAGAAAAAGAAGAGCAGGAATACGTCGACGCCATCATCGAAGCCGTGCACTGGCTGGGCTTCGACTGGAACGTCAACGGTGTCAGCCATTTGTTCTACGCCAGCCACTATTTCGACTTCATGTACCGCGCCGCCGAGGCGCTGGTGCAGGCCGGCCTGGCCTATGTCGACGAACAAAGCGCTGATGACATGCGCGCCCACCGCGGCGACTTCAACACGCCCGGCAGCGACAGCCCTTTTCGCAGCCGCACACCGGAAGAAAACCTCACCCGTCTGCGCCAGATGAAAGCCGGTGACTTGCCCGATGGCGCGGCCGTGCTGCGCGCCAAGATAGACATGGCTTCGCCCAACATCAACCTGCGCGACCCGACGCTGTACCGCATCAAGCGCGCCAGCCACCACAACACCGGCGACACCTGGTGCATCTACCCGATGTACACCTACGCGCACCCCATCGAAGACGCGCTGGAAGGCATCACTCACAGCCTCTGCACGCTGGAATTTGAAGACCAGCGGCCGTTTTATGACTGGTTGCTGGAAAGCCTGGCCTCCTTAAGCCTGCTGGCGCGCCCGCTGCCCAAACAGTACGAGTTCGGGCGCCTGAACCTGAGCTATGTGGTGACGAGCAAACGCAAGCTGCGTGAACTGGTGGCCGAGGGTGTGGTGAACGGCTGGGACGACCCGCGCCTGCCGACGCTGTTCGGCATGCGCCGGCGCGGCTACACGCCGGCCAGCATCCGCGCCATGGCCGACGGCAGTGGTGCGTCGAAGACCAACATCTGGCTGGATTACAGCGTTCTGGACGGCTGTTTGCGCAGCGACCTGGAAGGCCAGGCGCCGCGTGCCATGGCCGTGCTGGACCCGGTGAAGCTGGTGCTGACGAATTGGGCCGAGGTCTATGGCAGCGATGCCCATCTGGAACCGTGCCACGCGCCGGCCCACCCGCAACGGCCTGAGCTGGGCCAGCGCCAGTTCATGCTGGCGCGCGAGGTGTGGATAGAACGTGATGACTTCGCCGAGCGGCCGGTGAAGGGCTTCTTTCGCCTCTACCCGCCGCAGACGCAGGCCGATGGCAGCGTCTTGCCGGGCAACAAGGTGCGGCTGAAGTACGGTCTGGTGGTCGAATGCACAGGCTGCGAGAAAGACGCCGCGGGCAGTGTCACCCAGGTGCTGGCGCGGGTGGTGGCCGACACCCGCAGCGGCAGCCCCGGCGCCGACGCGGTGAAGGTCAAGGGCACCATCACCTGGGTGGCCTTGGCTGATGCACTGCCGGCCACCATCAACCTGTACGACCGCCTGTTCACGGCCAGCCAGCCCGACGCCGGCGGGCGCGACTACCGCGAAGTCATCAACCCGCGCAGCAAGCAGGTGGTGCAGGGCTGGCTGGAACCGGGGCTGGCCGGCACGCCGCGCGAGGCCCGCTTGCAGTTCGAGCGCCACGGCTATTTCGTCGCCGACCGTGAGCAACACGAACCCGGGCGGCCGGTGTTCAATCGCATCACGACACTCAGGGACAGCTGGGCGGCGTAGAGTGCAGGCCACTGTTCGCTTGAAGGAGCTTGCCATGTCACCTTTCCTGTCGCGTTCCATGCCCAGCCGTATCGCCTTGCTGTTGATCGCCTCGGTGGCCGCAGCGGCGGCGCTGCCGGCGGCCGCTGCGGGCAGCGTGGAAGTCACCTACATCGAACCGCAGAACTTTGCAGACACCGGCCGCAACGCGCTGGACCGCGAGCAGACGCTGAAGCTGATGTCCGAGTACCTGCAAAGCCTGGGCGCGAAGTTGCCGCAAGGCCAGACGCTGCGCCTGGAAGTGACGGACCTGGACCTGGCTGGCATCGTCGAGCCTTTTGGCTGGCGCAGCGGCGGCATCGGCAACGAAGTGCGCGTCATGCGCGGTCGCGCCGACTGGCCACACATGAACCTGCGCTACACGCTGGTGGCCGACGGCCGGGTGCTGAAAACGGGCGCTGCCAAGCTGGCCGACATGAACTACATGCATTCGCTGCACGGCCGCGAGCAGGCCCATTCCAACGACGCGCTGGCCTATGAAAAAAACATGGTGCGGCGCTGGTTTGACGAGACCTTTGTCGCGCATTGATCGTTGTCCCCACCCACCCCACCCTGTTTGGAGTTTGTCGCCTTGATGAGTCCTTCAAATCGCCGCAGCAGCGTCTTGCTGGCCGCCCTTTCACTGGCCGCCGTTTCTTTCGCCGCCCTATCGCTCACCACCAGCGCAGCGCTGGCGCAAGCCGACCCGCTGGCCAAGGCAGCGGCCGAAGCCGGCGCCAGCGTCGCCCCCAGCGGGCTGGTGTACCGATCTTTGAAAGACGGCAAGGGCCCGCAGCCCGAAGCCACCGACACCGTGCGGGTGCACTACCGCGGCACCTTCCCCGACGGCCGTGAGTTCGACAGTTCCTACAAGCGCGGCCAGCCGGCCAGCTTTCCGCTCAACCGCGTCATCAAATGCTGGACCGAAGGCGTGCAGCGCATGAAGGTCGGCGGCAAGGCCAAGCTCACCTGCCCGGCGGTCATCGCCTATGGCGACAAGGGCGCCGGCGGCGGTGATATTCCGCCCGGCGCCGTGCTGCTGTTCGAGGTGGAACTGCTGGGCATCGAAGGCAAGCAATAGGCGCCTGGGCGGCAGAAGGTCAGCGGCGCAAGCGCTGCACCCCGGTCACCGCACCCAGCACCAAGGCCCCGGCCACCACGCCCAGCACCGCGTTGGCAAGCACCGGCACCACGGCCCGGGCGATGGCCGGCCAGGCCGCCAGCGCGTGTTCGATGGCCTGCTGCAGCGGCGGCACGCCATGCACCAGGATGCCACCGCCGACCAGAAACATGGCCGCCGTGCCAGCCACCGACAAGGTCTTCATCAACCACGGCGCGGCGCCCAAGATGGCGCGGCCCAGCACCTGTGCAGCCCTGCTGCCACGCCGACTGAGCCACAGGCCCAGGTCGTCGAGTTTCACGATGCCGCCGACCAGGCCGTAGACGCCCACCGTCATCAACACCGCCACCCCGGCCAGCACCAGCACCTGGGTCATGAAGGCCGCGCCAGCCACGGTGCCCAGCGTGATGGCGATGATCTCGGCCGAGAGGATGAAATCGGTGCGAATCGCGCCCTTAATCTTGTCTTTTTCATAGGCGACCAAGTCCACTTTTGGGTCGGACAGCGCAGCCACCCAATCCTTGTGACGCGCGGCGTCCTCGGCCTTGCTATGCATGAACTTGTGCGCCAGTTTTTCGAAGCCTTCGTAGCAAAGAAACGCGCCGCCAATCATCAACAGCGGCGTCACCGCCCACGGAGCAAACGCGCTGATGGCGATGGCTGCCGGCACCAGAATGGCTTTGTTCAGTGCCGAGCCTTTGCAGACGGCCCACACCACCGGCAGCTCGCGATCCGCCGACACGCCTGCCACTTGTTGCGCGTTGAGCGCCAGATCGTCACCGAGTACGCCAGCGGTTTTGGTGGCGGCAACTTTGGTCAGGACAGCGACGTCATCAAGCAAGGTCGCGATGTCGTCGATGAGGGCGAGAAGACTGGATGCCACGCTACTGAACTAGCTTACAGCTTTTTGCTGAACTCGTTTCTGCATAGGGGCTGATCATGCGAATAGGCATAAGTCGACTTTTTCCGTTTTCGGCCTCCATGCCCATATCAAGTGGCGCATTCAGCGCAAAGCTGCTCATGCCCG
>JANMJI010000170.1:0-1977 GCA_031371275.1 Betaproteobacteria bacterium
CTGGGCCGAGGAGTAATTTTGCTATCTCTGCGAGGCGAACCACAGACGCCTCCCGCTCCGCGCTGCGGACCGTGGCAGACCACGTATTCAAGCCGCCGCACCAGCTGGCCTTGAACGAACGTGCCAATGTTGGCTGCGGTGTGAGCGGCCTGCCGTCCCCCGTAGCCTGACTGCGTCGATACGACGACGCTTTCGCCGACCAGCGATCAGGCGGCGGGTTTCTGCCAGCGGTGCGGCAGCAGTTCTTCAATGCGGCTGTTGGGATGACCCGGGAGCCGCTCAAGCACCTCACGCAGGTAGACCCAAGGATCGTGTCCGTTGAGCTTGGCCGACTGCACCAGGCTCATGACGATCGCCGCCCGCTGGCCGGCCAATTCGCTGCCGCAGAACAGCCAGGCCTTCCTGCCCATCGCCCAGGGTTTGATCTGCCGCTCGATGAAGTTGTTGTCGATCGGAACCGCCCCGTCTTCGAGGTGCCGCGTCAGCGCAGTCCAACTGTTCAGGCTGTAGTCGATCGCAGCGGCAATCGAACTGCCGTCGGGTACGCGACCCCGTTCGAGTTTGAGCCAGACGTGCAATTCCTTCCACAGCGGCCGCGTGAGCTGCTCCCTTGCCGCCTGGCGCTGCTGCGCATCCATCCCGTCGAGCTGACCTTCGACGTGGTAAATCAAGCCGATGCGCTTGATCGCCGCCTTGGCCACCTCGCTGGTGCCCAGCAGTTCGTCGAATTTTCTTCGGGCATGTGCGACGCAATGGGCGGCAATGCGCTGCGGGTACAGGCGTTTGTCGAGCACGGCGTCGTACCCGACGTACTGGTCGCACACCAGCGTGCCTTGCCACGCCGGCCGTTCTTCGATCACAGAGCCCGGCGGACCCTGCGCCGCACCCAGGAAGGCCAACGGGTACTGCGAGCCTCGACCCAGGCAGAACTCGTACATCACCCCGCGCTGCGCATCCAGCTCGCCCCGCGCGTAAGCCCAGATGTACGCCCGCTTGGTCTTGCCCGCGCCGGGGTCCAGCATGGAGACCGGCGTCTCATCGGCATGCAGCACGGGGCCGCTCAGCACGAAGCGTTTGTGCGCCTCGAACAGCGGCTGCATCGCGCCACCGGCGTTGCCCGCAGTGCGCGCCAGCGTCGAGCGTGGCGTGTGCACGCCGGACCTGGCGTTGATGGTCTCCTGGCGGTAGTACGGCAGGTGGTCCACGAAGCGGCTGATCAGGATGTGGGCCGCGAAGCCGCTGGCGGCGATGCCCCCGTCGATGATCTGCGGATCAGCCGGCTCCTGCACCAGGCGCTCGACGCCCTGGCGCTGGCAGCAGCGGCAGGTCCACTTGCCGTAGATGTGGCGGTGCACGAAGAACTCCGCCGGCACGATATCCAGGCGTTCGCTCACGTCCTCGCCCACGCGCGTCATCGGCTGGCCGCAGTCGGCTGTCGTGCAGGTGGTGTTCTCGGGCTCGTGGTGGTGCTCCACGCGGCGCAGATGCTCGGGCAGCGCCTGGCGGCGCGGGCGACGAGGAGCTTCCTTGGGCTTGGCAGGCGTCTTGGCGTGCGTCTCGGATAACGCGGCCTGCAGTGCGGCGAGTTGCGCCTCCAGGTCGGCCTCGTCCTCCAGGAGCGTGTCCTGGAACATCTGCCGCTGATCGGCCGTCATGGCTTCGCTCTTGGCGCCGAACTTCCAGCGCTTCAGGCGCGACAGCTCGAAGGTGATCTTCTCGATCTTCGCGTCGCGGTATGCGATGTCGCGGTCCTTGCGCTGCAGCAGCTTTTGCTGGAACTCGAGTGCATCGCCTTTGCTGTGCAACTCGCTCGCCTGGTGGCGGATGTGCTCGAGCATTTGCGCGGCCAGCACGGTGACAGCTTCTTGCGACAGACCCTGCAGGTCCTGAGGCTTGAGGTCACGCATGCTGAGCATGCGTTGCATCTTGCCAAGGTGCGCGACCTCACGCCATTGGCGGATGTCCTGTCAACGAATG
>JANMJI010000192.1:0-12182 GCA_031371275.1 Betaproteobacteria bacterium
ACACCAAACGATTGTAGGGACGGCGTTGCAGGGCGGTCCCTAGAATCCCTGGATGAGCTTTGTTCACCTGCGCACCCACACCGAATTTTCTGTCGTCGACGGCAGCCTGCGCATTGCCGATGCCGCCGCCGCGGCGCGGGCCGACGGCCAGCCAGCACTGGCCATCACCGACCTGAACAACCTGTTTGGCACCGTCAAGTTTTACGGCGCTTGTCGCAGCGCCGGCGTGCAGCCGCTGATTGGTGTGGACGTGCTGATGGAGCCGCACCCCAGCATGTCGGGCAGCGACAAACAGGTCAGCCGGCTGCTGCTGCTGGTACAGAACCACGCCGGCTATCGGCACCTGAGCGAATTGATTGCGCGCGCCTGGGTCAGCAACGCGCAGCGCGCGCAGGCCTGGGTCAAGTGGGAATGGCTGGCCGACCTGGGCGGCGGGCTGATCGCGTTGAGCGGCGCCGACCTGGGTGTGGTGGGCATGGCCTTGCTGGCCGGCGACAGTGAGCGTGCCACCGCCGCTGCGCAACGCCTGGCTGCACTGTTCCCCGGCCGCTTCTACATCGAACTGCAACGCGCCGGCCTGCCCGGCCAAGAAGCCCACGTGCGCGCGGCCGTGCCGCTGGCCGCCAAGCTCAAGCTGCCGGTGGTGGCCACGCACCCGGTGCAGTTTCTGCATGCCGATGACTTTGAAGCGCACGAGGCCCGCGTCTGCATTGCCGAAGGCGAAACACTTTCCAACCCGCGGCGCGCCAAACGCTTTGGCCGCGACCAGTATTTCAAGACCCAGGCCGAGATGCAGACGCTGTTCGCCGACATGCCGTCGGCCCTGGCCAACACGGTGGAAATTGCGCGCCGCTGTCACCTGCAATTGGTGCTGGGCCAGCCGCAGTTGCCTGCCTTTCCGACCCCGCTGGTAGAGGGCGGGGCGCCTGGTGAACGCATGCCCATTGACGCCTATTTCCGCCAGGCCTCGCACGATGGGCTGGAGCGCCGCCTGGCCGCGCTGTACCCCGACCCGGCGCGCCGCGAACAAGAGCGCCCGCGCTTTGTGGAACGGCTGGAATTCGAGCTGAACACGATCGTCAAGATGGGCTTTCCGGGCTACTTCCTCATCGTCTCGGACTTCATCGTCTGGGCCAAACAAAATGGCTGCCCGGTGGGCCCGGGCCGGGGTTCGGGCGCGGGTTCGCTGGTGGCCTATGCGCTGTTCATCACCGATCTGGACCCGCTGCAATACAAGCTGCTGTTCGAACGTTTCCTGAACCCCGAACGGGTGTCGATGCCCGACTTCGACATCGACTTCTGCCAGGCCAACCGCGACCGCGTCATTGAGTATGTGAAAGACAAATACGGCCGTGACGCGGTCAGCCAGATTGTCACTTTCGGCACGCTTGCATCCAAGGCCGCGCTGCGCGACGTGGGCCGCGTGCTGGGCATGGGCTATGGGCATGTGGACAGCGTGGCCAAACTGGTGCCGGGGCTGCCGGGCAAGACCTACACGCTGGCGCGGATGCCCGAGCCGCCCGAGAAGCCCGACCCGGGCTTGATCTATGTGCGCAAGGAAGTGCCCGAACTTGAGCAGCGCGAGGCCGCCGAAGAAGAGGTGGCCGAGCTGCTGAGCCTGGCCACGCGCGTGGAGGGCCTGGTGCGCAACGTCGGCATGCATGCCGGTGGTGTGCTGATTGCGCCGGGCAAGATCATCGACTTCTGCCCGCTGTACCAGCAGCCCGGCAGCGACAGCGCAGTCAGCCAGTTCGACAAGGACGATGTCGAAGCCATTGGCCTGGTGAAGTTCGACTTTCTGGGCCTGGCCACGCTGACCATATTGGAGTTGGCCAAGGACTTCATTCGGGCGCGCCGGCCCGAGCGGGCGAACTTCAATTACGAGAGTCTGCCGCTGGACGACGCCCGTGTCTACAAGCTGTTTGCCGACGGCCTGACCGAGGCCGTGTTCCAGTTCGAGAGCCGCGGCATGCAGGCCATGCTGCGTGAGGCGCGGCCCACGCGGCTGGAAGACCTGATTGCGCTGAACGCGATGTTCAGGCCCGGGCCGATGGAGAACATTCCGAGCTTTTGCGCGCGCAAGAACGGCAAGGAAGAGATTGCCTATCCGCACGCACTGCTGGGGCCGGTGCTGGATGAAACCTACGGCATATTTGTATATCAGGAACAGGTGATGCAATCGGCCCAGGTGCTGGGCGGCTACAGCCTGGGCGGTGCCGACCTGCTGCGCCGTGCGATGGGCAAGAAGAAGGCCGAAGAAATGGCCGAGCACCGCAGCATCTTTCGCGAAGGCGCGGCACAGAAGAACATTTCGTCAGAGAAGGCCGACGAGGTCTTCGATTTGATGGAGAAGTTTGCAGGCTACGGCTTCAACAAAAGCCACGCTGCCGCGTACTCGCTGCTGGCCTACCACACGGCCTGGATCAAGGTCCATTGCACGGCCGAGTTCTACGCCGCCAACATGACGGTGGAAGCCGACAACACCGACAAGCTGAAGGTGCTGCTGGCCGACGCCAAGCTGTTTGGCGTGGGCTTCGAGCCGCCCGACATCAACACCGGCGTGCACCGCTTCGAGCCCATAGACCACAAGACCGTGCGCTATGGCCTTGGCGCGGTGAAGGGCACGGGGCAGGGCGCCATCGAGGCCATCGTCGCTGCACGCGAAGGCCGCGGTTCGCGTGAAGGCGAAGGCGGTGGGCCCTTCCGCAGCCTGTTTGATTTCTGCGCGCGCGTGGACCGCAAGTCGGTCAACAAACGGGCGGTGGAAGCGCTGGTGAAAGCCGGTGCCTTTGACAAGCTGCACCCCGACCGCGCCAGCTTGTTCGCCAGCGTGGCGCTGGCCATGGACTGGGCCGAAACGCAAGAGGCCAACGCGCTGCAGGGCGGCTTGTTCGACATGGGCGGGGTCGGCGACAGCGGCGACAGCCACGGCAGCAGCACGCAAGAGCCGGCGCTGGTGCAGGTGCCGCCGTGGGATGTGCGTGAACGCCTGCTGCAAGAGAAGACGGCGCTGGGTTTTTATCTGTCTGGCCACCTCTTTGATGCCTACCGCGACGAGGTGCGCCGCTTCGCGCGCCGCAGCATCGCCGAGCTTGCCGACAGCCGCACCGATGCACGAGAAGCGCAGCTGCTGGTGGGCATCGTCACCGACCCGCGCGGTGTCAGCGGCCAGCGTGGGCGCGTGGTGATCTTCAAGCTCGACGATGGCAGCGAAGCCATCGAAGCCGTGGCCCCCGACGAGCTGTTCGCGCAGCGCCGTGACCTGATGGCAGAAGACCAGTTGTTGATCGTGCAAGGCAGGCTGCAACCCGACCGTTTTTCAGGCGGCCTGCGCCTGAACGTGGCGCAGGTCTGGGATTTGCCGGCAGCACGCGCTCGTTTTGGACGCTATCTGGCGGTCGAACTCAACGGCAGCACACCGCCGGTGGCCGAGGTCTTGCGGTTGTGGCCGGCGCGGCGTGAGGCTAACGAACAAGGTGAGTTGACCCAGGGCCTGCCGATACGCCTGCGGCTGCAGCGGCATGACGCCACGGCCGAGATCGACCTGGGTGACGAGGCCCGCTTCTGGCCTTGCGATGAAGCGCTGGGCCGCTGGCGCAGCATTGCGCACGGCGGTGCTGCAAGGGTTGTGTACGAATGAAAAACTCCTGTTGTCCGACATCCGCGGCGCAGCGGGGCGCGTTGAATCAACGTCACCCTGCTCGAAGGAGATTTCAAATGAAGAAGCTTGTTACTGCGCTGGTTTTGAGCGTTGCCGTGGCGTCACCGGTGTTGGCCGCCGAGGTTGGTGTTTCGGTCTCCATCAGCCAACCGGGGGTGTATGGCCGTGTCGACATCGGCCGCTTTCCACAACCCCAGGTGGTGGTGGCCCAGCCGCTCATCATCGTGCGCCCGGTGCAGGTGGTGGAGCCGCCGCAGCCCGTGTACATGTGGGTGCCGCCTGGCCACCGCAAGAACTGGCGCAAGCACTGCGGGCAGTACAACGCCTGCGGCGTGCCGGTGTACTTTGTGCAGGACGGCTGGTATGGCCAGAACGTCAGGCCGCATGAGCATGACCGTGACCGCGATCATGAGCGTGACCGGCGGGACGATGACGAACGCGGCCATGGCAAAGGCAAAGGCCACGGCAAGAAGGACTGAAGTTTCGCCGCAGCCGACGCGCCGTTGCCCCGGCGCCTGGGCCTGTGCGGACGCTGTCCCCACGTAAGCCCGCACCAGCGCGCCCAACCCCGGCCATACAGTCGGGGCCATGCACGAAACCCCCCTCACGGCGCTGGTGCTCAGCGGCGGCGGCGCCCGCGCCGCCTACCAGGTCGGGGTGCTGCGGGCGCTGGTGCGCATCAGGCGCCAAGCGCTCAAGCCCATGGCCCGCTTGCGCAACCCGTTTGGTGTCATCTGCGGCACCTCGGCCGGGGCCATCAACGCGTCGGCTTTGGCCTGCCAGGCCGACCGCTTTGAAGCCGCGGTGGAACTCATAGCCAAGGTCTGGCACAACTTCAGCGCCGAACAGGTCTACCGCGCCGATTCATTGGGCGTGATACGCAGTGGCGCGCAGTGGTTGACGATGTTGTCGGTGGGCTGGGTGATTGCGCGTTGGCGGCGCGCCAAGCCGCGTTCTCTGCTGGACAACAGCCCGCTGGCCGAGTTGTTGCGGCGCCTGGTGCCGCTGGAACGGCTGCCGCTGATGCTGGCGCAGCAACACCTGCAGGCGCTCGCCGTCACCGCTTCCAGCTACACCAGCGGCGAGCACTACACCTTCTACGAATCGGCCGCCGCGGTGGAACCCTGGCAGCGTTCGCAGCGCGTGGCCGTGCCCGGGCGTTTGACGCAGACGCACCTGCTGGCTTCGTCGGCCATCCCCTTTGTGTTTCCGGCCACGCGCATTGAAAGCGCCAGCGAAGGCGGCTGGTTTGGTGACGGTTCGATGCGCCAGACGGCGCCGCTGTCGCCGGCCGTGCACCTGGGTGCGCAAAGGCTGTTCATCGTCGGCGTTGGGCGCATGCAGGAACCGACGGGCCGCACGGTGATTGAAGTCGGTGGCTACCCCAGCCTGGCGCAAATTGCCGGCCATGCGATGTCCAGCATCTTTCTTGACGCGCTGGCGGTCGACATCGAACGCATGCGGCGCATCAACCGCACGCTGGCGCTGTTGCCTGAATCGGCTTTGGCCGACACGCCCTTGCGTCCGCTGGAAGCGCTGGTCATCTCGCCATCACAGCGGCTGGACGACATCGCAGCGCGCCACCTGGGCGCCCTGCCGGCGCCGGTGCGCGCGCTGCTGCGCGGCGTGGGTGTGGGCGGGCAGGGCGCGCAGGCGCGGGGCTCGGCATTGGCCAGCTACCTGCTGTTCGAGGCGCCCTACACGCAAGAGCTGATGGCGCTGGGCGAGGCCGACACCGAAGCCCGGCGCGACGAGGTGCTGCGTTTTTTCAACTGGGACAGGGCGCCGGTGCTGGCCTCGGCACCGGCACTGGCACCGGCCTCGGCACCGGCGTTGGCCGGCGCCGCGCCCGACATCCAGCTGCCCTGAAGCGAAGCCTGCACCAGACTTCAGGCGTCGGCCTTCTCGCCCTTCTTCGCCTTCTTGGCCTTGGCTTCCTTGGCCGGCGCGGCTGCACTTGTGGTTGCGGAAACGGATGCTGCGGTCTTGCCGTCAAAGCTGCTGCCGCTGACCGTCAAGCCGGCCTGCGACAACTTGACGGCGTTGCGGTCACCGATGCCACCGACACGTTCGACCAGGTCACCCCAGTTCTTGAACTGTGCTGTCTTGCGGGCATCGACGATCTTGCCCGACAGGCCTGGGCCGATGCCCTTGACAGTTTCCAGGTCGGCGCGGCTGGCCTGGTTCACGTCCACCGCCGCGAAGGCGTTGAGCGCGAAGACGGTGAGCAACAGAGTGATGAAATTGCGGATCATGGTGGTTCTCCTGAAATTGAAGTGAACTTGAGGTTGAGGTTGAGGTTGAACTTGAGGTCATCGGCCCCGAGCTTGGCCGGAAGTGGCTTTGCTTTTGGGCTGGGATGAATTCTGTTGAACCACCGCCGGCGCGTCATTCCCCCGCGGCGGGGTTCGCCGGGGGCCCCTGACCGGGGGCCCCCAAGGGAATGTCATGGGCTCGCAGCGGGTGGCGACGCCAGCGGCGGTGGGTAGATACCGGCCATGCCCTTCAAGCCTGGTGGTGCAACAGTTGCTGCGCCAGTGCCAGGCCTTCTTCTGCGCTGGGCCAGACGATGGTTTCGCCGACACCCTGTTTCTGCAGCACCCTCACGCCCGGCCCCCAGGGCGCCCAGCGCGGAGCGTTGGCACCGCCCAGCACGCTGATGACGGGCCGGCCCAGCGCGGCGGCCAGATGGCCCGGGCCGGTGTCGTTGGCCACCACCAGCGCCGCGCGCTGCAGCAGTGCGGCGTAGACGGCCAGGTCGTTGCCTTCAAGCATTTGTGCGGCGGGGTAAAGCTCACGCGCCGCGGCATGTTCACCAGGGCCGGGATAGACCACCAGCGGCAGGCCCAGCCGCGCGCTGCCCAGGCGCACAAAGTCGGCGAAGTCTGGCCACTTCTTGGCCGCTTTGTTGGCCGTAGCGGCACGCCCGGCAGCGAAAGGGCAGACCATCACAAAGGCGCCGCTCAAGCCATGGGCGGCAAGCAGGCGGTCGGCTTCTTCGGCCTTGGCCGGGGCCACCTGAAAACCGATGTTGCGTGGCGGCGCTGCCTGCACGCGCAGGAAGCGGCAGGTGATGTCCCAGTAGCGTTCCAGTTCGTGCCCGCTACCGGCCCAGGGCTCGGCGCGTGCCAGCAGCGGCGAGCGGCCTTCCTTGGCCACGCCGACGGCGCGCAGGCCCGCCAGGCGCAGCTCCATTGCGCTCGAAAATGACACCGGCAGCAGCAGCGCGTTCTCGCGCCGCGTGAAGCCGGGGTCGATCTGCGCGCAGTGCCGGCGCAGTGCGCGCAATTGCTTCAGCTTGGCGCCCAGCTCGGTCGGCTGCACCGTCACCGGCCAGGGCCAGCCAGACAGCAGCGCCGGCGCCCATTTGCCGCGCGCGACGATGTGCAATTGGTGGCCATGCGCTTGCAGCAGCTGCAGTGCCGGCAGGCCCAGCACGACATCGCCGACCCAGTTGCGGATGCGCACGATGAGCGGGCGGCCCGGAGCCGGTAGTGGGTTGGTCAGTGGGTTGGTCAGCGGGGGCACGGCATGAAGGCGCAGGTTTGCGTGCGAGGTGTCAGTGCACTTCGGATGTCAGCATGCGGCGGGTTGCAGTGTCATGGGGTCCGTCAGGCGGGCGGAAGTTCTGACGCTGCGTTTTCATTGCGGCACCTTGCCTTGCGCAATGCGCCTGACCATCGCGGTGGTGGAGTAGCCCGCGACAAAAGGCAGTGCCAGGGCGCGGCCACCCCAGCCGCGCACCAGGGCCGTTTCGGCCAGTGTTTCGATGGCGTAGTCGCCGCCTTTGATGTACAGGTCGGGCCGGCACAAGGTCAGCAGCGCCAGCGGGGTGGGCTCGTCGAACAACAGCACGGCATCCACCGCGGCCAGCGCCCCGAGCACGCAGGCGCGGTCGAGTTCGCCGTTTAACGGCCGGTCGGCGCCCTTGCCCAGGCCACGCGCCGACACGTCGCTGTTCAGTCCCACCACCAGGCTGGCGCCGAGGCCGCGCGCCGCCACCAAACAGCTGATGTGGCCCCGGTGCAGGATGTCGAAGACGCCGTTGGTGAAGACCATTGGCCGCGGCAGATGGGCCAGTCGGGCCAGCGCGGCAGCGTCGTCGCGGCGCAGCAGTTTGCGCAGCAGGTCGTCTGCGTCACCGCCCGGGCCTTTGCGCGAATGCGCAGTCACCGCGGTCACGGGTGCGCCTTCAAGCCCGGCCAAAGCTGCGCAGTCATGCGGCGAGCTCGGCGCGTGTCACCGCCGCCGTGCCGAAGCGCGAGACGACGATGCCGGCCGCGCGGTTGGCGTGTGGCGCGGCCTGCCGCAGCGACAGGCCGCCGGCCATCAGCGCGGCCAGCACGCCGATCACCGTATCGCCGGCGCCGGTCACGTCGAAGACCTCGCGTGCTTCTGTGGGCAGGCGCAGGGGCCCGTCTTCATCAAACAGGCTGATGCCTTCTTCAGAGCGCGTCAGCAGCAGGCCTTGCACGCCCAGGCGCTGGCGCAGCGTGGTGGCGCGGGCCGCCAGGTCGGCTTCGCTGTCCCAGGCGCCGACCACCTGTGCCAACTCGCTGCGGTTGGGGGTGATGGCGGTGCAGCCGGCATAACGGCTGAAGTCAGTGCCCTTCGGGTCCACCAGCACCGGCTTGCCGACGCTGCGCGCCAAGGCGATCATCTGCCCGACATGGGTCAGGCCGCCCTTGCCATAGTCGGAAAGCAGCACCAGGTCGTGTTGCGGCAGCAGGCGCTCGTAGTCGGCCAGCATCAGCTGCAGCACTTCATGCGCAGGCTGGTTTTCGAAGTCGATGCGCAGCAATTGTTGCGAGCGGCCAATCACCCGCAGCTTGACCACGGTCTGCAGCAGCGGGTCGGTGCCCAGCACCGCCGCCACGCCTTGCGCATCCAGCAGCGCACGCAGGCTGCGGCCGGGGTCGTCGTCGCCCACCACAGTGAGCAGCGTGCACTGCGCGCCCAGCGACTTGACGTTGATGGCCACATTGGCGGCGCCGCCCAGACGGTTTTCCTCGCGCGTGACGCGCACCACGGGCACCGGCGCTTCGGGCGAGATGCGTTCGACACCCCCGAACCAGTAGCGGTCGAGCATGGCGTCGCCGACCACCAGCACACGGGCCCGGGCCAGGCTTTCGACGCTGGGCAAAGCCCATGTCATGCCGGCTCGCTGCTGAAAGGGGCGGGATGCATCGTCGGGGGGCGCGCTGATTTGTCGAATAATCGCGGCATTCTGCCATCGCCCCTGCGGCCACCGAATTGCCTTCAGCACCCCATTCCACGACCATGCGCCAGAGCCTTGCTTCGACCCCTGGTCTGCCCCATGGCCCTGCCCGTGGCGCTGCCCGCATACCCGGTGCCGCCGAGATCGTTGCGATGCAGGACGAATGGCTCGCAACGCCGGGCTGGCCCACGGTGGTGGCGTCCACGAACGAAGGCGGTCTGTGGCATTGGGTGCAGGCCAATCACCGCCACAACAGCCAGCTGTGGGCCGAAGAAGACCTGGCGCGCCGCACCACGGTGGCAGCGGCCGACATCGCGGCCAACAAGCGCGCCATCGACGGCTTCAACCAGGCGCGCAACGACGCCACCGAACGCATCGATGAAATCCTGCTGGTGGCGCTGGGTTTGGTGGACGCAGCGTCGGCGCGCAGCGATGCGCCGCAGGCCACGGTGGCGGCCGGTGCGCGGCTGAACAGCGAGACCGCCGGCAGCATGATCGACCGCCTGTCGATCATGGCGCTGAAGGCCCACGCGATGCAACGCCAGACACAGCGCAGCGATGTTGACGACGCGCACCGCGCTGCCAGCCATGTCAAGCTCGAACGTTTGCAGCAACAGCGGCAAGACCTGGCCGCCTGCCTGGACGCCTTGCTGGCCGATGCGCAGGCTGGACGTGCCTACTTCAAGGTCTACCGACAGTTCAAGATGTACAACGACCCGCGCTTCAATCCCGAGCTCGTCAAAGAGAGCCAGCGCTAGTGCGGCTGCTCATCGTCAAGACCTCGTCCATGGGCGATGTGGTGCATGCGACGCCGGTGGTCAACGACATCCACCGCCACCATCCACAGGCCGAGATCGACTGGCTGGTGGAAGCCCCGTTCGCGGCCATTCCGCAAATGCACCCGGCCGTGCGACGGGTGTTGCCGATGGCTTGGCGCAAGTGGCGCAGTGCGCTTTTCAGCGCTGACACCTGGCGTGCGATGGGCGCCTTGCGGCACGGCTTGAAGCACGCCGGCTACGACGGCGTGCTGGACCTGCAAGGCCTGCTGAAGAGTGCGTGGTGGGCCCGCCAGGCCGGCGCGCCGGTATTGGGCTATGACCGCCAGAGCATTCGTGAACCGGCTGCTGCTTGGTTGTACAAACACACCGCCGCGGTGCCGCGCAACCTGCAAGCCGTGCAACGCTGCCGGCTGCTGGCCGCCGCCCACTTGGGCTACACGGTGCCCGCGGGCAGCCCCGATTTCGGCCTGCGTGCACCCAGCCCGGCCTGGATACCGCGACGCGACTACGCGGTGCTGATACCCAACGCCAGCCGGCGCGAGAAGCTCTGGCCAGAACGCCACTGGGTGGCCGTGGGCCGGCGCCTGCTGGACCTGGGCTGGATGCCGGTGGTGCTGTGGGGCCGTGAATCAGAACAAAGCCAGGCCGAGGGCATTGCCGCGGGCTGTGATGGCGACGTGCCACCTTTCCTGCGCGTCGGTGAGATGGCGGCTTTGCTGGCCGGCGCCAAACAGGTGGTGGGGCTGGACACCGGCTTTACGCACCTGGCCGCCGCTTTGGGCCGGCCCACCTTGGGCATTTACTGCGACCACGAACCCGGCCTGGCAGCCATCACCGGGCCTGGGCGCGTGGCCAGCATCGGTGGCAAGGGGCAGGTGCCTTCACGGGCCGATGTGCTGGCCTTGCTTGAGAAGCAACTGGCGCCGTGAACGGCTGTCACGGGGCGCCAGGGTTTCACAGCGCGGTTTCATAGCGCCGGGTTCATAGCGCATCGATGCGCTGCGGCGGGTAGCTGTCCCAGCTCAGGCAGCCTGGGCATTGCCAGAAATAGTGCCGCGCTTCAAAACCGCAAGCGGCGCAGCGGTAGCGCTGCAGCGGCGCCACGCTGCGGTCTACCGCAGCACGCAGCGCGGCCCAGGCTTGCGGCGTCCAGGTTTGCGGTGGCAGTTCCAGCAGGCGTTGTGCGGCGCTCAGGCTGGGCTGCAGTTTCAGCTGGTTCAGCAACCGGGGCAGGCGGGCGGGGTCATCGGGCGCTTCCAGCGTTTCCAGCGCGGCCAGCAGTTCCACCGCGGGCAGGTCTTGCAGTGCCTGCGCCAGAGCGCTGTGGGCGGCTTCGGTTTGGCCGCAGGCTTGTGCCGCCTTCACGTAGTCAGCCGCCACCAGCAGGAAGCTGGTCGGGTGTTGTTCGCGCAGCGTGTCCCAGGCGCGCAGCGCGCCGGCTGCATCACCTTGGCTCAACAGGCGCTGGCCGGCCAGCAGCAAGGGGCGCGGTGCCTGCGGCGCGGCTTCACGGGCACGCTGCAACGCGGCGCTGGCTTCGTCAAGGCGGCCGGCGGCGTCGGCAGCCTCAGCCAGTTCGCATTCGTAGTGGGCAATGCGCGAAGCGAAAGAACCACTGCCCGCCTGTTCCAGCCGGCGTGCCACCGCAGCCGCCTGCGGCCAGTCACGCGAGCGTTCGTACAGCGACAGCAGCGCCAATTGCGCTTCGCCATCGAAGGGCGTTCCGTCCAGCGCATGCCAGGCCGCTTCGGCGCGGTCGAACAAGCCGGCCTTCATGAAGTCTTGCGCCAGCGCACGCTGGGCGCGGTCGCGGTCGCCGGTCTTCAAGTCACTGCGGCCGAGCAGATGTTCGTGCACCCGCACGGCGCGCTCGAATTCGCCGCGACGGCGAAACAGGTTGCCCAGGGCGAAGTGCAACTCGGTGGTGTCGGGGTCGTTCTGCACAGCCTCGATGAAGGCGTCGATGGCTTTGTCCTGCTGTTCGTTGAGCAGCAGGTTCAGGCCCTTGAAGTAGGCCCGCGGCGCGTCTTCATGTTCGCGCTTAAGCTGCTTCAAATCAAAGCGCGAAGCCATCCAGCCCAGCGCAAAGGCCACGGGCACTCAGGCATCCAGTTCATAGGCGCGTTTGAACCAGCGTTCGACCTCGGCATCAATGTCGCTGAGGGTTTTGATTTCAAGGCGGTGTGTGATGCGATCTTTCTTGGCAAAGCCACCGGTGTCGATCAGTCGTCCTTTGGCTTTCGTGTCGCCCAGGGCTAAACCGAAGTCGATGCGTGTGCGCGTCGTCGGTTTGATCTGTGCAAAGACGTGATTGCGATACAAGGGGACGATGGTTTGACAGGGACAGGCCTTAACGTCTTTGCCGACCTTGAGACCGGTCTTCAGCAGCGCGTCGTAGATTGGACGGAGCTCTGCTTTTCCACCGGAGAACATTTTTTCAACGTAGCCCTCGGCAGCTGCGAGATATTCATCAGGGTCGCCGACTTCGGTTCCTTTGCCGTCAGCGCGCTCGGCAAGCCACCAC